>CANPGB010000003.1 GCA_947573485.1 uncultured Porphyromonadaceae bacterium | reverse complement strand
CTACAGCCGAGCGATACTAATCACCCAAACCCTTTCCGGGACGCAAGTCCCCCAAACAAACCCTGACGGGCCCCGCCGGCCAAGTCAGGCGGCAGACAACTGCCCCTCCTCGTTCAAGAGAGATTGATTCAGAGATCGCGTTCCGGCGCCCCGCAAGAGGCCGCCGCTTCCAATAGCAATTACTCTTACCTTCTACAGTGCAAGCGAGCACTGAAACCTCACTAAGGTGGCAATAGCGCAAGGGCTCCACCTCTTCCCATTCCGAACAGAGAAGTTAAACCTTGCCACGCCGATGATACTGCGAAAGTGGAAAAGTAGGTAACCGCCCCCTCTCAGCCCTCCGAGCAACAGCCCGGAGGGCTTTTTTTGTATATATACCCCGGATTTATGCTTTTCGCGCTGCCTCCGTGCCCCCTTGTAGGGGCGCCATACATGGCGCCCGCGGGTCAGGCGCCCTTTCACCGTGCGCACCTCCCCTTAATCAAGGTAAACCTTGATTTCTGAAACAAATAAACACTTTTCGCAAACTCGGGCTTTCCGCCCTCGCACAACACCAAAGCTTTCCGAGCGTGCTGAGTGGGCGTAACCTCGGTGAGGCTTCTTGTGCAGGTTGGCCTCACAATCAAACGCGCCCGCGTGTCAGCGCCTCCGCTTCGCCTGCCGTTAATCAAGGTAAACCTTGATTTCCGAAACAAATTCACACTCCCTTTTGTCTGCCCCTTTCTTGCCTGCCATAGAGCAATGGCAGTCGCCTTGCAAACTCGGGCTTTCCGCTCTCGCACAACACCAAAGCTTTAAGCGGGTGCTGAGTGGGTGTAACCTCGGTTAGGCGCGTGCTCTCAAATAAAGCATATTCAAGCTCTCGGAGAGAGCGCATGGTGATAAACCTCAGGCTTCAGCCTGAGGCCTGAGGCCTGAGATAGCACTATATAAGTAGCCTCGGAGAGGCGTCTTGTGCAGGGGTAGACTCCTACCCTGGCGAGGCTGGTCGGGCGCGCCCCTACATGTGTCACGGGGTGCCACGCTCGGCAACATGCAAATAAATTTGCCGTTGCGCTCGCTTAATCGTACTTTGGCTGTTAGCCGAAGATACTCACGCTCGGCAACATGCAAATAAATTTGCCGTTGCGCTCGCTTAGTCGTATCTTTGCAGAAAATTTGTGTATTATCTATGACAGTGATGAAACGTCTTTACAGCTACATGCTGCAGCGGTTTTTGCCGCTGCTGGCAATGACGTTTTTCATATGCCTGTTCATAGTGCTCATGCAGTTCCTGTGGAAGTCGATCGACGACCTTGTGGGCAAGGGACTCCAGGTGAGTGTCATCGCCGAACTGTTTTTCTATGCGGCGCTGACTATGGTGCCCACGGCGCTGCCGCTCGCCGTTCTGCTGGCTTCGCTGATGGTTTTCGGTAACCTGGGCGAGAAATTCGAGCTGACGGCCATGAAGGCGTCAGGAATCTCGCTCTTCCGCATCATGAAGCCTCTTACTGTGCTGATGATTTTCGTGGCCATAGGCGCGTTTTTTTTCCAGAACAACGTGCTGCCTGTCGCGCAGACCAAGATGTGGACGCTCCTGTTCTCGGTTCGGCAAAAGTCGCCCGAGGTCGAGATTCCCGAGAAGTCGTTCTACGACCAGATTCCGAATATGAATCTTTATATCGACCGCAAGGATGCCGAGACCGGCATGCTCTACGGTATGATTATCTACGACCTCTCGAAGGGTATCGACAACACCCGCGTTATCCTTGCCGACTCGGGACGCTTTAATTTCACCGAAGATAAAACGCGCCTTTTTCTGCACCTCTACAGCGGTGAGATGTTCGAGAATATGCGCGACAACTCCATGGGCACAAACACGGGCGACCGCTACCTGCCTTTCCGCCGTGAGCACTTCACCGAGAAAGAGGTTTACTTCCCCTTCGATGCCAATTTCAACCGCATCGACGAGGGCGGCATGCGCAGCCAGTATATCGGCCAGAACATAAGCGAGCTGAAGCACTCGATTGATTCGCTCACCCGGCAGGTCGATTCGATAGGCAATGTGTATGCGGGCGAGATTCTCGCTACGCCGCGCTTCGGCATATATCCTACCACAAGGGTTGAAGAGGGGCAGAGAGTGGTTACTCAGAAGCCCGACATCACACTTGCCGAGCCCCTCGATGTTGACTCGCTGTTCGTATCGCCCAACCCCGGCTATGCCAAGACTTATGTGACGCAGGCGCTCGCCAAGGCCAAACGGCAGAAGCAGGACTACCTCTATCGCAGCATGGCTCTTGCCGAGCAGGCCAAACTCATGCGCCGCCACGATATAGAGATGCAGCGCAAATTCACCCTCTCTTTTGCCTGCATAGTGTTCTTCTTCATCGGCGCCCCTCTGGGAGCCATTATCAAAAAGGGTGGCATAGGCACTCCGCTTGTAATCTCGGTGCTGCTCTTCATTGTTTACTTTATAATCGACAATGCGGGCTTTAAAATGGCCCGTGACGGCAAAGTTCCGGTGTGGGAGGGTATATGGCTCAGCTCAATGGCTCTGCTGCCCTTAGGCGTGTTTTTCACCTACAAAGCCGTGGGCGACTCGGCAGTGTTCAACTTCGATGCCTACCGCAACTTCTTCAACCGTCTCTTGGGCAAGGGCACTGAGCGCTCGCTCACGCTCAAGGAGGTGCGTATGGCCGAGGTTCATACCGACGAAGCCGTGGCCATGGTCACCGAGTTCCTTGCCATGGCGCGTGCCGAGAGCGAGCGTCTTGGCCGGCTGCCAAAGGTCGTAAGGCTGTTTGCCGGAGCCCCGGCACTCAACGCTCCGCTTAATAAGCTCGTAGACTATCTGTCGAACAGCTCCGATATCTACACTATAAATCTTCTCAACCAATATCCTTTCAAGCCGTCGGCACGGAATATAAAAGTGGTGGTGAGCACTACCGAGAACCTTATACGACGGCTGGGAGGAGACTCTGATACAGTAAATAAAGATACCGATAATAATCATGGACAAGACAATCAAGCTTGACAACATCAAGGACGCTATCGATGACTTCCGCCAGGGAAAAATGGTGATTGTCGTCGACGACGAAGACCGCGAGAACGAGGGCGATATCATAGTCGCTGCCGAAAAGATTACTCCCGAGCAGGTGAACTTCATGCTCAAGAATGCGCGCGGTGTGCTCTGCGCGCCCATTACAATGTCGCGTTGTGCCGAGCTTGAACTGCCGCACCAGGTGGAGAACAACACCTCGATGCTCGGCACGCCTTTCACTGTCACTGTCGACAAGCTCGAGGGCTGCACCACCGGCGTGAGCGCCGACGACCGTGCCGCCACTATCCGTGCCCTGGCCGACCCTGCCTCGACCCCCGCCACCTTCGGCCGTCCCGGCCATATCAATCCGCTCTATGCGCAGGACCTCGGCGTGCTCCGCCGCTGCGGCCACACCGAAGCTGCCGTAGACCTCGCCCGTCTGGCAGGCCTCCAGCCCGCGGCCGCCCTCATGGAGATTATGAGCGACGACGGCACCATGGCACGCCTGCCCGAACTCCGTCAAAAAGCTGATGAGTGGGGCATGAAGCTGGTGTCGATCCGCGACCTCATTGCCTACCGTATGGCCAACGAGCAGCTCGTGGAAGAGGGCGTTGAAGTTGATATGCCCACCGCCTACGGTCACTTCCGCCTCATCCCCTTCCGCCAGAAGAGCAACGGCCTCGAACATATCGCTATCATCAAGGGCGATGTTGCCGACGGCCGACCTGTGCTCGTGCGTGTGCACTCTTCGTGCGCTACCGGCGACATCTTCGCCTCCAAGCGCTGCGACTGCGGTGAGCAGCTCCACAAAGCCATGGAAATGATTGAGAAAGAAGGCCGCGGCGCTGTGCTTTATCTCAACCAGGAGGGCCGCGGAATTGGTCTTATGGATAAGATACGCGCCTACAAGCTGCAGGAAGAGGGCCTCGATACCGTTGAGGCAAACATACACCTGGGCCATGATGCCGACGAGCGCGACTACGGCGTGGGTGCACAGATTCTGAGCATGCTCGGCATTCGCAAGATGCGCCTTATGACCAACAACCCCGTGAAGCGCGTGGGGCTCGAAGGCTATGGCCTCGAAGTGGTTGAGAACGTGCCTATCGAGGTGGCACCCAACCCCTATAACGCGCGCTATATGCACACCAAGAAGGTGCGCATGGGCCATGAGCTCAAAAATAGCTGAACCGATTACAGGAATTGACAATTAAATAGAAACCGGGGTGCGCACGCGCGGCCCCGGTTTTTTCAGTTCTTGATTTTCCTCACCCGCGAGCGAATCTTTACCCACAGCGGCGATGCCGTGGCTGCGATGTCGCTTGCCAGGGGGTCGGTGAAAGATGTGAGGACTGGCGCCTCGCCAAACTGCTCGGGGTACACCACCATGAGGTTGTTGCGGTTGAAATAGCGCTGCAGGAAAGCGGGCATCTCGGCCATTTCGGGGCGGTAGGAGACAGACTGCGGGCGTGCCGCTATGACCACGAAGAGGTCGTCGTCGAGCACGCGGTTGCTCATAACAATAAAGTCGTCCCAGCCGTCGGAGGTCATGAACTCTACGCGTATGCCGTAGTTCTCAGTGTAGATAACCCCGCGTATCAGCGGCTGCGTGTCGGGCGGGCAGCAGAACACTATGCGGCAGCCAATCTGCCTTGTGAGGCGCGAGAGATTGCGCACCCAGCGGCTGAAACCGGTCTCATATTGGGCGCCCTCAGGCACCCACACCACAATGCGTGTGACAGTGTTCACGGGGATAAAGGTGCGCACAATCATTAGCATCTTGTTGGTGGAGCGGAGCAGCTGCTCAACCTTGTTGCCGAAGAAAGAGTCGATGACAGTGGCGCGGCGGTGCATGCCAAGGATAATCTCCGTGATGTCGCGCTCCTCAATGGCGTTGAGCACGCCCGTTACGGTGTTGAGGTCGTAGCGGTCGAGCGGCGCCACGTTGATATTGGCTGCCGCAGCCGTTTTGCGGGCAAGAGCGAGGGCGTTCTGAGCCACGGCCTTGGCTTGCGCCGAGTTGTCGTTACGCACGTGTATGGCGTAGAAATTGTGCGAGCCCCGGTCGTTGCGCATCAGCACTGCCATTTCCACAAGCGCGCCCGTGGTGACGGGCGTAGCGGCGGCAATTAGCGTGTTGTTGACGCGTGTGCGCCGCATGGGGTTGTCGTTGCCCTCCTCCTCCATGGTCTTCACCTTGAGGCGCGCTGCAGCCGAGGCTGTGGCAATCGGCGCCAGGGCGCAGGTGAAGAGGATTACGGCGATAGTGCTGTTAAGAATTTTCTCGTCGAACATCTCCAGCCGGTAGCCCACCGACACCACCGCGAGTGCCACGGCGGTATGCGCCGCCGTGAGGCCGAACATCACATTGCGGCTGTAGCCGTCGAAGCGGTAGATTTTCTGTGCTATGAAGGCCGGCAGCCACTTGCCTGCTATGGCCACCGCCAGCATTATGGCGGCGATGACGAGGGTGGAACTGTCGCTGAACACCCGCACGTTGATCATCATGCCGATGCTAATGAGGAAGTAGGGTATGAAGAGTGCGTTGCCCACAAACTCTATGGAGGCCATGAGTGCCGAGCCGACAGGCACGTAGCGGTTGAGGAGCAGACCGGCGAGGAAGGCTCCCAACACAGGCTCAAGGCCGATAAGCTGCGCCGTGCATGCCGCCAGGAACACGAGCACGAGCACGAACACATATTGCATTACCTTGTCGCTGTACTTCTTGAAGAAGGCGCGTGTGGTGCGCGGATAGAGGTAGAGCAGGGCAGCCACCCATATGGCCATGCGCAGCATGAGCAGTCCGATTGCCGAAATATTGAAATAACCCTCCTGACGCATGCTCACCGTGGCCGCAAGCACAAGCAGAGCGCCTATAACGGCCATTATGGTGCCCACAATGGCAATGAGCACTGCGGGCGACTTGGTGAGGCCGAAGCGCGCCACCACGGGGTAGGAGAGCAGGGTATGCGAGGCGTACATCGCGCCCAAGAGAAGCGAGGTGGTGATGTCGAGCTTCAGCAGATAGATGCTCGAGAGAACGCCCAACACAAGCGGTATCACAAGGGTGAGGACGCCGAAGAGAAGGCCGCGCCTGAGGTTGAGGCGCAAGTGGTACATGTCTATCTCAAGCCCGGCGAGGAACATGAGGTAGAGGAGGCCCACCTGCCCGAAGATAGCGAATGAGCTGTCGTTGTCGAGAACGTCGAAGCCGTAGGGCCCCACAAGCACACCGGCGGCAATCATGCCTATGATGTGCGGAATCTTGAGTTTGTTGAGCAGCAGAGGCGCAAGCAGGATTATAACCAGCACGATAAGGAATATCTGCACCGGTTGTGTCACGAGGGCTTGCGACAGTGCTATCATAGGGTCATTGTTGCTTGTTCCGTTCGATAAACTCGGCAATCTGCACGGCGTTCAGGGCAGCGCCCTTGCGTATCTGGTCGGCCACCGTCCAGAACGACAGGCCGCAGGGGTTGGCGAGGTCGAGCCGCACGCGTCCCACATACACAGGGTCGCTACCTGCGGCGTCGAGAGGCATGGGATAGCCCAGCGCCTCGGCCTTGTCGATGAGTACCACTCCGGGAGCTTCCTCGAAGGCCTTGCGGGCCTCGTCGAGAGTAATCGGGCGCTCGGTCTCTACCCATATGGCCTCGCTGTGGGCACGCATCACAGGCACACGCACGCATGTGGCGCTTACCTCGAGTGCCGGGGCGTGCATTATTTTCTTAGTCTCGTTGTGCATCTTCATCTCCTCGCGGGTGTATCCGTTTTCGGTGAAGACGTCGATGTGGGGTATGAGGTTGAACGCTAACTGGCTCACGAATTTCTTTACCTCCGGCTCTTGGCCGGCAGCAATAGCCTTGCTCTGGGCTTCGAGCTCTTCCATGCCCGTGGCTCCTGCGCCGCTGGCAGCCTGGTAGGTGGCCACGTGCACACGCTTGATAGGGCAGAGGCGATGTATGGCGTTGAGTGCCACCACCATTTGGATTGTGGTGCAGTTGGGGTTCGCAATAATACGGCGGGGAGCGTCGAGAGCGTCGGCGCCATTTACTTCGGGCACTACCAGGGGCACATCGGCGTCCATACGGAAAGCGCTTGAGTTATCAATCATTATGGCACCGCGGGCTGTGATTACATCTGCGTAGTTCTTTGAAACATCGCCGCCGGCCGATACAAAGGCGTAGCTTATGCCCTCGAACTGAGCGGGATCGTCGGTGAGCTCACGCACCGGCTCCGTGGGCTCGCCACGAAAAGTATAGACCTTGCCCGCGCTGCGCGACGAGCCGAAAAGCCGCAATTCATCAATCGCAATCGGCGAGCTCTCGAGCACGCGTAGAAATTCCTGACCCACGGCGCCCGAAGCGCCTACTATTGCTATTTTCATCTATAATGCTGTATATGCTTGTTATGAATCAGCAAAATTACAAAAAAAATTGCAAAAGCAGGCTTTTTGGGAGTGGAATCGTCTCAGCCTACCACCCAGTTGTCGATATTTCGGGTTGCCGGCGAGAACGCTATGCCAATTTTGAACACCTTGCGGCCGTCGCTTCCGAAGGCTTGTGCATATTGCCTGTCATCAATTTGGGCAAGAGCTTCTCCTGCGGTGCCATTCAGTTTCAGTTCAATAACATAAATGTATTGCTCTGTGGCCACCAGTAGGTCGATACGCCCTGCGCTTGTGCGGTATTCGGTGTGCACAATGAAGCCCATAAGCTTGAAAATAATATAGATATTATTCTCAAAATATACCTCGGGCTTGTTCTTCGACAAATCGTAGGGAATATCGGCTAAAAACGATTTAAGATGATTCAAGAACCCGTCGACATCACCTTTCATCAGTTTGAGGCACAGGTTCCTTACGTTTCGCAATCCCGCACCCTGCTCATTGTTCATATAGGCCGGCAACAAATCTTTGAAGAAGCCCTCGCTGACTTCGCGGTTAGGCAGCCCGAGCCTGTAGGTTTTGAATACCGGGTCATAAGATTTTATGGTGAGGTATCCTGTCTGGAAAAGCAATGCCGCAGCTGAGCCTGAGTCTGTGTCGATATTTGCCAATTCAGTGGTATCGGCCTCTGTATGCAGCAGGTCGGGCAGATAAGTATCGGCATCCCGCAGGGCCGAAATGAGGAAAGTAGGCGTTCCGGTCGCGAACCAATATGCTCCGGTTTCTTCCTTGCGGAAAGCCGACATAAGGCTGAACGGATTGTAGATGTCGGGCGATGCTGCCGTGAAGTGATAGCCGTCGTAGTTCTGTTTAAGAATACCGAACATATCCTCGAAAGACACACTGAACCGCCTTGCAAGCTTTTCAATGCCGAGGCGGCAGTCGCGCAGCAGCTCTTCTTCCGTTATGCCGCAGATAGCATTGAAACTTTCATCGAGCGAAATATCGTTGAGATTGTTGACATCGCTGAAAATACTGAGCCTCGAGAATCGCGAGACACCTGTAATCATTCCAAAGCGTATATATCGGTCGGCGGCTTTAAGTGTACCGTATATCGGTTTTAATATGGCTCTGAATTTCTCATTTAGGGCGTGGTCGTCGAGCGAGCTCACAAGAGCCTTGTCGTATTCATCAATAAGCACCACAGCTTGCTTGCCGCTTGTCTCAACGGCTTTGCGAATCACACCGTAGAAGCGCTGGGCGAGTTCGAGTTTACCGGCAGGGATTCCATATTCATGCTCCCACCCCGCGATGTGCTGCTCCAATATAGAGAGCAGGCCGGCGGTCGAGCCGGTGTCGAAATTTACAAGATTAAGCCTGAATACAGGATGCTTATCCCAGTTGTGGTCGTAGCTGGTTATGGCGAGCCCGTCGAAGAGCTCACGCCTACCCTGAAAGAAGGCCTCTATAGTAGAGAGCAGAAGACTTTTGCCAAAACGGCGGGGACGGCTCAGGAAATAGTACTTTCCTTCGGTCACCAGATTGTGGATGTACGCCGTTTTGTCGACGTACACATAGTCTTTCTCTATAAGTTCAGAGAAAGTTTCTATGCCCACGGGAAAGTATTTTCGTTCTGCCATATTCCGCATTTTTGTGCAAAAATAAACAAAAAAAATGACTTTCAAGTTCCTGTGCCATAAAAAGTATCTCCGTATCTATATGAACAGCAATGAAAAAGAAAGGCGCAACCCCGGGTCGGGAGGTTACGCCTGTGCTGTATTCAGTCCCTTTCAATCCAGAGGCACAAGGGTTGATATTTTCTCCTCGGTATCAGAGAAAATTATTGCACACCCGGCAGTGGCTATATCTGCCTTTATTACGAGATTGGCGCCATCGCTGCCGCGGGTGCCGAAAATGTACATGTGCCCGTTGTCAAAGTCTTTTATTTTCCGAATATCATATATGCCGGTGAAATCATAGTTGAGGGTTATAGAGCCACATCTGAGGGTCTTGGTACTAAACCAGGCTTGTGTAGGATAGTTATTCCAATTTGAACTGTTCACACCCCAAAGGCAACCTTGATAGTAGTTTGCGGGCGATATCTCGAAACTATACCAATTATTGCCTAAATCCGGGGTAAACGGCTCCCACGTGCCTGCGTCCTTATCAATTACAGATAAGTCAGAATAATGATTCTGCAATATAATCTTGCCCCCTCCGTCATAGCACCCGTACACGTCATCGTATTCGCCGTAGGGGCCTTCCAACCGGGCAATTTCTGTGATTGAAACCTCACCGCTTCGGTCGCAATCGATAATATTGAAGCTCAGATATGTGTTGCCGGATTGATGCGACTTTCTTATGGCACCAAGCCCGTCGGCGAGCAGGAAATATGAACAGACCACAGGACTGCCGAAGCTTTCCGCACTCAAGAATTTAGTAGGAGCGTCATCGAAGTATATGGAGGCCGCCAATGAGTTCGCTTTCATTGTTGAATAAATCCTGTTGTTGCTATAGACTGCTGCTCCATTGTATATGCCTTCACCGAACATATTCTTACAGCTTACGTGGTCTCCGTTGAGCTTAATCATGGCCTCGCCGTAATCTGCCAGGATAAGAAACTCTTCATCGTTAATTTTTACTGAGCGCGGAGTATGCACTGTGTTGATAATCTTTTTAAGCAGTTCATTATCGCCAAAGCCAAACATACCGCAATCAGCCTTGCGTACAATTATGTAACTGAATGAGGCTGGAATTTCTTCCCATGGTATCATTTGCGAAGGATTGTCGATTGAGCGGTAGCTGCACTCCAGGAGGGCGAAGCAATCATCGTGGAGATTCACTGCGCCTTTAGTGAGAATATGTGCGCGAACCTTATCGCCGGCGTTATCGCTTGCGAGCTCTACCTCGACAGGTGCGAGTTTTCCTCTTGCATCGAGGGCATAGAGCACTGCTCCGTTTTCTTCCTGAGCCGGGTTGCCAAGGAGCGCCAGGGCGATAGCATCGGAAAAGTCCATTTTAGAAGGCGCGGCATAGTAGGGTTCGTCGCCGTCTGTGGAGCACGACGCAAGGGCAAATATGCAAAGGATAGCAGCAATATACAACACGAATCGATTTCTCATTGCTATAAACTGATTTTAATGGTTCTATGTCGCAAAGATATACAAAAATAGCGGATAAACAGCGGTTTATCCTTAAAAATGCGTCTGAATTGTTATTTGCGGGTTGCTATCGTCGCAAAAATGCGTGCGGCGATAAAGAAGGCTGCCAGGATGAGGACGATGAGCGCAGAGCAGGGAACGTCGACGACGGTCGAGAGGAAGAGTCCTACGATTGAGGCTACAAGCGACAGGGCTGCCGAGAGCAGCATGAGGGGTGTGAAGCGGTGGCAGAATATCTCGGCGGTGATTATTGGCAGCGACATCATCGACATCAGCAGCATTATACCCACGAGCCTGATTGTGAGCACTATGCACACGGCCACAAAGACGGTCATGGCATAGGATATGAAGCGTGCGGGGAGACCTGCCACGGCGGCGAAATCGCGGTCGAAGGCTACCGCGACTATGGTGTGGCGCTTCCATGCGAAGAATAGGCCCAGTAGCAGGGCATAGGCGCCGAAAACCCACAGGTCGGCTCGCGAGACGGTGAGGATGTTGCCGAAGAGGAAGGCGTTGAGCTCGGGCACATAGCCGGGCGTCATGAACACGAAGAGCACGCCCAAGGCCATGCCCAATGCCCATACAACGGCAATGGCGGAGTCTTCGCGCAGGTTGTAGCGGTGCGACAGGCTCTCGACGGCTGCCGAGGAGCCTACGGCGAAGAGGGCAGCCATGGCCACGGGGCTCACGCCGAGGAAATAACCGAGGCCGAGGCCTCCGAAGCAGGCGTGTGTGATGCCGCCGGAGATAGCCACGAGGCGACGCGAGATAATATATGTGCCGATTACTGCCGAGCAGACGCTCAGCAGCACCACGGCTATTAGAGCTTGCCAGAAAAAGCTATATTGCAGATATTGAAGCATGTGCGGTGCGGGCTTGGCGGGTTTCGGCAACAATCATCAGGAGCTCGTCGCGCACGGCCTCGGGTAGGGCTATGCCGCGGAGCTGGAGGCTTCGGGCCCACCCGGCAATGTCGTCGGGCTGCATGGAGAGGAGTATGTCGCGGAACTCCTCGACGGCCTCGTCGGTGTATGCCGCGGCGTCGGTTCCGGCATAGCGGTCGAGTTCCTCGTCGTCGTAATACTCTATTTTTTCGGATACGGCTGCCAACAGGGAGTCTTTCTCGCATGTTATGTGCATGCCGCAGCACTCCTCGCCTTCGGTGTCGGGCGTCGGGGCGACCGGGGTTTGCCCTTCGCTCGCCTCCTTGCCTTTGTTGCGGAAGAGGTGCAGGCGGTGTTCGGCGTAGAGCAGTGCGCCCACGCCGACAATCGCTGCCAAAAGTATGAGAATTACTGTCATTCGGCTTCAGGAAGGGGTTCCGAGGGGTCGGCGAGGCGGAAACCGGCTTCGCTGAGGTGCTGCCAGAAACCGGGGTATGATTTTTCGACGCACTCTGTGCCGTTGATAACAATGCCGGGCACGAATACTGAGGCGGGAGCGAGGGCCATGGCCATGCGGTGGTCGTTGTATGTATCGAACACGGGGAGCTCGCGCACGGGTATGCGGCGCCCGTCCCATGTGAGAACAGTGCCATAGACCTCCGTCTCGAGCAGGCAGCCTAACTTCGCCATTTCGGCTGTCAGCGCCTCTATGCGGTCGCACTCCTTGTGGTGGAGCGCGCCTACGCCGCTTAGGCGGAAGGGGATACCCGCGAGACAGCAGGTGGCTACGAGTGCGGGTACGGCATCGGGCATGTCGGCGAGGTCGGCGTCGAGATTGCTCCACAGGTCGGGTGTTGCCGAGAGTTCGGCCCCTTCGTCGGTAAACTCGGTGAGCACTCCGAGGCGTTCGAAGAGTTCTGCCACTCCTCGGTCGCCCTGCAGTGAGTCGGCACGCAGGCCGCTGAGTGTAACCCACCCGGCTGTGAGGGCGGCAATTTCGTACCAGAAAGCTGCGGCACTCCAGTCGGGCTCGCTCTCGCTGATCGGGCGCAGGGGTGCAGGGCATGATACTGCCACCATGTCGCGCTCGAAGTCGACTTCGGCACCGCATTTACGCAGCATATCGGCTGTCATGCGTATGTAGGGCGTGGAGTGAGCCTCGCCAAGCAGGCGTATGGTGAGCGGCGCTTCCAACAGGGGAGTGACGAGCATGAGAGCCGATACGTACTGCGAGCTGTCGGTGGCGTCAATGTCGACGGTGCCACCGGAGAGTCTGCGTCCCTTGATTTCGAGGGGCGGAAATCCCTCTTCGCCGAGGTATTCGATATCGGCGCCGAGCATGCGGAGCACGTGCACGAGAGGCCCTATCGGGCGCTTGTGCATGCGCGCAGTGCCTTTCAGACGGCAGTGTGTGCCCTCAGAGGCGGCGCATAGCGCTGTGAGAAAGCGCATGGCAGTGCCGGCGTCGGCAATGTCGAGCTCGCGGCCGTCGGTAGGGAGGCCGTCGGCGAGGATAGCCGAAAGTGTGCGGGTGTCGGAGCAATGGCCCCCGGCAGGAGCTTCTCCGGCGATATAGTTGAGTATGAGAGCCCTCGCGCCCAGGCTTTTGCTCGGCGGAAGGCTCACTGTTGTCTCGAGAATTTCTTCGGGAGGGAATATTCGGTAGCTGTTCATCTTAGTTGTTATTGCAGCAGCAACGCGCCGATGAGTGTACTGCGGCTGCAAGGCTCTCGAGAGCCGAAGCGAGCACACATCGCGGTGTGCCAATGTTCAGGCGGGCGAAACCTGCGCCCTGCGAGCCAAACATGGTGCCGTCGTTGAGGGCGAGGTGCGCCTTGTCGAGGAGCATTTCCATTATTTCGCGCTGGCAGAGATTGAGGCGGCGGAAGTCGAGCCACAGCAGGAAGGACGCCTGCGGGCGTACCACGCTGATTTCGGGAATATTGCGGCGGCAGTAGTCTTCAACGAAGTCGATGTTGGCCTCAACGTAGCGCAGCATCTGGTCGAGCCAGGCCTCGCCGTTGTTGTAGGCGGCTTCGGCGCCGATGGTGCTGATGAGGACGGGCGCACTGAACTCGTTGACTTCAAGCCATTTGTAGAAACGTTCGCGGAGCTCGGGATTTTTGACCACCATCCACGAGCTCACGAGGCCGGGGATGTTGAAGGTCTTGGAGGGGGCGCCGAGCATCACACCTATTGCGCGGGCATCTTCGCCTGCGGAGAGGAAGGGTATGTGCGAGCGCCCATGGAGCATGAGGTCGCCGTGGATTTCATCGCTCACAACCACAACACCGGCTTGACGGCAAATGGCGGCCACTTCGGCCAAGGTTTCTTTATCCCACTGAATACCAATGGGGTTGTGAGGGTTGCAGAGAACCATCATCTTGGGCTTGTGCTCTGTCACGACCTTGCGGAGACCATCGAGATCCATGCGGTAGTTGCCGTCCTCGAATATGAGGGGGTTCTCTACTATGCGTCGGCCATTGCCTTCGACCACCGTTCGGAAGGGAGTGTAGACCGGGGGCTGGATGAGCACGGCGTCGCCTTCGCGGGTGAAGAAGTTCACTGCCAGGGCTATGCCTTTCACCACACCGGGGATGAAGCACAGCTCCTCGCGTGCGATGCCGAAGCCGTGGCGGCGCAGGTTCCAGTCGATGATAGACTGCCAGTAGCTTGCTCCGGGCTCGGAGTAACCTAACACGGGGTGCTGCAGGCGCTTGAATAGAGCCTCGGTGATTTGCGGACATACCGCGAAGTCGAGGTCGGCAATCCACAGGGGAGTGAGGTCGTGGCGCCCGAAAACGCGGTCGAGGCCGTCGATTTTTACGGCGGAGGTGCCGCTGCGGTCAATTACGCAGTCGAAATTGTAGCTGTGCATGGTGTAGATGTGGTAGATTGGAGGAGGTGTGAGGCACCGGCTCCCCGCAGGAGGAAGCCGGTGCAGTTGTTTTTATTGGTTTCTGCCGTGGCAGTTCTTGTATTTCTTGCCTGAGCCGCAGGGGCAGAGGTCGTTGCGGCCAACACGGGGGGAAGCCTTGGCGGGCATTACCTTCTCGCGCTGCCCCTGGGGAGCCGAGGCTGCGCGGCGCTGCTCTTCCTCGCCGGGCAGGCTGGCCTTGCTCTCGCGGTATTCGCGGCGGGTGGGCAGTTCCTCGCGGGTTTCCTTCACTTCGGGCTGACGGGGAGCCTGAGGCTGAGCGGGGGCTTCGTTGCCTTCGCCCTCGCCTTCGGGAGCGGCGTTCTGCTGAGGCATGGGCGCCTGCTGACGGATAAATATCTGGCCACGCATGAGTGCTGCCACGGCCTTGGCGTTGAGGTTGCTGAGCATGTTCTCGAAGAGGTGGAACGACTCAACTTTGTAGATTACCAGCGGGTCTTTCTGCTCGTAGGCGGCGTTCTGCACGCTCTGGCGCAGCTGGTCGAGCTCGCGGAGGTGCTCTTTCCAGAGTTCGTCGATAGTGACGAGCATGAGAGCCTTATGCCACTCCCTTACCACTGTGCGGCACTCCGAGGCCACGGCTTTGCGGAGGTCGGTGCGGATGTTGAACACGCGCTTGCCGTCGGTAATGGGCACGAGTATGAGGCCGTCGTAGTCGGTGTTCGCGGCCATTTGGGTAACCACGGGGAGGGCAACCTCGCGTATGCGGTCGCTCTTGCGGTCGAGTGCGGCGACTGCTGCCTCGTGGAGGCGGTCAATCTTGTCTTCCTTGGTAAGGTTGGCGTACTCTTCTTCGGTGAAGGGAGCCTCCATGGCAAGCACGCGGAATATCTCGTTGCAGAGGTCGGGGTACTGTGCGGGGCTTTCGTTGGTGTTGACGATGTTCTCGACGGTGTCGTAGAGCATGTTGGCGATGTCTACGCCTATGCGTTCGCCGAGCACGGCGTGGCGGCGGCGCTCGTAGATGTAGGTACGCTGCTTGTTCATCACGTCGTCGAACTCGAGGAGGCGCTTACGTATGCCGAAGTTGTTCTCTTCTACGCGCTTCTGGGCTTTCTCAATGGCGTTGTTCACCATTTTGTGCTCTATCATCTCGCCTTCTTTATAGCCGAGGCGGTCGAGCATCTTGACCACGGAGTCGGTGGCGAAGAGGCGCATGAGCTGGTCTTCGAACGACACGAAGAATACCGACGAACCCGGGTCGCCCTGGCGTCCCGAACGGCCACGGAGCTGACGGTCGACGCGGCGTGACTCGTGGCGCTCGGTGCCTATGATAGCGAGACCGCCGGCCTCTTTTACTTCGGGTGTGAGCTTGATGTCGGTACCGCGGCCTGCCATGTTGGTGGCGATTGTCACCACGCCCTTGCGGCCTGCGAGAGCCACAACCTCGGCCTCACGCTGGTGAAGCTTGGCGTTGAGCACCTGAGCCTCGATTTTGCGCATGTCGAGCATGCGTTTGAGGAGCTCGGAGATTTCTACCGATGTAGTACCCACGAGCACGGGGCGGCCTGCGTCGCGGAGTCGTACGATTTCTTCGATGACGGCGGCGTATTTCTCTTTCTTGGTGCGGTATACGCGGTCGTTCATGTCGACGCGCGCTATGGGGCGGTTGGTGGGGATAGTCACCACGTCGAGCTTGTAGATGTCCCAGAGCTCGCCTGCCTCTGTCTCGGCGGTACCAGTCATACCGGCGAGCTTGTGGTACATGCGGAAGTAGTTCTGCAGGGTGATTGTGGCGAAGGTCTGTGTGGCAGCCTCTACCTTTACGCCTTCCTTGGCCTCGATAGCCTGGTGGAGACCGTCGGAGTAGCGGCGGCCTTCCATGATACGGCCTGTCTGCTCGTCGACGATTTTCACCTTGTTCTCGTCAACCACATATTCGATGTCTTTCTCGAAGAGTGTGTAGGCTTTGAGGAGCTGGGTCACGGTGTGTACGCGCTCGCTCTTTATGGCGTAGTTTGCCATGAGCTCGTCTTTGCGCTCCTGGCGTTCGGCAGGGTCGGCGATGTGCTCGAGCTCGGAGAGCTGCGAGGCGATGTCGGGGAGAACGAAGAACTGGGGGTCCTGAGCATGGCCGGTGAGCTCGTCGATACCCTTGTCGGTGAGCTCTACCGAGCGGTTCTTTTCGTCGATCACGAAGTAGAGCGGGTCGGTGACAACGGGCATCTCGCGGGAGTTGTCCTGCAGGTAGTGGGCCTCGGTCTGGAGGAGGGTGTTCTTCATGCCTTCCTGGCTGAGGAAGCGTATGAGGGCGCTGTTCTTGGGCAGGCCTTTGTAGGCGCGGAAGAGGAGGAGAGCGCCTTCTTTCTGCTCGTCTTTGTTGTCGGAAGCGAGCTTGGTCTTGGCTTCGGCGAGGATAGAGGTAACGAGGCGCTGCTGTGCCTTGACCACTTTTTCCACGTTGCCTTTGTACTCGTTGAAGAGCTGGTCGTCGCCCTTGGGCACGGGACCCGAGATGATGAGAGGCGTACGGGCGTCGTCGATGAGCACAGAGTCAACCTCGTCGACAATTGCGTAGTAGTGTTTGCGCTGCACGAGGTCGGCGGGCGACATTGCCATGTTGTCGCGGAGGTAGTCGAAGCCGAATTCGTTGTTTGTACCGTAGGTGATGTCGCACTCGTAGGCACGGCGGCGCTGGGGAGTGTTGGGCTGGTGCTTGTCGATGCAGTCGACCGAAGCTCCGTGGAACATATACAGCGGGCCCATCCACTCGGAGTCACGCTTTGAGAGGTAGTCGTTGACGGTTACCACGTGTACGCCGCGGCCCGAGAGTGAGCGGAGGAATACAGGGAGGGTTGCCACGAGAGTCTTGCCTTCACCGGTTGCCATTTCGGCGATTTTGCCCTGGTGAAGCACGATGCCGCCAATGAGCTGCACGTCGTAGTGGGTCATATCCCACTTTATCTCGTTGCCACCGGCAATCCAGTGGTTTTTCCATATGGCCTTGTCGCCTTCGATAGTCACGAACTCACGGCCCTGGCCTGCGAGGTCGCGGTCGAAGTCGGTGGCGGTAACCTCCACGGTGTCGCTGGCGGCAAAGCGGGCTGCTGTCTCGCGCACGGCAGCGAATACGGTGGGGAGGTGCTCGTTGAGCTTGTCTTCTATGATGTCGAGAATCTTTTTCTCGTGAGCGTCAATCTGGTCCCACAGCGGCTGTCGCTTTTCAAAGGCGAGGGTCTCAACCTGCTCGCGGAGCTCGGCGATAGCGTCGTTGTCGGCTTTGGTGGCCTCGGCTATATCGCGTCGAACGTCGGTGATGCGCCCGCGGAGCTCGTCGTTAGAGAGCTTCTGCATCTCGGGCATCTTCTCTTTTATCTGGAGGAGAATGGGGTTGATTGCCTTCAGGTCGCGCGTCGATTTGTCGCCGAAGACTTTTTTCAGTAATGAAGTGAATGACATATGTTGGGTGATATTTTTTACTTGGGGATGTGAAATAAGGTGATGACCGGCGCCGGGTGTATTACGGCGTCAGCTGCAAAGTTACGAAATTTCAGGGAATTTCGGGCCCGCGGCGCTTATTTTTTAATAAGGTGCAGCGGGGCTTGCGCCGCGCCGTTGGGCGAGCGTATGCGCAGTATGCGGCAAACCGCCGGAGCTATTGTGCGTGCGTCGACGGGAGTGCCTATGGTCTGGGCCGCTATGCCGGGTGCGAGGATGAACACCGGCGCTGTGGTAGCGGCGGCGCGCTCGGCCATGGGTATGCGCTCGGCCGAGGGGGTGCTGTTGTAATCGTCGACTATCTCGTAGCCCGGTGCTACGTTGACTGTGAGGTCGCCCGCGGCAGAACTTACTGTGTTGCGCCGCAGGGCCTCGGCACGCTCACCGGCGTGGCCGGCGATAATTTCGTCGAGGGTGAAAACGCGGTCTACGCCTGTCATGCGCGCCATAAAAGAGGCGGCTTTGGTGCGCACTTCGCTCTCGTCGAGCGACCGCTCCTTCATCAGTTTATGATTCAGGTAGAACTGCCCGTCGTGGTAGGCCGACACATAGTCGCCGTTGCCGTAGACGGCCATGAGGTAGATGTTGAGCAGCGATATGGCCTTGCGTGTCGAAAACTCGCCGAAGGGTACTCCCCACTGGTCGGAGTCGCGGCGCGAGCGGGTTCGCGGCGGGGTGCCTGCGAGCACTATCACGGTTTTGTCGAGGCCTATGCGGCGGTCTATGTCGCTGAGCAGCTGCTCTATGTTGGCGTCGAGCTTGACGTATGCGTCCATGAGCTCGACACGGTTGTCGGGGTTCTTGCCGTAGTTGTAGGGCGCGAGGGTGTAGGCTAAGCTTAGCACGTCGGTAACGCCCTCGTGCTGACCAACTTTGAGTGTGGTAAGCAGATCGCCGGCCACGGTGTTTACCTCGCGGTTGACCAGCGGCGAGCTCGTAAACATGTCGAGCCGCTGCGGGTTGGAGCGGGGGAATACGTATCGGAAGGGGTAACGGCTGAGGTGGTCGGGCACCGCCGGGTATTGGCCCGGGCTGAGCGAGGGCGTCCAGCTCATGGTGTCGAGCCTGCTTGCAAGGGGCGTTGTGCGGTTGCGGGTGGCCACTGCCACGGGCATCTCCTTGAAGTAGGTTGAGGAGGCCCAGTTGCCTGTCTTGCTGTCGAGCCACAGAGATGCGTTTGCGGCGTGGCCGCCGAGGCTCAGGGCTTGGGCTGCAGAGGGTGCCACGGCATATGCCACCGAGGTGCCGCCCGAGGCAATGCGTGCCTCATCGCTTATTGTGCTTACGCGCAGCGCTTTGGGGGAGTAGGGGAGAGATGAGAAGTTGCCTAAAACGTCGGGGTCGGCAAAAACTTCGACGGGGCGCATGCGCTCGCGGTCGTATCGCACCGCGCCTCCCACACCGTTGAGCGAGGGTGCGGCTCCGGTCATGAGTGTGGCTGTGGCAGCGGCGGCGTCGAGGCCGGGACCGTAGTCGGCGGCGGTAACGAAAGCACCGTCGCGCTCGAGCCTCCGGAAACCTCCCTCGCCGAAGCGCTCGCGGAGCAGGTCGAGGTAATCGGCATCGAGGCCGTCGACCACTATGTTCACTAACAGACGCGCCTGCGCGGCGTCGGCAGCGGCCATACCTATGGCAGCGAACGAGGCCACGAGTGCCACCACAAGGCGGGGCACGGCGGGTGTGTTGATGAAACGGCGTTTGATTTTCACTTTAAATTATGCGATAGCGGGGTGGTTCGGGTGATGTAAACATAGCTTGCCGCCCTCAGCATCTCAGCCAAAACTATGGGCAAAAATGCGGGGTTGGCCGACTGCGGCACCAAGGGCCACAGGAGCAACAGCGCCAACAGCACTGCAAAGTTAGCTATTTGATAACAAACGAGCACTATTTTGGTTCGTTTTATCCAAATTAAAGCGGGCACCAGCAGGCAAAGCGGGTTGAGCCAGAGGTAAAGCCAGTTGGGCGAGGTGGCCTCATGCACCGAAATAAAGATTAGGAAGGTGAGGAGGAGGCCTACGAGGCCGAGCGCGCTGAAAAAAACGGTGTCGAACCAGCGGCATACCTTGCGGCGGCGTATATCGCGGATAGTAAGAGCCAGTGTCACGGCGAAAAATATCCAGAACACGGTGTCGGGGCGCAGGTACCAAGGCGTTGGCCCGAGCACGGCATTATCGGGGGCGAAATCGGCTATCACCAGAGTGTCGCGCACCAAAGGGCTGCCGCCGGTGGTGGCGCCATGGAGCATGCCGTCGAGCTCGGCGGGGGCAAAGGAGGGTTCGCGGGAGTCGAGCGGATAGTCTATCCCGCTTCCGAGGGCAAGGTCGATGCCGAACTGATACCATGGGTAATTGGCATGGTAGCGGCGCATTATATTGCGGAAGGTGATAGGCAGCGAGGAGTTCGCTTCTATGGGTGCGGGGGCGAGCTTGAGACTGTCGCCGGAGGCCAGTTCCACGGCACGCAGCGGACGCGTGGCGCAGTTGTCTTTCACGTAGTTGTAGCGGTAGACGGCGTTCTCGGGTCGCACATTTTCCTGCAGGAGTTCCACGAGGCGGCGCGTCTGAGCCGGGGTGAAATTCAGTTCGTGAGCCACCACGCGGCGCCCGTCTCTCACGTATGGCGCTACAAAGGCCTCCCACGGCCATGCCACGGCCATATAGTCGGTCTCGCCTTTTACGAAGCGGTACACGAAGTTGGGAGCGGCGAAGTCGAAGACGCCGAAGTTGTAGGCCACGGGCCGCTGCCCGGCGATGTCGACGAGTATTGCCGAGTGACCCTCAAGCTCGTAAATCTCGGAGCCTGGATATACGTTGACAAAATACACCGCTGTATCGGCCCTCTCTGCGCCGCAAAGCTGCGTCGCCGGGAAGGCGAGCGCAATGACTATCAGTGATAACAGACGCAGGAGCATGGCTTTAACGGATGTCGATAAGCTTGTGGGTCTGGAGCGAGAGGCGCCAGCGCGGGTGTTGTAAGATGTAGTCGATAGTCTCGGCGGTGTTGAGGCCTGAGCAGGGCTGCAGGTAGCGCAGGGGGCAGTCGAAATGCGAGGCTGTCTCCTCCACGTCCTGACCTTGGTAAACTATCTTGAGCTCGTCCACGCGGTCGATGCGCCAGGGGGCGTCTTTGGGCGAGCAGGTCACCCAATCGACCTCCGGAGGTGCGGGTAGAGAGCCGTTGGTCTCAATCTGCACATAGAAACCGCGGGCTTTGAGCAGGCGCAGCAGGGCGCTGTCGAGCTGCATGAGGGGTTCGCCGCCTGTTACCACGAGGTGTCGCGAGGGGAATGCCGCGCAGGCGTCGGCAATTTCGGCGGCGGTCATGGCGGTGAAGCCGTGGTGGTCGGTGTCGCAGAAGGCGCAGGCGCGGTTGCAGCCTGCAAAACGGAGGAACACAGCCGGAGTGCCCGTGTAGTGCCCCTCGCCCTGCAGCGAGTAGAAGATTTCGTTTACGCGGTAGCTGTCAGTCTCTTTCATAGCTTGCGGTGTTGCCTTCGCTTTCCTGCACATCCACGCGGTAGCAGTTATCGACGTTGTCGCAAATCCAGCGTGCGATGTTCTCGGCTGTGGGATTGAAGGGGAGAGTGTCGTTGAGGCAGCGGTGGTCGAGGCGCTCGCTCACAATGCGCTTGATGTCGGTGAAGTCGGTGACCATGCCGTTGCTGTTGAGCTCGGCGGCACGGCAGTGTACGGTCACAATCCAGTTGTGGCCGTGGAGCGAGGTACACTTGCTCTCGTAGTCAAGTTCGAGGCGGTGCGCCGCCGATATTTCGAGTCGTTTGGTAACGTAGTACATTAGTCGGGGTTTTCTGTTTTTTCTTTTTCAATAGGGTCGTAGAGGGGCTTTATGCCCTTCTCTTCGGCCAGACGCAGGAGGTAGGCGAAAGCCGCCTCGCGCGTATCCTCGATCTCGCAGTCTTTGATAGCCTGCTTGAGGTTTTTGGTGAAATATCCCACCTCGGGGCTTTGTGGCAGCCCGAAGAGCGCCATAATCTCGGTGCCGTCCACGGGGTTCTTGCGGTTTCGCTCCACGTCTTTCTCGTGAGTGGCGCGGAACTTCTCCTCCACGAGGTCGAAGTTTGCAAGGTAGCGCGCCTTGCGGGCCTCGTCGCGGCTTGTTATATCGGCGCGGGCAAGTATCATGAGGTCGGCGAGATCGTCTTCGGCATAGTTGGCAAGGCGGCGCACGGCGCTGTCGGTAACCTCATCTTCAACGAGCGCTATGGGGCGCATGTGAAGCTCCACGAGCTTGGCCACATAGGCAAGGTCGGAGCCAAGGGGGAATTTCATGCGGCGGAAAATGGTCTTCACCATTTTTGCGCCTATAAAGTTGTGGTTGTGGAAAGTCCAGCCGCGCACCGGGTCGAAATGCTTAGTCACCGGCTTGCCTATGTCGTGGAAGAGGGCGGCCCAGCGCAGCAGAACGTTATCTGAGGCGGCAGCCACGCCGTCGAGCACGGCCATGGTGTGGTAGAAATTATCTTTATGCGCGCGACCGTTGACCACGTCGATGCCCTTCATGCGGGCAAGCTCGGGCAGGATTGTCGCCAACAGACCGCTGTCGAGCAGCAGTTTCCAGCCTATCGAGGGCTTGGGCGAGGCCATAATCTTGAAGAGCTCGTCTTTTATGCGCTCGGCTGTTATGATTTCGATGCGCGAGGCGTTGCGGCGTATTGCCTCGAAAGTCTCGGGCAGTATGGTGAAGTTGAGCTGTGTGGCAAAACGGATTGCACGCATCATGCGCAGAGGGTCGTCGCTGAAAGTGACATCGGGGTCGAGCGGGGTGCGTATCACACGACGCTCAATATCTTCCACTCCGCCGTAGTTGTCTATCACATTGCCGAAACCGTCGGCGTTGACTTTGATAGCCAATGCGTTGATAGTGAAGTCGCGGCGGGCGAGGTCATCGGCCAGAGTGCCGTCTTCAACTATAGGGTTGCGCGAGTCACGGCGGTACGATTCCTTGCGGGCGCCCACAAACTCAAGCTCCAGGGCGCCACGGCGGAGCTGCGCCGTGCCGTAGTTGCGGTATACCGCAAGATGAGCGCCGCGCCCCATGGTGCGCGCCACAGCTTCGGCAAGCTCTATGCCCGAGCCCACGGTCACAAAATCGATATCCTTGGAGTGGCGCCCTATGATAAGGTCGCGCACATAGCCCCCGACCACATAAGCTTCGCGGCCAAGGGCATCGGCGGCCTCGCCGACGGTGTGGAATATCTTCCTGTCGATTTTTTCTTTGAGATTCATAGCGGTTCCCTGGCATTGAAGGGCATATAAAGCCGCTTCGCATGCCAATATCTTTGCGAAGTTACGAAAAAAATTGCAAACAGCGGTAAATTATGGGATATCTTCCTTTTTTTACTACATAGCGCGTGGCTTTATGAAGAAATATAACTATCTTTGCCCTTTAAAGCAGTGTTTATTATGAGATACATCAAATTGAAGAATTTCAGGGGCTTCAGTGAATTTGAAATGGAATTCCGCCAGGCCACGAATCTTATAGTCGGCGACAATGCGTCGGGTAAAACGTCGTTGCTCAAGGGTTGCAAGTACGCCCTTTCGGCTTTCTTTGCCGGCTTCTCTGATGAGAACACTTCTTTCTCAGCTCCTGTTAAAAATGATTTCAGAGCTGTTGTTACAAGTGGCAATACAGAGCCTTTGAAGCCGATAGAAATCACATTCGACATACCCGAGTATCTCGCATCGGGCGCTAAAGAGTATGAGCGGCAGGGCCTTGTAAAGAAAAGCGCCAAGAACAGCCGACCGCTTCTGAGCGGATTCAAAGACCTGCGGGAGATTGGAAGCGCACTGGCCAAATCGCTGTATGCCGACGGTAAACGTAAGGCGGCTCTGCCTTTGTTCGCTGTCTTTACTACCGAAGATATTCATGTAAAGCGTAAAATCAAGGCTGAGAGGTTCAAGGACTATACTCCGGCCAACTCCTTCGGTTACTATGAGTGCCTCAATGCCGACGGCCTGCTCAAATATTGGCTCGGCCGTATGTTCATCTTGCGTGAGGCCGAGCTCGATGAGGAACTCGACTTTGTCAAAACCGCGCTTCTTGATGCTCTGGGCCCCGGTGGTTGTGATATAATAAGAGGGCTTTCGGTTCGGCCTTTTAAGAAAAAGGTGTTTTTCAAACTCGCTGACGGCAGGGAGGTGGCTACTGAAATGCTCTCCGACGGTTATCGACGACTTGTGAATATCGTGGTAGACATCGCATTTCGTGCCTATATTCTAAATGGCAACTGCCCGCAAAACGACGCTGCTAAAAATTCAAGAGGAACTGTGATCATCGATGAAATAGATCTCCACCTCCACCCCTCGTTGCAGGGCGCCGTACTTAAAGGGTTGCGCAATGCTTTCCCTGAGCTTCAGTTTATCGCCTCCACCCATTCTCCAAAAGTGATGAGTGGTGTACGCTCGTGCCCTGAGAACGGTGTGACAAGGCTTTATTTCGACTCTGCTACCGGCCAAAACTGCAAAGAGGAAATCGAAACGTATGGCCTTGATGCAAGCACGATAATCAGCGAAATTCTTAAAATTGATGAAAGAGACGGCGATGTGGCTCTGCGCCTCGCCAAGCTCAACAGAGCTATAGAGGATAGCCGTTTGGGTGAAGCGCGTGAAATGCTCGTGGCATTGCGCAATGAATTCGGCTACCGAATACCCGACCTTACAAGCGCTCAGACTTTACTTGACTTGATAGAGGAGTGATATGCGCCGGATAGTTAAGACCAAGGAACCAAAGGAGTGGTGTGAGCACCGCAACTCTCAGGGAGCGACTTTTGACGGCGACGGCGCTAAGAAAGCCCGCGATGCTTTGCGTGCGCATCTTCTGAAAGAGCAGGGCTTTCTGTGCGCTTACTGCCAGCGGCGCATAAATACCGCCTTGCCAGGTGAGGTGGAGAGCACGCGTATGGAGCATATGGTAAGCCAGAGTGTGCTCAGTGGTAACCCCAAAGACCGGCTGCCCGAAAAAGACAGCGACCGCTGGTGGTTTGAAGATAAAGAGCTGTTCTACGGCAAACTGGACGAACTTACATATACAAATCTCGTGCTGTGTTGCGACGGTAATATAGCAGGGTCAAGATATGGCTCCCAGAATCCAGACAACTTCCACTGCGACAGAAGCAAGGGTGACCATTGCATCCATTTCGATTTAAGGTCGGAAGTTTTTATTTCGTCTATCGGATACGGGGTGGACGGTAAGATTTTAAGCCCGGATTCAGCTGTGCAGGATGAGTTTGACAATATGCTGAATCTTAACCTCAGTTTGCTGCGGGCCAACCGTAAGGCCGCCTTGGAAGGTTTATGCAGAGCACTGACCAAGGTTCTCGGTGCTACGTGGCGTAAGGCAGACCTCGAAAAGTGGCTTGAAAAAGTAGAGTCGCGCGGCCCCAATGGCATGTATATGGAGTACTCCGGCATTCTCAGTTGGTATCTCCGAAAGAAGATACGCAAGGCACAGAAGTAATCAATCCAGGCGCATGAAGTCTTCGCGGGCCGTGGTTATCCGCTCGGCAGGCCACTCGGCGCGTACTATATAGGTGTTTTCAATACCTACGGCGCCTATGCCGGGAATTACGAATTTGGGTTCTACGGCAATTACGTTGCCGGCCTGGAGGATGTCGCGTGAGCGCGGTGCGAGCACGGGGCTCTCGTTAACCTCTATGCCTATGCCGTGGCCTACGAATCCGGCGTGGTAGCGGTGCCCCATAAAGTATTTTTCGAGCCCTTCGGCAGTGGCGATTTCGAGGGCGCGGTTATAGATGTCGGCAGCCTTTACGCCGGGAATCATCATTGCGGCAGCCTCGGCGCATATTTTCTGTGACACTTTGCAGGCGTGTATAGCCTCGGCAGAGGGCTCTCCGGCCACATACATGCGGGTCATGTCGGTCATATAGCCGTTGAAGTTGCCGTTCATGTCAACCATTACGGGAGCTCCGGGGCGTATTACGGTGCCGTCGGCACCCACGGGGAGCGAGGGGTCGGCACCGGCTCCGCCCATGGCGAAGTCGTAGGTCGAGGGGGTGTCGCCGTTCTCGCCGGTGAGGAGGTTGCCCATGAAGATCTCCATGTCGGCACCGGCCATGCGGAATTGCCCGAGGCAGCCTTCGAGGCGCAGGGCGCGCTCAATCTCTATCTGGAACTCGATGTCGGTCATGCCCTCGCGGTAGAGGTGTGGTATTCGCTCATAGACAAGCGATTGCTTTACTCCACACTCGCGCAGCATGGCAAGCTCGCGCTCTGTTTTTACCGAACGGGCCTTGCGCATCACCGGCCACATATTGGCCTCGGGGGCGCGGCCGAATACAGCGGCAAGGCGCACGGCCTCGCTGTAGGGTATGGCGTCGAGTTCGAGGCCGAAGCTTTCGCCCGGGTCTATGCCAAGTTTCTCTATGATATCTGCAATCTCTTCGGGGCGCTTTATGAGGTGAAGCGCTCCGGGGGTGCTGCATGTAAGATGATTGGGCCTGCGCACGAAGTAGATGGGAGTCTCAAGGGCGGGGCTCACATAGGCGAAGCCGCGGAAAACACGGCCGGTGAGGTAATATATGTCGGCGTTGTCGCGCAGCAGAGCCGAGGTGATACCGGCCGAGCGCATGGCGCTGTAGATGCGGCTGAGGCGGCGCTGCTGTTCGTCGTTGCCCAGGAGGTTTATTTCGTAATCGTGGCTGACAGTTCTCATTTTACTATACTTGTTAAGTCGGTGATGGAGTCTATGGCATAATCATAGCCTGCGACCTCTTTGCCGAAGCCGTAGCGTGCCCATACGAAGGGCACTCCTGCGGCGTGCGAGCTGTGGCAGTCGCCTGCGGTATCGCCTATGTAGAGGGGCGCTTTGAGGCCGTGGCGCTCAACCATAAGGGCTATGTTGCGGTCTTTCTCAAGATTGTTGTCGCCGAAGCTTATGCTGTCGGTGAAATAGGGTTTGAGACCCGTGAAGCTCAGGAAGTTGGGCAGCCCGAGGCGTGTGCAGTTGCTCACCATGAAGAGCTTGTGGTGCTCTGCTAATGCGGCGATTGTCTCGCGTACACCGGGGTAGAGCTTGCCGCCGAGCTCGGGCATGAGCTTTTCTTCATTGGCGGTGAGGCGCTCCATGAAGAGCCCGCGCGGTGCGCGGCTGCCTATGAGGCGGTCGAAAATCTCGTCGAGTGGCTTGCCCATCATGGTGGCGAGAGTGGCGTAGTCTACAGCCGGGGCACCGGGGCAGCAGTCGGCTATTGAGCTGTTCCATATGGCGCAATAACTGTCGACGGCATCCCACAGGGTGCCGTCCATGTCGAAGAGCAGGCTGTCGAAAGTCATAGATTATTTTGGTAGATAAACAATTCCGGCTTGCTCGATGTTCGCCAGCGTGTCGGTGCGCATTATGTGGCGCAGACGCAGGTCGGCACCCCGCCGGAGGGTGAAGTCGCGGCTCAGGGTGTCGGTGAACTGGCGCGAGGGGCCGGTGCCGTGTCCGAGCCAGCGCCCGTAGTTGTCGGCAAGATTTATGCAGAAGGTGTCGGCGCGCAGGGTGCTGTCGGTGTCGGGGTAGGCGAGTTCAAGCCATATGTTGCTGTAGGCATAGCCGTCGGTATGGCGTAGCGATAGTATGAGCGTACCGCCGCGGGCTATGCTGTCGCGCAGGGTGTCGACGTGGAACACTGCCGGGCGCCCGTACTCCCATTGTTGGGAGTCGAAAGTGGCGAAGGCGCTGAAATAATTGTCGTCGCCGTTACCGCGCGAGCCCGTGATGCCGCAGGCGCCCGCAAGGACGGCGGCAACGAGGGCAAGAGCTATGCGGTGGACTTTCTTAGTCATTTTTCGGTGTCGAGGGAGCCTGGCCTTTGTCATCTTTACCGTGCTGGGGGCGGCGGCGTGGCTTGCGGTTCTTGCTTTGGCCGCTCTTCTCCTGTTTTTCCTGCGGAGCGCCGTTGCCTTCGGCCTTGGGTTGTGCGGGCGCTTGACCCTGCTGGTTCGGCTGCCGCGCCGGTTTCTTCTTTTTCTTCTTCTTGCGGTCGAAGCGTGCGAGGTCGTCGTCGGCACCGAGAATATCTCCGAACTCGGCCTTGGGCTTGGGTTTCTCTTCGCCCTCGGGCATAAGTGTGAGCGGCTTCTCACCGGCTTTGTTGAGCGATATTACCTCGAACACGCGGTCAACGCCTATGGTAACGAGGTTGGCGGCAATCTTCTTGTCGGTAGAGTAGGTTACGGTGCGGTTGAAGAGGTCGCTCTTGAAGAAATAGTAGGTGTTGTCGGCGGTTTCGAGACGCACGTCGCGCGGGGGCATGCCTTTGGAAGCCTCCATGTAGGTGTCGACCTCGAAATTGAGGCAGCATTTGAGTTTGGCGCACTGCCCGGCGAGTTTCTGCGGGTTGAGCGAGATATCCTGGTAGCGTGCGGCGCTCGTGGATACCGACACGAAGTTCGACATCCACAGCGAGCAGCACAGGGGGCGGCCGCATGGACCTATACCGCCTATGCGCCCCGCTTCCTGGCGGGCGCCTATCTGCTTCATCTCGATGCGCACCTTGAAAGTCTCGGCGAGCACCTTTATAAGCTGGCGGAAGTCGACACGCTCGTCGGCGATATAATAGAATATCGCCTTGTTGCCGTCGCCCTGGTATTCGACGTCGCCTATCTTCATGTTGAGCTTGAGCTCTTCGGCAATGCGTCGGGCGCGAATCATGGTGTCGTCCTCGCGGGCGCGGGCTTCGTTGTATTTCTCAATGTCGGCGGGCTTGGCGAGGCGGAACACGCGCTTGATGTCGGCAATATTGCCGTTGCGGCCCAATGAGCGGCGCATGCGCAGTTCGGCCAGGGCGCCGGTGAGGGTTATGGTGCCAATGTCGTGGCCGGGAGAGGCTTCGACGGCAACCATGTCGCCACTTTCGAGGGGGAGGTTGGTGCAGTTGCGGTAATAGCCCTTTCGGGTGTTCTTGAACTGAACCTCGACATACTCGCTTGCAGCCTTGCCTCCGGGGATGTCGCCGAGCCAGTCGTAGGTCTCCACTTTGCGTCGGCGGCAGTCGCCACAGTCGCTGCCCTTGCATTTTCGTGCCGGGGCTGCGGGTGTTGCCTGGGGCGCGGGGCTCTCCGCGGCGGTCTCCGCGGCTTCTGGTGCCGCAGCGCTCTCTGTCGCCTTGCTCTCGGGGGCCTGCTGCTGCCCGGGCTCCTCCTTGCGGGGAGCCTGTCGGTTTTTGCGTGCCATGGCCCGTGATTATTTTGCGAAGCTCACCGAGCGGGTCTCGCGGATAACGGTAATTTTCACCTGGCCGGGATAGGTCATCTCGTCCTGGATGCGGCGAGCTATTTCCGACGACAGTTTTTCGGTCTCGGCGTCGTCGATCTTGTCGGCGCCGACAATTACGCGGAGCTCGCGGCCGGCCTGGATAGCGTAGGTCTTGACAACGCCGGGGTAGCTCATGGCAAGCTGCTCAAGGTCGTTGAGGCGCTTGATATAAGCTTCTACGATTTCGCGGCGTGCACCGGGGCGCGCGCCCGAAATGGCGTCGCAGACCTGCACGATAGGTGCAAGCAGCGATGTCTGCTCAATTTCATCGTGGTGAGCGCCTATAGCGTTGCATATCTCGGGCTTTTCCTTGTATTTCTCGGCGAGTTTCATGCCAAGGAGTGCGTGCGGCAGCTCGGGTTCCTCGTCGGGCACCTTGCCGATGTCGTGCAGGAGGCCTGCGCGGCGTGCTTTCTTGGGGTTGAGGCCAAGCTCCGAGGCCATTACGGCGCAGAGGTTGGCAGTCTCGCGTGAGTGTTGGAGCAGGTTCTGGCCGTAGCTCGAGCGGTATTTCATCTTGCCCACAAGGCGTATGAGTTCGGGGTGCAGGCCGTGTATGCCGAGGTCGATTGCGGTGCGCTGGCCGGTCTCGATAATTTCCTGCTCGAGCTGCTTGCGCACTTTGGCAACGACTTCCTCGATGCGAGCGGGGTGTATGCGGCCGTCGGCAACGAGCTGGTGCAGAGCCAGGCGTGCTACCTCGCGGCGAACGGGGTCGAAGCCCGAGAGGACGATAGCCTCGGGGGTGTCGTCGACTATGATTTCGATGCCGGTGGCGGCTTCGAGGGCTCGGATATTGCGGCCTTCGCGGCCTATGATGCGGCCTTTGATTTCGTCGGAATCAATGTGGAACACTGTCACTGAGTTCTCAATGGCAGTTTCGGTTGCCACGCGCTGAATCGATTGAACGACAATGCGTTTGGCTTCTTTGTTGGCCGTGAGCTTGGCGTCGTCCATAATGTCGTTGATGTACGAAGCCGCGGCGGTCTTGGCCTCGTCTTTGAGGCTCTCAATGAGTTTTTCTTTGGCCTCGGCCGACGAAAGCCCCGAGATGTGCTCCAGGAGGTCCTGGGCCTGGTGGTGGAGGTCGTCGAGCTGGCTCTGGCGCTGGTTGATCACATTCTGCTGAGCCTCAAGGTTCTGACGGGTGTTTTCGAGTTCGTTTTTAGTGCGTTGGTTCTCGCTCTGCTGCTGGTTGAGCTGCAGTTCGCGCTGCTTCATCTTGGCCTCGGTCGATTGGAGTTTCGACATGCGCTGGTTGGCAGCCTTTTCGGCCTCCGATGTTATTCTGAGTGCTTCTTCCTTTCCTTCGAGTTCACGGGTACGTTTAAGGTCATCGGCTTCGCGTGCCGCGTCGGCAAGAATAGTCTTGGCGCGGGTGTTGGCCATGCGGCGCTGCATCATCAGGGTAACCCCTGCTGCGAGAGCTGCTGCCACTACGGCTACTGCGATGTAAATCAGATATGTCATATAATATCTTGGTGGTTATAATAAAAAACATGCACTTCGCAGCCCGAGGGGCGGATATGGCTATCCGTCATCGGCTGAAAAGTGCGGAAAAAATCTCTCGGCGCACGGTAGTGCGGCGCTGCGAGGGGCTTTGATGGCTGCCCTGGATGTGTCTTGGCCGAAAGTCGGCTTAGTCAGAGCCTTCGAGAAGGCTGTCGAGGCGCTCCTCAAACGTCTGGAGGATTTCGCTCTGGCTGTTTATCAGGTTAGTCTGGCGATAGAGCATCGTTGCATAATAGAGTGTAACCTTCGCCAGTGCAACGTCGGGGCTGTCGGCGTTTGCACCGAGGGTAAATCGGTTCACGTTATTATTGATCTGGTCTATCACATGGCGGTAGAACGACTCTTCGCTCTCCTTGACGGGAAGCCTGAATGGTTCGGCGTCGGCTATCTTTATTGTTATCCTATGTTCGTACTGCTGTTTCATTGCGCAGGGCAGCGGGTGTTACACGTCTTTCATCAAGTCGGCGACGCAGGCGTCGATTTCCCGCACTAATTCAACAAGGGTGGCTCTGGCTTCGCGGGCTGTGGCAGCATCGGGCGCGAGGGCCGATGATATTCGCAGGTGCTCAAGCTCTATGCGCTGGCGCTCAATGAGGGCGTCGCGGGCGCGGAGCGTGGCTTCGAGCTCCACCAGACGGCTTCGCAGCTCTTTGTTCTGCTCCTTCAGGGTGGAGAATCGCGTCACCAGCAGTTCGGCCTTATGGCCTATGCGGCTCAGTTGCTCGGCGAGATCCTTTGCCATTCCATGCCAAATTTTCACAAAAGTAGAAAAAATTCCGTTTCCCGCCAAAAAAAATTGCATTAACAGCAAAAAAGCTCCCGGCAGCAATAATGTAAAGGGGGCCACGCCGTGCGGCGCAGCCCCCTCTAATGTTGTTTTCGGGTCGCTTATTTCTCGCGCATGAACACGTTGATAGGCGTACCTGTAAAGTTCCAGTGCTCGCGGATTTTGTTTTCGAGGTAGCGGCGGTAGGGTTCCTTTACCCACTGCGGGAGGTTGCAGAAGAAGATAAAGGTGGGCACCTGTGCGCCTTTGAGCATGGTTATGTATTTGATTTTGATGAATTTACCCTTATTGCTTGGCGGTGGGTAGGCATCGATGTCCTCTTTGAGCACGGTGTTGAGCTGAGAGGTGGGCACGGTGCGCTTGCGGTTCTGGTAAACGTCGACGGCGGTCTCGAGTACCTTGAATATGCGCTGCTTGGTGAGTGCCGAGGCGAAGATTATGGGGAAGTCGGTGAAGGGTGCGAAGCGCTCGCGGATAGCTGCTTCATAGCGCTTGATTGCTGCGGTTGACTTGTCTTCCACGAGGTCCCACTTGTTGACTACTACCACGAGGCCTTTTTTGTTGCGCTGGATGAGCGAGAAGATGTTCACGTCCTGGGCCTCGATGCCACGGGTGGCGTCGATCATGAGGATGCAGACGTCGGAGGCTTCGATAGCGCGTATCGAGCGGATAACAGAGTAGTATTCAATGTCTTCGTTTACCTTGTTCTTCTTGCGGATACCGGCGGTGTCGACAAGGTAGAAGTCGAAGCCGAACTTATCGTAACGGGTGTAAATGGAGTCGCGGGTTGTGCCTGCGATGTCGGTTACGATGTGGCGCTCGACGCCGATAAAGGCGTTGATGAGCGACGATTTGCCTGCGTTCGGGCGTCCGACGATAGCAAATTTGGGTATTTCTTCGAGGTGTGCGGCTTCTTCTTCGTCTTTCTCGGGGAGCTTGGCAACGACTTCGTCGAGGAGGTCGCCTGTGCCGTAGCCGTTCACTGCCGATACGGGGTAGGGGTCGCCGAGGCCCAGCGAGTAAAATTCGGGCACGTTGTATACCCACTCGTTGGAGTCGACTTTGTTTGCCACGAGAATCACGGGCTTGCGCGATTTGCGCAGGATTTCGGCCACGTGGTCGTCGAGGTCAGTCACGCCGTTCATTGCGTCGACTACAAAAAGTATTTCATCGGCCTGCTCGATAGCGAGCTCGACCTGCTTGTTTATTTCGGATTCAAAGACGTCTTCGGAGTTCACAACCCAGCCTCCGGTGTCGACTATGGAGAATTCCTTGCCGTTCCAGTCGACTTTGCCGTACTGGCGGTCGCGCGTTGTGCCGGCGGTGGGGTCGGTGATTGCAGTGCGCGTCTGCGTCAGGCGGTTGAAGAGCGTCGACTTGCCCACGTTAGGGCGTCCGACTATAGCTACGAGTTGTCCCATGTCAGTTATATCGTTATGTTTTGGGCAAAATTAAGTAAAATTCGGCAAACTGCCAAGTGGCGTTTATTCTATGTAACCGAACTGGCGGAGTTTGTTCTCGCGGTTGCGCCAGTTGGGCTCTACCTTGACGAAGAGCTCGAGGAACACGCTCTTGCCGAAGAATTTCTCGATGTCCTTTCGAGCCTCGGTGCCCACTTTCTTGAGCATTGCGCCCTGGCGTCCGATGAGGATACCTTTCTGGCTGTCGCGCTCCACATAGATCACGGCCATTATGTGAATCGAGTTTTCTTTTTCCTCGAATTTCTCTACGATTACCTCGGTGGAGTAGGGCACTTCTTTGTCGTAGTTGAGGAGGATTTTCTCGCGGATTATCTCGGTGACGAAGAATCGGGCGGGTTTGTCGGTGAGGGCGTCTTTGCCGAAGTAAGGCTCGCCTGCGGGCAGGAGCTCGACTATACGCTGCATCAATGCCTGCACATTGAAGTGCTCTTTGGCCGATGTGGGGAATATCTCGGCTTTGGGCAGGAGTGCGCGCCAGCGGTCGACTATGGCCTCGAGTTCGGCGTTGTCTTTGAGGAGGTCTATCTTGTTGATAACCAGGAGCACGGGGATAGTCTCTTTGGCTACCTTCTCAAGGAAGTCGGCGTTCTTGGTGGGGTCTTCCACAACGTCGGTCACATATAGGAGTACGTCGGCGTCGGTGAGCGCTCCCTCACTGAAGGCGAGCATGCCTTCCTGCATTTTGTATTTGGGCTTGAGCACACCCGGGGTGTCGGAGAAAACTATCTGATACTCAGGAGTGTTGACTATGCCCATTATGCGGTGGCGTGTGGTCTGCGCCTTTTGGGTTATGATGCTTATGCGCTCGCCCACGAGGTCGTTCATCAGTGTTGACTTGCCTACGTTGGGGTTGCCTACTATGTTGACGAAACCGGATTTGTGTGCGATTTCGGGGAGGTTCTTTTCGTCGGCGGGGGTAAGGCTGCCGTTGGTGTTTATTTCTTGTGTCATGTCAGTAATGTTTTCATATATAAACAAAGATAGCACCTATAAAGTGCTATCTCCGTTAAAAATTATGTGGCATGCGGCAGCCCGGGAGTGGAATCAGAGGTCCCAAACCAAGTACATGGCGCCCCATGTGAAGCCTGCGCCGAAGGCGGTGAGCACGAGCTTGTCGCCTTTTTTGAGCTTGCTCTTGTATTCGTCGAGGCAAATGGGAATTGAGGCTGCCGAGGTGTTGCCGGTGTGCTCGATGTTGACGAGCACTTTTTCCATGGGGAATTTCGCGCGGTCGGCAACGGCCTCGATAATGCGGAGATTAGCCTGGTGAGGTATGAGGTATGCAACGTCGTCGGCGGTGAGGTTGTTGCGCTTCATGATGTCGAGCGACGATGTGAGCATGTTTGTCACGGCGTGCTTGTACACGGCGCGTCCGTCCTGGAAGAGGAGGTGCTCTCCGGCGTCGAGGGTTTCCTGGCATGCGGGGTAAGCCGAGCCGCCGGCCTTCATGAGGAGGTGTTCGCGGCCGATGCCGTCGACGTGGAATACGCCGTCGATAATGCCTACGCCCTGTTCTTCGGTGGGCTCAACGAGCACGGCAGCGGCGCCGTCGCCGAAGAGGGGGCAGGTGGAGCGGTCCTGATAGTTTACCATCGACGACATTTTCTCGGCGCATACTATCACCACTTTCTTGTAGATGCCCGAGCAGATGTAGGCGCGGGCTTCCTGGAGAGCGACGATGAAGCCTGCGCAGGCAGCTTCCATGTCGTAGGAGTAGGCGTTTTTGAGTCCGGCACCCTCGCAGATTATAGAGCCTGTGGAGGGGAAACGGTAGTCGGGGTTCGATGTGGCGCAGATGAGCAGCTCAATGTCGTCGGGGTTGACGTTGTATTCCTTGAAAAGTTTCTCTACCGCCTTTATGCCGAGGTATGAAGAGCCTTTGCCGGGCATGTGGAGTATGTGGCGTTCTTTGATTCCGACGCGTGTAGTAATCCATTCGTCGTTAGTGTCTACCATTTTCGAGAGCATCTCATTGTCGAGAATGTCATCGGGCAGGTACGAGGCCAAGCCGGAGATACGGGCATTGAGCATATCGGGAGAATTTTTTAGAGTCTTGTGAGTAAGAAAAAAGTAGGCTTAGGGGCAATACGCAACAATACCTCATGCCGCCGCAGCCCCGCTTGAGCAGAGGCTTCGGTCGGCGCAAGGTTGCATCGTTGCTTCAGTGGCTAAAGAGAAGTCTTTCGTGCCTTCGGTTGCGCTAAGGCTTAGACGGCAGCGTCTTTTACGATAGCCTGCTTGCCACGGTAGTAGCCGCATTCGCCACACACGGTGTGGTAGATGTGCCATGCACCGCAGTTGGGGCAAAGAGCGAGAGTGGGGGCAACTGCCTTGTCGTGAGTGCGACGCTTGGCGGTGCGGGTCTTCGATTGTTTGCGTTTAGGATGTGCCATTGCTTTTTATTGTTTCTGTTGTTATTCAATATTATTGTCGCCGGAGAGCTTGCGGAGTGCGTCCCAACGGGGGTCGGAAGCGGAGTCTGCAGCGGGAGCGGCGTCGATGTTGTCAATTTCGTCGATAAGGTCGTTCTCGAGTTCGGCATCTTCATCGCCGGCCTGTGCACGGTGCTTTTTGAGCATTGCGCTCATCTGGCGGTTGCACTTGCCAAGGGGGTGGACATGCTTCATCGGGATAGCCAGTACCACGGTGTCGTAAATCATATACGCCACATTGAGCGTAGCGTCGCTCTCGGGAATCTCGAGCACCTCGTCGCTGTCGTCGTTGTAGTCGTCGCCGTATTTCACCACGATGTGATATGTGGCTTCGATAGGGTAGTGGAGGTCGTCGAGGCAGCGGTCGCATATGAGCGTGACTTCGCCCGCGATTTTGAAATCGAGGTCGTAGAAATCGCCGTTATACTGCACTGTGACAGTCACATTGAGGTCGGCGTCGTGGACATCGGTGCTCTCCATATTCACGAAGAACTGCTTGTCCAGATGATACTCAAAAGTGTGAGTGCCAGTGCCGAGGCCTTTGAGCGGCAATTTGTATGCGCTGAACTTTCCCATGGGAGGTGTATAATGAAAAACTCTGCAAAGTTACCCCTTTTTTACCAAACTACAAAGAATTAGGCTATTTTTTTATGCTGAAAGCCTGCCACAGTGCTCTTGGAGCGCCATGGCAGGCTTTTTATGCGGGTGTTGCGGCGGCCTTAGGCCAGGCAGAGGATGAGTGCCTGTGCGGCCACCACGCGGAGGAACATTGTAAGCGGGTATACCGTTGAGTAGGCTACGGCGGGGGCGTCGTTGCCGGTGGAGTTGTTGGCATATGCCAGGGCAGGGGGGTCGGTGCAGCCGCCCGACATCATACCCATGATTGTGAGGAGGTTGAGCTTGTCGCGGCCGCGGGCTATGCTGCCCACTATAATCAGGGGAACGACGGTGATTACAAAGCCCCATATTACCCACCACATGCCGGTTTCGTTGAACACCGAGGCGGCGAAGTCTTTGCCTGCGCCTATGCCTACGGAGGCAAGGAAGAGGGCTATACCGAGCTCGCGGAGCATCATCGATGCCGAGGTGGAGGTGTAGGTTACGAGTTTGGCTTTGTAGCCGAAGCGGCTCAGGAGGATAGCCACCACAAGGGGGCCGCCTGCGAGGCCGAGCTTCATGCCGAAGCCAACGTTGATGCTGCCGAGGATAATACCGAGTATTATACCCACGAAGATAGTGATGAGGTTGGGCTGGTTGAGGCGCTTCATTGAGTTGCCAAGGCGCGATGCGAGGCGGTCGATATCCTCGAGGTCGCCGACGACGGTAATGCGGTCGCCCATCTGGAGGCGGAGGCTGGGTGAGGCCAGGAGGTCGACGCCGGCGCGGTTGACACGGGTGGCGTTGAGCTGGTAGCCTTTGTGGAGGCGGAGGGTGCCCAGGGGCACGCCGTTATATTCGCTCTTGGTAACCACAATGCGGCGCGAGAATACGGGCGTGGGTGCCGATTCCCAGTCCATTTCGGCTTCGGGGCCGATAACGGCCTTGAAGCGGTCGGCGTCGTGTGCCGAGCATACAATCTTGAGGAGGTCGCCGGTGTGAATCTGTGTTGTGGATTTGGGTATTGTGATAGCCCCGTCGGCGCCCATGAGGCGCGATACCACGAAGTTGGCTTGAACAATGTCGTGGAGCTCGAGCATTGTCTTGCCGTTGACGAGCTCGTTGCTTACTTTCACGGTGAGGATAAAGGGCTTGAGCTGCGAGTCTTCCTGCTCCTGCTCTATGGCCTTGACCTCGTTGTCGATGTTAACGCGGAAAATCCATTTGATGACGAACATCGAGAGGATGATGCCCACAACGCCAAGGGGATAAGCTGCGGCATAGCCGCTTGCCATGAGGTTGGCCTGCTCGGGTGTGGAGGTCATCTGTGTGATGGTCTGCTGGGCTGCAGCGAGGCCGGGGGTGTTGGTGACGGCGCCGCTCATCACGCCCACGAGGGCCGAGATGTCGTGGATGTTGCCGAAGTAATAGATTGCCAGCACAATAGCCACGTTAAGCAGAATAACCATGACGGCCAGTGCATTGAGTCGCATGCCGCCTTTCTTGAAAGAAGAGAAGAAGCCGGGGCCTACCTGCAGACCTATCGAGAAGATAAAGAGAATCAGGCCGAACTCGCGCACGAACTTGAGGATGTTGGGGTCAATCGTGTAGCCGAAGTGGCCCAAGAGGATGCCCACGAACAGCACGAACGTCACGCCGAGCGATACGCCGAAAATCTTAATCTTGCCGATGTAGATGCCCGCCGCTATCACAAAGGAGTAGAGCAGCAGAGTGGAGGCTATACCCACTTCACCGGGAAGAAATAAGTTTAAAAAAGAATCCATAAAACCTTAATAATAAAATTGCTCCCTACGGAATGCCCTGTGGCGCTCCGGAAATTTTGTGCAAAAGTACGCAAAATTTATCATATTTTCACATGTGCCCTATAAAAATATGTCGCTTATTTGGCATTGCTCTCACTTATTCGTATCTTTGCAAAACCATACATACACATTATTTTATGAAACTGCTTTCCCGCACAATTGTCTTGGCGGCGGCTATCGCTGTCACTGCCTGCGGCTCGCGCAATGCCGGGGCATCTTTCGAAATTATACCCAAGCCTGCGGAGGTAACTCTGAATGAGGCTGAGAAACCGTTTGTGCTTCGCGACGGTACCCCTGTTGTTTTTCCTGAGGGCGACAGCGCCCTTGCCCGCACGGCATCGCTCCTGTGCGAGTATATCGACCTGCAGACCGGTCTGCGGCTCAAACCCGCACCCGGCGGCGATGCCTCGGGTGCCGTGTCGCTTGCGATAGCTCCTGTGTCGGAGAACCCCGAGGCCTACACCCTGCGCTCGGCTGCCGACGGTATCCTTATTGAAGGCCCCACGCCTGCCGGTGTCTTTTACGGCGTGCAGACTCTCCGTGCCGCCGTCGGCAATGCTCCCGGGGTGTCGGGCGTTGAGATTCCGGCTGCCGAGATTGCCGATGAGCCGCGCTTCGGCTACCGTGGCGCGCACCTCGACGTCTCGCGCCACTTCTTCCCCGTCGACTCTGTGAAGGCTTTTATAGATATGATGGCTCTGCACAAGCTCAACCGCTTCCACTGGCACCTTACCGACGACCAGGGCTGGCGTGCCGAAATCAAGAGCCGCCCTCTGCTCACCGAGGTGGGCTCGAAGCGCCCCCGCACTATCGTGGGTAAGACCGAGGATACCTACGACGGCAAGCCCGTGGAGGGTTTCTACACCCGCGAGCAGATGCAGGACGTGGTTCGCTATGCCACCGAGCGTGGCATAGAGGTCATGCCCGAGATTGATATTCCCGGCCACAGCCGCGCCGCCCTCACGGCCTCCCCTGAGCTTGGTTGCTCGGGTGGCCCCTATGAGGTGATGTGCAAGTGGGGCGTGGCCACCGAGGCGCTTTGCGCGGGCAACCCCGAAGTCTATGCTTTCCTCGACGACGTGTTCGGCGAGCTGTGCGAGATATTCCCCTATACATTATTTCATATAGGAGGCGACGAGTGTGCCAAGACCGAGTGGGAGAAGTGCGCCCGCTGCCAGGCTCTGGCCGACAGTCTTGGCTACCGCTCCGACAGCCACGGCTCCCGTGAGGCCAAGCTTCAGAACTATCTGATGAAGCACGTGGCCGACTTCCTTGAGGCCCGCGGCAAGAAAGTTATCGGCTGGGACGAAGTTCTCGACAGCGACTTTGCCGACGGCGCCCTCGTGATGTCGTGGCGCGGCGTCGATGGCGGTATCGAAGGCGCCCGCCGCGGCCACGATGTGGTGATGACGCCCTCGCTGCCGCTCTACTTCAATTTCTACCAGAGCACCGACCAAGCCGCCGAGCCTCTCGCGTTAGGCAGCTACGTACCGGTTGAGGATGTGTATGCCTACGAACCTGTGCCCGATGTGCTCGACAGCGTTCAGGCGCGCCATATACTCGGTGCCCAGGCTAATCTCTGGACTGAATATATACCCACCTTCGACCTCGTGCAGTATATGGAGCTGCCCCGCATGGCTGCCCTCTCGGAAGTTGTGTGGAGCGACCCCTCGAAGAAAGATTTCAAAGACTTCGTGCACCGCCTCGGGCGCCTGCTTGGCATTTACGACAGCTATGGCTGGCGCCGTGCCAACCATGTTTTCGACGTCAAGGGCAAGGTCGTCACCGACCCCGAGGCGCGCACCCTCACAGTGGAGCTTTCCACATTTGACGACGCCCCCATACACTACACCCTCGACGGCAGCGAGCCCGATGCGTCGAGCCCCGTGTACACCGGCCCCATTGTTCTCGACTCGCCTGCCGCCGTCACGGCAGCCGCCGAGCGCGGCAAGGGCATGGGCAAGCTCTACCATGCAGGCACTCAGTTCAGCAAGGCCACCTTCGGCAATGTGGAACTCTCGGCGCAGCCTCATCCCCGCTACGCCTTTGGCGGCGGCGCCCAGCTTACCGACGGCGTGCTCGGAACACCCGGCTATACCGACGGCCTCTGGCTCGGTTTCAATGTGCCCGAGGTGGCTGTCACCGTTGATCTCGGCAAGGCCGACACAGTAAGCGAGGTATCGTTCCGCACAAACGTGAACACCGACTCCTGGATTTTCGACCCCCGCTCGGTGAAGGTTGAACTCTCCGACGACAACGTCGACTTCGTTACCGTGGCCGAGGAGGCGTATCCGCAACTCGAAACCAATTCCACATATATAAAGGAGCATAAAGTGGGCGTGAGCCGCGGCATTGGCCGCTATGTGCGCATCACTTTCGGCCTCGAGAACTCCATGCCCGACTGGCATGCAGGCAAGGGGCACCAGGCTTTCATGTTTATAGATGAGATAGGAGTTAAGTAAGGTCAACTTATTTAAAAACTTTAAAAATATCGCAGCGGCGGCAGGAAATGCTTTAAAAAGCGCCTGCCGCCGCCCTTTGTGCCGATTTTAGGCGTCGGAGGGGCGTTTGTCGGGCTGTTGGCGCTTTTAAAGCAGTGACAGGCACGGCTGTGACCGTGGAACATGTGCGCCCGGGCCGCCCTCCGGGTGAAAAGGAAAACTCGGTTTTTAGTTTTTAAAATTATTTATTTTCAAAATTTGTAGTTAAAAAATGTGAAAAGCGGTAGTCGATTCAAAAAATGGTATTAACTTAGAGCCGTGAAAAGCGCGCAAGTGCGCGCCCGCAAGACGGCCATGGCCGTCTAATGTGCTGTATTACAGCACATTAGCAGTCTGTAAAACACCTTTAACCTTACCTTTAAAACCCGTTTGACACACCGATCAGAACAACGCTCCCACCCTGCAGGCCGCCTCGCTCCGGCCACTCTCTCCCCCGGTCCGGGCATGCCCGTGAAACACACTATAAACAACTAATAAATCTACCAGTCAGTCATCTTTAAACTACCTTGTAATGGTAAAATCAGTACATCATCTACGATTATTGCTGTTGATGGCCGTATTTGTGCTCCACAGTGCACTTTTTGGCGCATCTGCCGCGCTTACAGTCACCGGAACGGTGACCGATGAGACGGGCGAGCCGCTCATCGGCGTATCAGTAAAGGGCAATAACATCGGTGTCACCACCGACATCGACGGCAATTACACAGTAATCCTCCCGTCGCCTCAGAAACTTACATTCTCGTATGTAGGCATGCAGGACCAGACTATCGACGTCACTGCCGCCGGCAAGTACGACATAAAACTTAAAACGAGCAGCAATGCTCTCGACGACGTTGTGGTCGTAGGTTACGGCACACAGCGCAAGGTCAACCTCACCGGTGCCGTGCAGAGCATCAACTCCGACCAGATTGTGCGCGCAGCTTCGTCGAACGGTGCCAACGTTCTCCAGGGTATTGTGCCGGGCCTCAGCGCCGTTCAGGAGAGCGGTCAGCCGGGTGCCGACGCCGTGTCGATCAAAATCCGCGGTGTGGGCTCGCTCAACTCCACCACCTCGCCTCTGGTGCTCATCGACGGTGTCGAAGGCGACATGAACCGCATCGACGTGAACTCTATCGAGTCGATTTCGGTGCTTAAAGATGCTGCCTCGGCTTCTATCTACGGTTCGCGCGCATCTAACGGCGTTATCCTCGTCACCACCAAGCGCGGAGCCCAGGGCAAACCCAAAGTTACCTTCAACGGCTATGTGGGCTGGAACACTCCTACCGAGATGCCCAAGCCCGTCGACGCTATCGGTTACCTCTCCGCCGTTGACCAGGCCAACATCAACAACGACGTAGCACCCCAGTACACCGAGCTCATCGAAGCTTACCGCACCGAGGGCGCCAACAACTTCGGCCGCTACGACACCAACTGGCGCGACGTCATCATGAAGAAAAGCGCTATGGTGCAGAACTACTCCGTAGGCGTTTCGGGCGGCAGCGACTTCCTGAGCGTTTATGCCAATGCAGGCTACTACCACCAGGATGGTCTCGTGCCCAACAACTACTTCAAGCGCTACAACATGCGCCTCAACGCCGATATGAAGATCAACAACTGGATCAAACTCGGCGCCGACATGAGCGTACGTCAGGCTGAGGCTCACTCGCCCATCGGTGGTGTTACCGATCTCGTAGGCTACGCCATGACTTTCGCCCCCATTTACGCCGCTTACGACATCAACCCCGAGACAGGCGAGACAAACTGGGGCTATGGCCTCCAGGGCAACAACCCCGCCGCAACTATCTATGCCGGCGGCTACCAGAACAGCAAGTCGCCCGAGTACTACGCCAAGGCAAGCCTCACCCTTACTCCGGTGAAGGGCCTTACCGTGATCGGCAACTACGTGTGGAAACGTGGCCAGGGCCGCACCTACACCTGGGCTGACCAGTACGACGAATACGAAGCCGGTGTGTTCAAGGAAACCCGCCCCACAGTAAATGCTGTGCGTGACACCTGGTTTACCCGCGACTTTATCCAGTACAACGCTTTCGCAACCTACGAGAACACCTTCGCCAAGAACTACATCAAGGCTATGGTAGGCTTCCAGAGCGAAGATACCAATTACAACAGCCTCGAAGGCTACCGCAACACCTTCAACTACGACGGCTACCACGATCTCGTGCACGGCGACGCCTCAACGGCCACCAACACCAGCTACCGCTACAGCTACGCCATGCTCTCGTACCTCTTCCGTGTCAACTATGCTTTTGCCGACCGCTACCTCCTCGAAGTGAACGGCCGCTACGACGGCACCTCGCGCTTCAAGGCTCACAAACGCTGGGGCTTCTTCCCCTCGGTATCGGCAGGTTGGCGTATCTCTGAAGAGGCTTTCATGAAGAATCAGACAGTGCTCAGCAACCTCAAGCTCCGTGCTTCTTACGGTCAGCTCGGTAACCAGGACCTCGACGGCTCGTTCTTCCCCTACGTGGCCGCTATCTCGGGTGCCGAAGGCTACGGCTACTGGTTCGACGGTGCCTTCACCCCCGGTGCCGCCCAGACACAGCTCGCCAACTCGAACATCGGCTGGGAACGCTCCACACAGTATGACGTCGGCCTCGACTTCGCCTTCTTCAACAACCGTCTCTCGGGTACCTTCGACTGGTACTACCGTCACGTCGACGACATGATTCAGAAATTCCCCGTGCCCGAGTTCGTATCGCTCTCCGCTCCCTGGCAGAACGCCGGCAAGATGCGCAACACCGGTTGGGAACTTGCCCTCGAGTGGAACGACCGCGTGGGCGACTTCAACTACTACGCCAAGTTCAACATCTCTGACGTTCGCAACAAGGTGCTCGACCTCTACGGCAACGAATACAAGAGCGACACACGCCTTACCACCGAAGGCCTCCCCTACAGCCAGTTCTACGGCTACGTGGCCGACGGCCTCTTCCAGAGCTACGACGAAATCAACGCCATGGACGAGAACGGCGAGTACATCAACGCCGTTTACGGTGCACGCCAGAACGTGAAACCCGGTTTCATCAAATATAAGGATATCAACGGCGACGGCGAAATCACCGGCGACGACCGCCAGGTAATCGGCGACAACCTCCCCCACTTCGAGTACGGTATCACCCTCGGCGGTAACTGGAAGGGCATCGACCTGAGCATCTTCTTCCAGGGCGTGGGCAAGCGCGACGTAGCCTACACCGGCGGTGGCGCACGTGCACTCCTCGGCAACTCCACTATCTACGAGCACCAGCTCGACGCATGGTCGGAAGACAACACCGATGCACGCTACCCCCTCCTCATCAACGACGTTGGCGGTAACTCGCCCAACAACCTCTTCTCGTCGTTCTGGCTCAAGAGCGGTGCTTTCTGCCGCCTCAAGAACCTCACCGTGGGCTACACCCTGCCCGCCAAGTGGACACGCAAGGCTTACATCGAGCGCTGCCGCATCTACTTCTCCGGCCAGAACCTTTTCACTATCCGTGCCGACGACTTCTACAAGGGCTTCGACCCTGAAAGCTCGAAGGGCGCCAAGTGCTACCCCCTCAACCGTTCTTATCTCGTAGGACTCCAACTCGACTTCTAATTAAGGATACACAATGAAAAAGACTCTATATACAGCTTTCATGGCCGTAGCGGCTCTCTCCCTGGGCTCCTGCTCCGACTTCCTCGACAAGGAAAGCACGGCCTATGACTCCGACGGTTTCTACAAGTCGGAGGCCGGCATGAACGACGGCGTCACCGCAATATACCGTCTCGTGCCCTACGACCAGAACTGGGCCGTGCCCGTGGCAGTGATGCAGGACGTTTACTGCCCCTACGGTCTCATGGCCGACGAAAACAACACTATCAGCGCCGGTGGCGGTCTTACCCCCGACCAAACCTACGTGAACTCGTACTGGAGCGGTCACTGGGCTATCGTGGCACGTGCCAATAACGTGGTTACCGACTGCGCTATCGACAACACCACCCTCTTCGACCCCAACGCCGGTGTGAGCGACACCTATAAGCGCCGCTACTGCGAGGCTATCGCCGTGCGCGACTATGCCTACTACAACCTCGTGCAGGCTTTCGGCGACATTCCCTTCTTCCCCAAGGCTGTCACCCCCGAGCAGTACACCGAGCCCCGCCACGATAAAGAAGAGATTATCGACTATATCATCAACGAGCTCACCGCTATCGGCGAGGCCGAAATCCTCCCCTGGACTCCCGAGCAGACAGGCCGTGTAGGCAACGGTATGATCTACAACCTTATTGCCCGTTTCGGTCTCCTCGGCGGCAGCCACAACGTTGGCGGCAAGGGCCAGGACTACTACCGCATAGCAGCCAACGCTGCCAAGAAGGTAATGGATCACCACAAGCTCGCCACCAATTTCAACGACCTCTTCACCCACGCCGGTCAGGCTCTCTCTACCACCCGCAGCGAAATCCTCTGGGAGTACACCTACTGCCTCGGCGCCGTGAACCACACCCACAAGATGCGCTACGGCCACACCTCGCGTACGGCAGGTGGCTCGTCGGTTCGCTTCCCCTCGAACATGCTCGCCGTAGTATATGAGTGCGCCGACGGTCTCCGCATCGACGAATCGCCCCTCTACGACCCCACCAAGCCTTTCATGAACCGCGACCCCCGTTTCCGTCACACCATCCTCATGCACGGCGACACCATGTGGTTCAGCAACCACGAGAAAGCTATCGAAATCGACTGCTACGGCAAGACTTCGAGCCAGTACCCCAACCCCCGTCAGAAAGGCAAATGGTATAAGTACAACAACCTCGCCGTTACAGGTACCGCCTACTCTGAAGCCCGCGACGGCGTAGGCATGCTCTGGAACAAATACAACCAGGACGAGACCGAAGGCTTCTCCGACTCTACCCTCGACCTCATCATCATGCGTGCCGCTGAGGCTTACCTCACCTACGCAGAGGCCAAGATTGAGCTCGGCGAACTCGACCAGACCGTGTACGACGCTATCAACACCGTGCGTCGCCGCGCAGGTCAGATTGACTTCGACAAGGCCGTGCCCGCACGCGTTGGCAACCAGGACCTCATGCGCCAGATTGTACGCCGCGAGCGTAAGGTTGAGCTTGCTATGGAAGGCATCCTCCTCACCGACTTCCGCCGCTGGAAAATCGGCGACATCCTCAACGAGGAACCCGTCTATGGCCAGCCTATCGCCGACATCAAGTTCAAAGGTCTTACCAAGGCCGATATGCCCACCTTCAAGAAAACCGACCGTCACAACCTCAACGACGTGCCCAGCTACACCGCTGCCGGCGTTACCGAAAAGTACACCGCGCGCGACGTGAAACGCTTCTGGGCAGAACGATTCCTCTGGTGGCCTATTCCCCGCACTGACCTCGACCGCAACCCCAACCTCACCAACCCTGAGGGATATTAACTGGACGTTAAAGTCAGGAGGCAAAAGGCAGGAGTCAAAAGTAGGGTGCCTCAAGGCAGTAGTAAACATGGCAAAGCCATGTCCCTACAGATTCAACTCCTAACTAAGCAATAGAATTTCCGGGCCGCCCTCAGCGGCGGTCCGGAAATATATAAAAAACCACACCAACACAACAAACACTTAGATGCGATTCACGCTTACCGCTCTTGCCATAACCGCCGCTCTCGGCGCCTTCGCCAACTCCCGTATTGAAAAGGGGGAGGGCACTGTAACCCTTGCCAACGACCTTACGTCGGTGACTTTCGACAGTGGCAAGCGTTTCGACATCGTGTCGATGAAGCACAACGGCTCGCGAGAGCTCGTCACCCCCGGCAGCAACCTCGCTCCCTGGACCATTACCTACCTCGGCGCGCAGGGCGAGACCCCCGAAGTCAACCCCGCTTGCACCGTATATCAGGGCTATACCTCGGAGCGCAACGATTCGGCTGCCGTTCTTCGTTTCCAATGGTTTACCCGTCTGCAATACGACGGAAATAATTACCCGGTGGAGATGACAGTGTCGCTCCCCGACAATTCACCCCTTCTTCAGTGGAACATCTCCGCCGCCCTCCCCGAAGGCTGGACGGTGAGCGAGCTTAAGTTCCCCACTATAGCCGTGACCTCGCCCGAGGCTCCGGCTAAAGTTATCACCCCGGCAGGCTGGGGCAACGAGTACAAGCTCCGCCCCGACACAGTCTACGAGGCTAATTACCCCTCGTGGTCGGCATCCATGCAGATGATGATGCTCGACGACCCCGAAGGCTCATACTTCTACTCGCCGCGCGACTACGCCGCCTGCGGCAAACTCATGACCATAGGCGAGCGCCTCGGTCAGAGTGAATTTTCCACCAAGACCGTTGTCTCGGAGGCCTGGAACAAAGACGGCCGTTTCACCCTCCCCTGGACAACCGTTACCTCTTTCCACCCGCAGGGCTGGGCCGAGGCTGCCAAGGCTTGGTACCGACCCTTCGCACACTCCACATCGTGGGGCAAGCTCAAGCTCAACGACCGCCCCATACCCCAGTGGCTCAAAGACAAAGACCTGTGGCTGCGCGCAAAGTACACCGGCGACACCACCGTAAACGCCGTCAACAAAGCCCTCGACTACTACGGCAACGACGTGGCAATACACTGGTACTTCTGGCATAACCACGCCTACGACAGCCATTACCCCGACTATCTGCCCGCAAAACCCGAGTTCAGCGGCATAGTGCAGCAGGTGCGCAAACGCGGCGCAAAGGTTATGCCCTACATCAACGGCCGCCTCTGGGACCCCGGAGCCGACAGCTACAAGGCACGCAAAGGCTACGAGGCTTCGTGCCGCCGCCCCGACGGTGCCCTCTACACCGAGATTTACCCCACTTCTATCGTACCCAACACCGTCACCTGCCCCGCATCGCCCATCTGGCACGACATGCTCATTGAGCTTGCCGACTCCATACAGCTCGGCGTAGGCACCGACGGCATCTATATCGACCAGATTGCAGCTGCGGCACCTTACCCCTGCTACGCTGCCAACCACCCCCACGCCAAAGGCGGCGGCGAGTTCTGGTACCACAGCTATAAAGGCATTATCGACGACATGCGCTCCGACCACCTCCCCGAAGGCAACATAATCTTCTCGGAGGAGAACGCCGAGTGCTACATACCCGTGTTCGACATCCTCCTCACCGTGAACACCCCGCACAACCCCTCGTGCAAGATTGTGCCTCTCTACCCCCTCATCTACAGTGACCGCGTGCTCACCACGGCCTTCACCTACAGCCCCTACTTCGACGTTACCCTCGGCGACTTCCGCTACCAGAACATGCAGGCGCTGCTCTACGGCGCTCAGCTCGGCTGGGTCGACCCCCGCCTCCTCTGGAAAGACGACCGCACCGCCTACGAGGCCAAATACCTCAAGAACCTCGCCGACTTCCGCCGTGACCAGCACGACGTGTTCGTGGGCGGCCAATACCTCGAGGAAATAATCCCCGGCGGCGACAACCCCTACGTCAACGTCAACTCTTTCGGCTACGACTATATGGTGAAAGGCGCCCGCTGGCTCTCGGCCGACGGCAAAGAGGTGCTCTATGTGGTAAACAGCGACTCCAAGCCCCACACCGTGACCCTCCCCGACGGCAAGGAACTTAAAATGAAGCCCATTTCTGCAATACGAATTAATCTATGAAACAACTGTTTATAATCCTCGCCGCCGCAGCGGCAATCGCAACTCCGGCAGCCAAGGCCGAGACGTGGACGCTCGGAACCACGGCATATGCCGTCGACACCCTGCAGCATTATAAGGCAGGACCCGGTACATATGTTACCGTTGTAGAGCTTACAAGCAGCGCGCGTAAGCAGAAAGTATTTATCAGCGCCACCGACCTCACCGCCGACGGCGTGGAACTACGCACAATCAACGGCAAAGACAATCTGAAGTCTACCGTCACCGTGCCGCAAATGGTGACCAATCACGCCTCCGACGGCTATACCTATGTGGCAGGCGTCAACTCCGACCTCTTTTCGGTAACAGGCCCTATCGGCACCACTGTGGTAAACGGTGAAGTTTATAAGACCGCCAAGGTTTCAACCGCCTGGCGTGCCGTGGCTCAGGACCCGGCTACAAAAGAGCTTTATTTCGGTAACCCCTCTGTTAACTTTGGTGCCAAGCTCAACGGCGTTACAGAATACGCCCCCTCGCTTGTCAACGTTCCCCGCGCCGAGGGCGAGTGCATTATCTACACACGCCGTTGGGGTACAACGACAAGCACCACTAAAGGAGAAGCTCAGATTGAAGTGGCTCTCCGCCCCGCCGACGGTGTGTTTTACTCAGATAAGCCCACGGTGTGCACCGTTGTCAGCGCTCCCGTCAAGAACGGCGGCAGCATGGCAATTCCCGAAGGCTGCATCGTGCTTTCGAGCAATATCACCAAGCATATCAACGACCTCGGCCTCCTCAAGGCAGGCGATACTTACACCATTACCCCCTCTACGTGGAATATGGCCGGTAACGCCTTTGGTGTGAGCCACAGTTTCCGCGAGCTTAAGGTAATGAACGGTGGCAACCCCGTGCTCTATGAGAACGGCACCGAGCTCGCCTCCTCGCAGCAGTATATGCCCAACCACGACTCGCGCCGCCCGCGCACAGGCCTTGGCTGTGACGACTCGCGCACACTCATGCGCATGGTGGTTGTCGACGGCGACAACACTAACAAGGGCGTATCGGCCGGCTGCACTGCCAAAGAGTTTGCCGACCTTATGAAAGTTACCGGCTGCACCAACGCCATCAACTTCGACGGTGGTGGCTCATCGATAATGTACACCCACGCTTTCGGCATGATTAACAAGCCCAGCGGTGGCGCCACGGCTGGCCGCGCCGTGACAACCGGTTGGTTTGTGGCAACTGCAGTGCCCAACAACTCCGAAATGGTGGCGATAGAGTTTGCCCACCCCAATCAGACTCTTGAAATAGGCGATAAGTTCAGCCCCGTGATTTACGGTTACAATAATGCCGGACTCATCGTTAACAAAAACGTTGCCAACTTCACCCTCATCGCTCCCGAAGGCCTCGGCACCGTCAGCGCCGACGGCAAGACACTCACCGTGACAGGCGACGGCACTTACCGTCTCGAAGCTAAGGTTGGCGGCATGAAATGCTACATCGCCGTGCGCGCCGGTGACTATAAAGTAAACAGTGGCGCCGACGCCCCCGAAATCGCACCTGCCGATGCCCCCGTGGAGTACTACAATCTGCAGGGCATGCGCGTGGAGAATCCCGAGACGGGTGTATATATCCGCCGCCAGGGTTCCGACGTGCGTAAAGTCATAATCTGAAAAATTGAATATCAACAAATCTATCCAATTATATCAACCTAAAACCCAAAGAGATGAAAAAACTTTTACTTCTCTCGCTCGCCGTTGCAGGCGCAGCATCCATGGCTTCCGCCGACGAATATAAGAGCGGTGGCACACAGCGCTTCAAAGAAGGCTATAACCTCACTATCGAGTGGGCAAGCCTCGACTGCGTAGGCTCTGCATATCGTGTAGGTATGGGCGCAAATAACAAATTCTTCCTCAATGAAACCGGCACAAACAACGTTCACGTCTATGGTCCCAAAGGTTTCGAGAAAACCATCACAATGCCCAACTACTGCTGGGTATCGAGCACAGCTGATGATGCCGGTCACGTTCTCATCCGTACTTCCGAAGTTGCCTGGACCGGCAGTAACACAGCCTACCCCGGCGCATACAAGACCGACGACGGCCACAAGATGTATGTCATCGACAGCAAAACTGACGAAATCATTGGCCACGTGGATATGAAAGACGGTATCGCTTCGCGTGGTGACGTTCTCGGCCACATCTACGGCAACGTTGCCGAGGATAACTGGGAACTCGTACTCGTAGCAGACGGTAACGGTCAGGGTATGGACTGGGTATGTAACGCTCTCGACCCCAATACTATCTTCGAGCAGTTCCCCATAAAGGTGCAACCTCCTTTCGCAGGTTCAGGTGCCGGTAAAATCTCTACCACAGGTACCGCCCAGATATATGGAGAGAACGCGGACGGTGAAATGCTTATGGCAGTCTATCCTAACCCCGCGCTCGGCATTTCAAGCTCCACCAAAGGTTTCGGTAACGGTATTATGAACTTCGTTTACAGCTACGACGAAGAAGCAGAGACCAGCATGTGGCACTTCACCGGCGAATATATCGTCACCCCCCAGCATGCTTCAAACAACGGCTATGTTATATTCGAGATCGGCGGCAAACGCTACATCGTGTACACCTCCGGTGAAAACGGCGGCACAATGGCTCCCGATGCTCTCGCTATCTCCGAGCTCCGCTACACCGACACCCCTATCAGCGACGACGAAATGGATAAGTCGGCTCTTGTTTACCGTCTCTTCCCTGCCACTACCGATGCCGGTGGCTTCTCTTACAAGACCACCTCGTACTTTACCTCACTCAACGTTGAGCGCGTAGCAGACGACCCCAACTCGGTATACATCTACTGCTACACTCAGGGTGCTCCCATGATCAAGCTCAAATTCACCGCCCCCGACGGTGCAGGTGTTGAAGGCGTGACCGTAGAAGAAGAGGGCGAAGCTGAATTCTTCAACCTCCAGGGTATCCGCGTGGCCAACCCCGAGCACGGTGTTTACATCATGCGTCAGGGCAACAAAGCCACCAAAATCATCCGCTAAAAAGCTCTGTGGCGTCCGTCAGGACGCTGATTAATCCAGTAACCGGGTACGCCCGCGCCCGAAGGGCAAAGGCGTGCCCGGATTTCACAAGGAAACACATGGCGTCCTACAGGACGCCGATTAAAACGATTGGCCCGCGACTCACAGTGCCGTCGGGCTATAATCACCGCAGAAACTCAATTATTATCATTTAACCTGTTTTATACATGAAAAAACTCTTAAGCATGGCATTTGCCGCATCGGTAGCTCTTTCTGCTTCAGCTACCGTGGGCAGTGGTGTTGCACAAGAGGGCTATTCACTCCAGAACGTTTACTCGCTGGAGAATATCGCCCCTCAGGCAACTAAGGCCAGTCACCGCTCGGGTGTCGGCGTTAACGACAAGTGGTACGTGAACGAACATGCCACCGGCGTCAAGGTTTACGATAACACCGGTGCACTCATCAAGACAATCAAGGCTCCGGAAGGCTATTTCCTCTGGACCTCTCTCAATGTCGATGCTGCCGGTAACGTAATTGTTCAGCTCGACAAAAAAGCTTTCGACGGCGCTAACTCTGTCAAAGGCGGTCACGGATTCATGGTTATCGACTCGAAGACCGATGAGATTGTCAAGGAATTCTTACCTATGACTTTCAGCTACGATTGCCGTTTCGACGTTCAACCGCCGGTCAATACCGACATCCTCGGCGCAGATGCAAGTATAATCGCAGTACTCAGCGGCAAACCTACCTCTTACCGTTTCCCCTACGCCAATGGTGAGGCCGGTGAAACTGTAGCCGTTAACACCAGTGCAGGGCTCGACCAGATGACAGGTGCAACCGCAGCATCTTCGTCGGGCATGGGCATGTACTATACTCTCGGCGAAGAGACCGCTGTCGCTCTCTATCCCAATCAGGTAGCAACCGTAACCTACTCAGCCGAAGGTAAGTATGGCAACGCTATTCAGAAGTACAACACGAAATTCGAAGCCAGCGGAAAATATTTCTATACTCCCGGTCACTCGGGCATGCAGGGCTTCAACTTCTTTGAGCTTCAGGGCAAGCAGTATATCATCTACCCCGTTGGCGGTGCCACACTCGTAGGTGATGCTTTCGCTATCACCGAGCTTACCATGGTAGACTCGCCCCTTACCGACATGACTATGGAAGGTGAGGCTCTTGTCGACGGCAAGCCCGCAGGCCCTATGGTAGCACGTGCTTTTGCTGCAGTCGGCGACAATGGTGCTGTTGCATATCCCACGCTGAACTACACCCCTATAACCTATAATATCGAACCTGTAGAAGGTGAACCCAACTCGGTTTATATCTATGCGTTCGCTTCCGGCGCTCCCGGCAACAAGTGGAAATTCTCCGTTCCCGCTGCCGAGCAGCCCGGCGAACTCGCAGGCCAGGGTGAGGGTACTCTCGAAAGCCCCTACAACGTAGCGCGCGTTCTCGCCCTCTACGAGGCCGGCAAGACCGACGCCGAAGCTGAGGTTTATGTTGAAGGTACTGTGAAGAGCATCACCGAGCTCAGCACTCAGTTTGGCAACGCCACCTACTACATCACCGACGAAGGTTCTGACAACGAGTTCCTTATCTTCCGTGGCAAGGACCTTGGCAACAAGAAATTCACCTCGGAGGACGACCTCAAGGAAGGCGACAAGGTTGTGGTTCTCGGCAAACTCATTGTTTACGTAAACAAAGATGAGTCTGTACTCAACGAGATGGCACAGAACAACTACCTCATCAGCATCAACGGCGAGACCGAGCGCCCCGAGCCCGCACCCACTCCCGGTGTTGACTTCAGCGACTGCACCGGCACCGAAGAGGCCGTTATCGAAGCTGCATCGCTCACCGTTCCCGGTGTTACCAAGTTCATTGGCGAAGACCAGTGCGGCTATGGCTTCAATGTTGAGCAGGGCGAAGGTGCTTCTACTCCCGCTATCAACGGCGCCGACGTACGCCTCTACGCCAACAACACTATCACCATTGCCGGTGGCAAGCTCACCTCTATCAAGTTTACCCTCAACAGCAATTCTGTAGCCAAGCGTTACGCTCCCCTTACCGCTTCTACCGGTACTGTTTCGGAGCAGGCTGCAGGCGACGAGTTCATAACATGGACAGGCGACGCCACCGAGGTTACTTTCACCGTAGGCGCCAAAGCTGACTTCGGTACCGAGCCTACCAAGGCCGGTCAGGTTCACTTCTCGCAGATTCTCATCAACGAGAAGGTTCAGGAGCCCGAACCCGAGCCCGTTCAGCCCGAGTTCCTCCCCACCACCGTAGGTGGCACCGAGACTTTCAAGAGCGGTTATACTCTGAGCAACGAGTGGGCAATCCGTCCCTCCGACGCTACTTCGGCCAACGTCCGCATGGGTGTCGGCGCTAACGACCACTTCTTCATCAACGACTATACCACCGGCAAGGTTAAAATCTACAGCGAGACCAAGCTCGTGAAAGAAGTTACTATCCCCGGCAAATATGCATGGGTGAGCAACACTACCGACAACGCCGGTAACGTGATTATCCGTTGCGACGACCAGGCTTTCTCTACTACATATCCCAACTTCTACAATGGCAAATCGGGTGTAGCCGTTATCAACTCGGAGACTCTCGAACTTGCCAAAGACTTCATCCCCTTCGCTGAAATCCACATCGACCACAGCACCGGCGACCGCGACGACGTACGTTTCGACGCCATGGGCCATGTTTACGGCGACGTCCTCGGTGAGGCTGCTTACCTCTATGCTCCCTCGACCCGCTTCGGCAAGCGTTGCGAAGAATTTGTATTCGCCAACGGCGCATGCACCGAGCACAACTGGTTCGAGGTTGCTATCGACGAAGCTTTCGCAGGCGCTGCCAAGAACAACCAGACCCTCGGCTCTGCTCAGCAGTATACCGACAACGCTCTCGCTCTCTACTCTAACCCCGTATACAGCGAGACTTCTTCTGACCTCGGCCTTGGCAACGGTATCCAGCTCTACGAGCTCACCGAAGGCAAGTGGACTGCTTCGGGCAAGTACTTCACCACTCCCCAGCACGCCGCTATCGGTGGCTTCATGGTATTCAGCCTCCAGGGCAAAGACTTTATCCTCTATCCTGCAGGCGCTACCCGCACCGGCGACGCTTTCGCTATCTCGGAAGTAACATTCACCGATACTCCCAAGACTGCTGAAACCGACACCGAAGCTCTCGTTGCACGCCAGTACGCCGCTACTCAGGGCGAAGCTGCCACTCTCGTGAACCCCATTGTACACAACTACATCAATTACAACGTTGAGGCAGTTGAGGGTGATGCAAACTCGGTTTACATCTATGTTTACACCGGCGGTGCAAACATGTCGAAGTGGAAATTCTCCTTTGACCCCACTCAGTCGGGTGTAGCCAACATCGAGGCCGATGAGAACGCTCCCGTAGAGTACTACAACCTCCAGGGTATCCGCGTAGCCAATCCTCAGGGCGGTATCTTCATCCGTCGTCAGGGCAACAAGGCCACCAAGGTTGTGCTCTAAGCATTTGTAAAAACGAACCCCACACTCTCACATAACCCCCCGGGTTTAAAGCCCGGGGGATTTTTTAAGACATACCGGTAATCCTGATACACTTACAATTATCTAATCAAAACACAATGAAGAAATTTTTACTCTTTGGTCTCGCCTGCGCCTGCGGCCTCACTGCGGCTGCGGAGGCCGGCACTACCCAGTGCCAGGCAGGTTATACCCTGACCAACGTCTATTCAATCGACGGCCTTACCGCTGCGGCATCAACAAGCGCCAACCGCTCGGGCGTCGGCATCAACGACAAGTGGTATGTTGTTGACCACGCCGCCGGAATAGTAAAAACTTATGAAGTAAAAGACGGCGCCCTCGTCTCTACGGGCAATATCGCCGCACCCGCAGGCCATTACATGTGGGTAAGCTCAAACCTCGATGCAGCAGGACACTATCTCGTGCAGCTCGACGACCATAAATTTGATGGCTATACCAGCGCCTCGGGCCACGGCTTCATGGTAATTGACACCGAAACCAATGAAGTAATCAACGATTTTGTGCCTATGAGCTACTCGGGCGTTAAGGCAACCGACGGAAGCTTGGCCGCCGACAAGCGCCGCTTCGATTCCATGGCTCCCATTGACGAAGACATCCTCTCTTATCCCAACACCCGAATACTCGAGCCTATAACCGGTGAGGCCAAGGCTTTCCAATTCTCCTATAATGAGCCCAACGTAGCCACCGATGCCACCTATTGGAAAACGGCATACTTCAATGTATCGTTCACCGACTTCCCCGAGTCGCTGCAGAAGTGCACATCTACCGGCTATGCCATGCAGTATAACGATAACGGAGCCAAGTGCATGGCTTTCTACGGCAATATCGTGTACACCGATACATATTCAGGCGAAGGCAAATACGGCAACGCAATTCAGAAATACACCGGTAACTGGATCGCTTCGGGCGACTACTTCTACACACCCCAGCACTCCGGCCTTACCGGCTTCAATATTTTCAACCTCGACGGCAAGCAGTATATAATTTATCCCGCAGGCGGCAGTGCGCTTGCCGGTGATGCTTTCGCTATCGCGGAGGTTACTTTTACCGACAGCCCCCTCACCGACATGACCGCCCCCGAAGAAAGGGCAGTGACAGGCTCTCTCGTGGCTCGTGCATATGCCGCTACCAACGGCTCCGCTCCCCGATATACTTCAAGCACATTTTGCACGCCCTCTTATCACATTGAGTATGTGCCCGATGAAGATAACTCGGTATATATATATTCTTACGCTATCGGCGCTCCCGCCAACAAATGGAAATTCACCGACCTCGTGGACGACATTCCCACCGGAGTCGAAGGCATAGAGGCCGAGACCGACGCTCCCGTTGAATATTTCAACCTCCAGGGCGTGCGCGTGGCAAACCCCGAAAGCGGTGTATATATCCGCCGCCAGGGTGCCGTGACAACTAAAGTGATACTCTAATTCTCTAAAATACACCGGGTCGGGCGCGGTCAGGCGTGCCTGACCCGGTTACAAAATCTTCTTTTAAACAATGTCCTTACACCGAATTGCACTTACCCTATTTATAGCCGCGGCGGCCATGAGCCAAGCTGCGGGCGCTATCAGCGAGAAAGACGTTGAGCGCGTGCTCAGCAAATTGAGCCTTGAGCAGAAAGCGCGCTTGATTGTGGGCACAACAGCGAGCGAGAGCGCGCCGAGCCACTCCACCCCCGGCGCTGCGGGCTGGACCTACTCCATAGCCGAGTATGGCGTGCCCGGGCTAAACCTTGCCGACGGTCCTGTGGGCCCGCGCATCAACCCCATGCCCTGGATAGTGACGCGCACGGTGTACGACGACAACGGTCTGCCCACCGATGTAGTAACGGGCGCCGAGGGTGCCGATACCACGCTCTCGCAGTGGTGTACGGCTTTCCCCTCTACAACGGCTCTCGCAGCCACTTTCGATACCGGCGCGGCACGTGCACAGGGCGAGACCATGGGCGCCGAGTGCGCTGCCTATGGCATCGACGTCCTCCTCAGCCCCGGCACCAACATTATGCGTAACCCTCTCTGCGGCCGCAACTTCGAGTATTTCAGCGAAGACCCCGTGCTCACCGGCGCCCTTGCCACCGAGCTCGTAAAGGGAGTGCAGAGCAAAGGCGTGGGCACGAGCCTCAAACATTTCGTTGCCAATAACCAGCAGACCGGTAAAAAATATAACGACGCCCGCATCTCGCAGCGCGCCCTCCGCGAAATCTACCTCCGCGCTTTCGAGAAAGTGGTGCGCGAGGCCAAGCCCTGGACGCTCATGACGTCGTACAACAAAATAGCGGGAGAATACACCCAGACCAATCAGGAACTCCTGCAGACCCTCCTCCGCGACGAATGGGGCTACGACGGCCTCGTTGTCACCGACTGGACGGTGTACCGCCCCACCGACAGCCTCATCATGGCCCGCACAGGTCTTATAATGCCCGGCAGCGAGAAACTCGTGCAGGAGGTAATCGAAGCCGTGGCCGACGGCCGCGTTACCGAGGCACAGCTCGACGCCTGCGTGGCCGATGTGCTCCGCTTAGTCGCCCGCTCGCTCTCGGCAAAGGGTTGGCAGCGCACCACCCCCGACCTCGCCGCCGGAGCCGCACTCTCGCGCCAAATGGGTGCCGAGGCCATGGTGCTACTCAAGAACAACGATGCCACGCTGCCGCTCGCCAAGGGCTCGCATGTGGCAGTCTTCGGCACCGGCGCTTACATGTCGCTCGCAGGCGGCACCGGCTCCTCCAATGTCAATAAAAAATATATTGTCGACATAGACCGCGGCCTTGAAGACGCCGGGTATATTGTCAACAACGATGTGCGCGAGCTTTACCGCGCCTATAACGCCAACCAGGCCGCCCTCACCGACAGCCACCCCGGTTGCCCCGAGTGGCAGAAAATATCGTATCACCGCCCCGTGATCGATGAGATGAACCTTGCCAAGGCCGCCAACTTTGTAGAGCGTCAGGCCGCGCGCGACGATGCCGCCGTGGTGGTGCTCTCGCGCAAAAGCGGCGAGACCGCCGACCGCGTGATAGCCGGCGACTTCAACCTCAGCGAGGCCGAGCAGACCCTCGTCAAGACCGTCTGCAAGGCTTTCCATGCCAAGAACAAGCCCGTGGTGGTTGTGCTCAACGTGTGCGGCAACATGGAGACAGCCTCGTGGCGCGAGCTCCCCGACGCCATTGTCATGGCCTGGTATCCCGGCCAGGAGTGCGGTCATGCCGTTGCCGACGTCCTCTCGGGCGCCGTCAACCCCTCGGGACGCCTCCCCTTCACCATGCCTCTGCATTACGCCGACCTCCCCTCGGCAGCCAACTACCCCCGCCTCGGCCAGACCGAAGGCCGCAACCACGACTACACCGAGTATGCCGAAGATATATGGGTTGGCTACCGCTACTTCGACGCCACCGGCCGCCCCGTGGCTTACCCCTTCGGCTATGGTCTCAGCTACACCGATTTCAGCTACGGCAAGCCCGTGGTGAGCCGCAAAGCCGACAGCACCACCGTCACCGTTACAGTTACCAACACCGGCAAGGTGCCCGGTCGCGAGGTTGTGCAGCTCTACATCAGCGCCCCTGCCGACAGCACCCTGCGCAAGGCTCCCGCCGAGCTCAAAGGCTTTGCCAAGACCGGCCTCCTCGCCCCCGGCGAGAGCGAGACCGTGAGCATAACGGTGCCCGACGCCGACCTCGCATCCTTCGACGAGAGCCGCTCGGCATGGGTCACCGCCAAGGGTGAGTATCAGGCGCGCCTCGGCCGTCATATAGGTTCTTACATAGCCTCGGTGCCCTTCACCGTAAAGAAAGAGCGCGTGCGCAAGGTGGCCGATATCCTCGCCCCCGTGGTGCCCGTCAAGACCCTCAACCCCACGCCCGACCCTCTGCAGGATATGAGCTGGCACAAGGGTACCGATTTCAAACTCATAGGCCGCGTGTACCCCGACTCGTTGCCCCTCTACAGCCGTGTGCCGGCCTTCCTCAAACCCCGCATGCGTGAGGCCCTCTACGAGCTCGGCCAGCACACCCCCGGCATGGCCATACGCTTCCGGAGCAACTCGCCCAAGATAGCCCTGCGCTGGGAGAGCCTCACCCGCAATGACATGAAGCACATGGCATCGCTGGCCTCGCGCGGCGCCGACCTCTACTTCCTCGCCCCCGACAGCACATGGCGCTACCTCGCTCCCGCTATCCCTTACGGTGACCCCACCACCACAATGATAATAATGAACATGAAGCCCGAGATGCACGAGTATATGCTTCACCTGCCTCTCTACGACGGCCTGAAGAGCCTTGAGATAGGCGTCGCTCCCGACGCCCTCATAGAGGCGCCGCAGGTCGATTTCCCCAAGGCCGATGCCAAGCCCCTCGTTATCTACGGCTCCTCGATACAGCACGGTGCCACCGCATCGCGCCCGGGCATGGCGCCGAGCAATATACTGCGCCGCGAGCTCGGCACCGATGTCATAAACCTCGGCTTCAGCGCCAACGCACACCTCGACTATGAGGTGGCAGAGATGCTGGCCGACGTCGATGCCGCCGCCTATGTGCTCGACTTCGTGCCCAACTCCCTGGTGTGGGAAATCAACGACAAAACCGAGAAATTCGTGAAGATTATCCGCAACCGTCACCCCGACACGCCCCTCATCTTCATCGAAGACCCCTACTTCACATACTCGCAGCTCGACACTGTAATCAAAGCCACTATCGACGCCAAGAACGCCGCCATAAAGGCAATGTATGACAAAATGGTGGCCGAGGGCATGACCAACACCTATTACATCACCACCGATCAGATAGTGACGCCCGACGGCGACTGGTCCTCCGACTCTATCCACTACACCGATATGGCCTATCGCCGTTATTGCGATGCCCTCCTGCCCATTCTGCGCCGCATTTTGGCTCAATAAGCCGAAAAAATTCGTATCTTTGCAATAAGAATACCCGATTACACTATAATGAAAAAGCAACTGTTTCTTTTAACCCTCATGGCGGGCGCCCTCTGTGCCGACGCCGCCACTCTGGTAAACAAGTATGGCACAGACACTGAGGTCTGCGACCCAGTGCTCATCTACACCGGCGGCCTCGCCAAGCGTGCCGACTGGACCCAGGCACGCAATATCCGTCCCTATCTTACACATGGCTATGCCGACGGAAGCCGCGATTGGTTCTACGACGCATTTATCTACAACGAAACCGAGTGGACCGACAATGCCGCAGGTGAGACCCGTGTGCTCGTGAACGCCGGCGGCGGCCAGAAGCCCGCCGTCAAGGCAGACTGGGACGCTTACTTCGACCAGGTGTTCAACAAAGACCTCCCTGCCCTCGACAAGCAGATAAGCACCTGGAAAGAAACCCTCGGCGAGCCGCGTCTCCGCCACAAGGTTATCATAGGCATACCCTTCGCCTGCAAGGACGGTCGCGACACTCCCAAGCAATGTGAGTGGAAGAAATTCAATTTCGGAACTATCGATGGCGTGGATATGAACTTCGCCAACATCGAGCACCGCATTATCGCCGGTAAATATGCCGTCGACGAGGTGCTCCGCCGCTTCGAGGCCGGGAACTTCAAGAACTTCGACCTCGCAGGCATATACTGCCCCGAGGAAACCATGTATACCGTAGGCGATTTTGTGCGCGACATCAACGACTACGCACACTCCAAAAACCTCCACACCTACTGGGTTCCCTACTGGGCCAATAACGACCAGTATGCTCTCGAGTGGGAGAAATACGGCTTCGATATCTGCTACCGCCAGCCCAACTATTTCTTCTACGCCACCCCTCTGCCCACCAAGCGCCAGCTGCGCGAGTGCATCGAGATAAGCAAGCAGTACGGCTGCGGCCTCGAGCTCGAGTTCGAGACTTCGAACCCCAGCAACGCCCTCAACGAGACTTCGCCCGCGTATCACCAGCGCCTCGTGGACTATATCGACTACTTCGAGCAGTACGGCGTATGGGCTGAATCGGGCGTCGCCCATTACGGCGGCTCCAAAGGCTACATCGACATGGCCTCCAGCCCCGACCCCGTGAACCAGGCAACAATGGACCGCCTCGCCAACCTCGTACGTGAGCGCCAGAAACGTTTCGCCGGCATTGCCGACAGCCCCGAGCTGCCGCAGGTTCCCTTCGCTTTCGCCGGTGAGGGCAAGATTGTTATCTCCGGCGCCCCCGAGGCTGCCGTCTACACCCTTTCGGGCATGGCCGTGTTCCACGGCGAGGGCACTTTTGAGTGCGCCCCGGGCATATATATCGCCACCGACGGCCGCGGCCGCTCGGTAAAGGTGGCTGTCCGCTAACAACTAACACACGCACATATCTATGAAATTACGCAACTGTTTGGTAGCGGCACTCATGGCCATAGTGTCGCTTGCCGCCACGGCTCAGACAGAGTTCAACCGCTACGCCACCGACGTTATCTCTGACCTCGCCCTCATCTATGCCGGTGCCGACCGCCGCCCGCAGTGGACTGTCGACGAGGTTATGCCCTATGTGGTGCACACCTACGCCGACGGCCACAAAGATTGGTTCTTTGACGGATTCCTGATCCTCGAGTTCACCTCCGGCTCCACCGACAAGGGCTTCCAGAACGGTGTGGGCAAGAACTACGCCGACAAAGCCGACTGGGAGTGGCTCCTCGACAAGCACATCGACGCCCTCCGCAGCATCGACCAAGCTATAGAAATCGGTAAGAAAGAGCTCGGCGAGCCGCGCCTGCGCCACAAGGCCGTGCTCGGCATGCCCGCGCCTATCAAGGCCCAGGGCACCGCATGGGGTCAGGTAAATGGCCGCACCCTCGACTTCGCTAAAGATGACGACCGCTTCGAGGCCTCGAAGTGGTATGTTACCGAGGCCGTGAAGCGCTTCAACGCCGCAAACCTCAAGAACGTGGACCTCACCGGCCTCTACTGGGTGGAGGAAGGCCTCTACACCAACGGTGAGATTGTGCCCCGCGTAAACGACTGGATTTACCGCAACTGCCTCCGCTCGTATTGGATTCCCTATTTTGCCAAGAACGACCAGTTCAAACTCAATTGGCACGACAAATACAAGTTCGACATCACCTATCTGCAGCCCAACTACTTCTTCGAGCGCGAGATTCCCATGCAGCGCCTCTACGACGCCTGCGACGAAGCTCACCGCTACGGCATGGGCCTCGAAATGGAGTTTGAGACCCAGGGCACAAGCCGTCTGCAGCACGACGACCCCGACAGCTACTTCACCCGCCTCGAAGATTATATAAAGGTATTCGAGGAGAAGGGCGTCTACGACCAATCGGCCGTGGCATGGTACTCCGGCACCAAAGGTTTTCTTGACCTCGACCGCAGCGCCGACGCCAAGAACCACGAGATTGCCGACCGCATGGCCGACATCGTGGCACGCCGCCAGGCTGCCAAGGCCGCTACCATGCAGTTCCCCAAGAACAGCATCCGCGACCTCGGCCTCATATGGCAGGGCGCCGACTACCGCATCGACTGGACCGAAGAGCAGTTCCGCCCCTATGTGGCGCACACCTATGCCGACGGCAGCCACGACTGGCTCTTCGACGGCTACCTCTTCCTCGACGCCCAGCGCAACGGCGACATCAAATTTATTCCCTGGGCCGGTTTCGAGGGTGCTACCAAGGCCGACTGGCAGTGGTACCTCGACCGCCTCTTTGAAGAGGGCAAGAGCCTTGATGCTCTCGACAAGTGCATAGGCAAGCTCAAAAAAGAAATCGGCGACCCCGGTTTCCGCCACAAAATTGTGCTCACCCTGCTCGTGCCCGTCTGCGGCAACAAGCACTGGGGCGAGGTCGACGGCAAGGCTCTCGACTTCGACAACGACGACGACCGCGTCACGGCCGCCAAGTGGTACCTCGATCAGATGCTCGACCGCTTCAACAAGGCCGGATACGCCAACCTCGACCTCCAAGGCATCTACTGGCTCGATGAAGACCTCATCCACACCAAAGACTTTCCCAAGCTCATCGCTCCCTATATCCACAGCAAGGGCCTCGAGTTCTCGTGGATTCCCTATTTCAAAGGCCGCGGCTACGAGCGTTGGCGTGAAATGGGCTTCGACATCGTATATCAGCAGCCCGGCCACTTCTTTGAGTGGACAAAGCCCGACAAACGCCTCGACGAAGCTATCGACATCTCGCTCCTCAACGGCATGGCCATGGAATTTGAGTGCGACAGCGACGCTCTCTCGCAGAAAGAGAACAGCAAGATGAGCCGCATGCAGAGCTATATCGACGCTTTCGCTCGCCATGGCGTATGGGATAAGAGCCCCGTGGCTTGGTACACCGGCAGCAAGGCTTTTATCGACATGGTAAATAATCCCTCGCCCGAGAATCAGGCCATGCTCGATCAGGTGGCTCGCATCATAGTAGGCCGCCGCGCAAAACCCGAAATCGTGAAATGAGCCTCCGAGCACGCATAAACACCTTGATGCTGTCGGCGCCCCTGTGGGCGTCGGCAGCCGTGGTTGTTACGGGAGGTGGCTCTCTGAGCTACACCGACACCGTGCCCGGCGCCGGTGAGGTGCGCATAGAGTTTGCCCCCTGCATGGCCAACGAGCTCTTCACCTTCAGCCGTGTGAGCCTCAACGGCAAGCTCGTCAACGCCACATCGAGCGACAACATCGGCCCCTTCGGCCTCGCCGGAGGAGGGTGGAGCGGCGGCAACCACCTCAACGGCGACATGCGCTCGGCACGCACTGAGTCGGTGGCCGTATACGCGCAGCCCGGTAACCGCCCCCTCAGCCTCACAAAGGCCGACACTCTCACCTGCACATCGCTCGATATTTACGTTAACAACCGCCTGCTGATGCCCGCCGATACTGCCGCCTTCGCCGACGAGTGCATGCGCTACACCGTGGCCGGCAACAGTGTGGAGGTCAACGCTCTCCACGTGTTTCTCAACGCGGCGCCCGTCACAGTCAACCGCTACTATGGCATGCAGTCGATGTTCATAGGCGAAACCGAGGTGCTCACCCCCGGCGGCCTCTACTCGGAGTGGACGCCCATATCGCAGGTCGACCGCTTCAACCGCGCCTCCTCGCCACGCTTCTGCACCTTTGTAGAGCACTCGCCCGACGCCTATCAGGCCTGCTGGCTCGACCCCGCCGCTGGCACCCTCGGCGACCGCAGCATGGTGTCGCCCGACGACTGGGTGTTCATCGGCAACTCCTACTCCAAGGCCTACCACAAGACCGTGGGCGACCGCGCGGTGCGCCGCGGGCAGACCACCCGTTGGCACGGCGTATACTCATGGTTCGCGCAGCCTCTTACCGACGATTCCGACACCTTTGCCTATCGCGCCTATATCGGTGCCACGCCCACGGTGATAAGTCTGCCCAAGGCCGATTAATTACTTTCGACTTAAAACTTTTTACTTCTGACTCTTGACTTTTGACTTAAAAAAAAATACCATGTCACGTTTCCTTTCATTCTTCCTGTTTCTGTGCATAGCTTTCGGCGCCCTTGCCGGAGTACCCAAAGTAGTGGCACACCGCGGTTATCACCGCGCCCCCGGTTCGGCTCAGAACTCTATCCGCGCCCTCGTTAAGGCCGACTCCATTAAGGCCGACGCCTGCGAGTTCGACGTATGGATTTCTGCCGACGACGTGCTTTATGTGAACCACAACCCCGAAATAAACGACGTTATAATCGAGACCTCGACACAAGACGTTCTCGATAAAGAAAAACTCTCCAACGGCGAGTTCCTGCCGCGCCTCGACGCCTTCCTCGACACCGCTGCCACCCTCGGCATCGACCTCGTGCTCGAAGTCAAACCTCATAAAGACAACAAGCGTGAAGATGTTGCTGTGCCCATGATTATCAAGATGATAGCCGACAAAGGCCTCACCGAGCGCACAAGCTACATCACTTTCTCGCGCCACGCCTTCGATCTCCTCGTGGCTCAGAGCGGACGCCCCGTGCTCTACCTCAACGGTGTAAGCCCCAAGGTGCTCAAAGAAATAGGCGGCTCGGGCTCCGACTACCACATCAACATTTATCGCGCAAGCCCCGAGTGGATAAGCGAGATTCACGAGCAGGGCATGCCGGTGAATATTTGGACAGTTGACTCCGAGGCCGACATACAGTGGTGCATCGACCATGGCGCCGACCTCATCACCACCAACGAACCCGAGCTCACCCAGCAGCTCATTGCCAAAGCCTACGCGCCCCGCAAACTCAAAATCATGAGTTACAACCTCCGCTTCGGCGAACTCGCCTCAATGCAGCGCCTGGCCGAGGAAATCAAGGCCCAGGACCCCGACTTCGTGGCTCTTCAGGAGGTAGATGTAAACTCGCGCCGCAATATCGCACCCCATAACAACGGCAAGAACTTTGTGAACGAGCTTGCATACCTCACCGGCATGTTCGGCTACTATGGCCGCACTCTCAACCTCGGCAAGAGCGACAACCCCGGCTACTACGGCATAGCTATCCTCTCGAAGCACCCCGCCGAGAAAATGGAGACAATAGCACTGCCAAACCCCAAGGCGGTGGAGCCTCGCGCCCTCCTCAAAGGCACCTTCCTGCTCGATGGCCATATGCCCTTCATTTTCGCCTCCACACACCTCGATTTCTCTAATAAAGAGACCGCCGAGAAGCAGGCACGCTACATCATACCGCGCCTCACTGCCGACGGTATACCCGCAGTAGTGGGCGGCGACTTCAATTGCACTCCCGAAATGGCCGCTATCCAGGCCATGCTCGAAGGCGGCCTCATGCTCACCGGCCTGGAGCCCACCTTCCCCTCGCACGCACCTGTCAAGCGCCTCGATTATCTCTTCGGCTTCCCCACCGCCGATTTTACCGTGGAGAGCACCGGCGAAGGCACCGCCTCGAAGCATGCCGCCTCTGACCACATACCCGTATTTTCCACTATCGTAGTAGACTACACTAAATGAGACTGACGCTTGCCCTCTTCGCCCTCGGTGCCACCCTCGGCGCCGGGGCGCAGCTCCATGTTTCCACTCCGGCGCTGTCGCTCCTGCTCGATGCACAGCCGGGTGAGAAATTCGAGTACGTCTACTTCGGCCCCAAGCTCGCCGAAGCCGACATCCCTGCCGTTATGGGCGCCGAGAACCACGTCGAGGCCTTCCCCGTATATGGCATGGATACCTCCAATCCCTACGCCCTCGCCGCTACCCACGCCGACGGCAACATGAGCACCGACGTGCGGGTTGAGAGCGCCACGCAGACCACGGGCGCCGACGGCTCGACAACAACGCGCGTGCGCCTCAAAGACACCGTGTACCCCTTCTATATCGACGTCGTTTACCTCACCCGCGACGATTGCGACGTGATAGAGACATGGACCGAAGTCTCGCACTCGGAGAAAAAGCCCGTGCGCCTCACCGAGTACGCCTCGCTCTTCCTGCCCGTACGCCGTGGCAACGTGTGGCTCTCGCACCTCAATGGCGCCTGGGGCAATGAGACTCAGCTCAACACCGAGGAGCTCCGCCCCGGCGTGAAGAGCATACGCAACCGCGACGGCGTGCGCAACTCCCAGGCCGCCCAGGCCGAACTCATGCTGAGCCTCGATGGCAAACCCGACGAGCGCAGCGGCCGCACTCTCGGCGCCGCACTCTGCTACAGCGGCAACTTCGACCTCACGGTAAACACCGACCTCACCGACCGCCACAAGCTCATAATGGGCATAGACCCCGCAAACTCGGCATATACCCTTAAGCCCGGCGAAGTATTCACCACCCCTGCGGCAGCCATTTCCTACAGCGACAAAGGTACCTCGGGAGTGAGCCGCAACTTCCACCGCTGGGGCAGGCGTCACCGCCTACAGCACCCCGATGAGCCGCGCCCCGTGCTGCTCAACAGCTGGGAGGGCATATACTTCGACGTCAACGAGCCCGTTCTCGACCGCATGATGCAGGATATTGCCGACATGGGCGGCGAGCTTTTCGTGCTCGACGACGGCTGGTTCGGCGGTAAATATCCACGCGACAACGACCACCAGGGCCTCGGCGACTGGAAAATAGACACCCGCAAGCTGCCTAACGGCATAGGCGGCCTTCTCGACTCCGCCAAGTCAAAAGGTCTGCGCTTCGGCATATGGATTGAGCCCGAGATGACCAACACGCTCAGCGAGCTCTACGAGGCACACCCCGATTGGATTGTAAAGGCTCCGCGCCGCGACCCCGTCTTTGGCCGCGGCGGCACGCAGCTCGTGCTCGACCTCGGAAACCCCGAGGTGCAGAAACATGTGTACAATGTTTTCGACCGCCTCATGTCGGAATACCCGCAGATTTCCTATATCAAGTGGGACTCCAACATGCCTATCAAGAACCACGGCTCGCAGTACCTCCCCGCCGATGAGCAGAGCCACCTCTACATCAACTGGCACCGCGGCTTCGAGAGCGTGCTCAAGAAGCTGCGCGAGAAGTACCCCGACGTCACCGTGCAGGCCTGCGCCAGCGGCGGCGGTCGCGCCAACTGGGGCGTGCTCCCGTACTTCGATGAATTTTGGGTGAGCGACAACACCGACCCTCTGCACCGCATCTACATGCAGTGGGGTGCCTCGTATTTCTTCCCGGCCATGACCATGGCGCAGCACATCTCGGCCTCTCCCTGCCACGCCTCGCACCGCGCCACGCCTATCAAATACCGCGTTGACGTGGCCATGAGCGGACGCCTCGGCATAGAGCTGCAGCCCTCGCAGATGACCGACTACGAGCGCGACTTCTGCCGCAAGGCCATAGCCGCCTACAAGGAAATACGCCCCACCGTGCAGCTCGGAGACCAGTACCGCCTGCACTCGCCATATGACGGCGACGGCGTTGCCGCCCTGATGTACGTCGACGAGCCCCGCGACCATGCCGTGTTCTTCTGGTACAAGACCGAAGACTTCCATAACCACCACTATCCCCGCGTGACAATGGACGGCCTCGACCCCGACCGCAAATACCGTGTGACAGAGCTCAACGCTATCGATGCCAAGCCTCTCGCCTGCGAGGGCAAGGTGTTCACGGGCCGCTACCTCATGGAGAACGGCCTTGAGATGCCTTACCGCCACCTCCCGGCCGATGTGGCTCTGATGTCGGATTATTCAAGCCGTGTTCTCCGCCTCGACGCTGTAGATTGATATGAGAAAAAACTTGCTTACCCTTATGGCCGCCCTCGCGGTGGGCGCCTCGGCCTCGGCGCGCGTTCTCGACAGCTCCGACCGTACGTTCTCGTTGCCGGGTGTGCGCTATATGCACAAGATACGCCTCTCCGACACCACTCTCACCCCTCGTGTGGAGAAGCTCCCCGAGGGGCTGAGGTGGAACGACCGCCGCAAGCTCGTGGAGGGTACGGTGGCTGCCGAAGGCGACTACGTCTACAACGTAATCGCCGGGGCCGACACCGTGCCCGTGCATCTCACCGTGAGCTCATCGCTGCCCATGCCTACGCCTATGATGGGCTGGCTAAGCTGGAACGTGGTGCTCTCCAACGTCTCTGAATCGCTCCTGCGTGAGACTGCCGACGCCATGCACGACAAAGGCCTCTATGACGCCGGTTACCGCTGGCTCGGTATCGACGATGACTGGCACTGTGGTGCCGAGCGTCCCGCCGACAGCATCCCCGCGCCGGACCCCGTGCGTTTCCCCCATGGCATGAAAGCCGTGGGCGATTATCTTCACGAGCGCGACCTTAAATTCGGAATATACTCTACGGCGGCTCTGCGCACCTGCGACAACAAGTTCGGCAGCTACCTCTTCGAGGATATCGACGCGCGGGCTTATGCCGACTGGGGTGTCGACTTCCTCAAATATGACTACTGCTGGGTGCCCGAGCTGAATATCGGCGACTACACCACGCAGGAAGTGGCGCTCGACCTCTACAGCCGCATGCGCCGCGCCCTCGACAAGACCGGGCGCCCCATAGTGCTGTATATGTGCGAGTGGGGCACCACACGCCCCTGGGAGTGGGCTCACAAGGCCGGGGCTCCCATGTGGCGCGCCACGCACGACCACCGCGACGGCTGGTATGGCCGACGCCTCAACACCGACCCCGATAACACTCACCTCGGCGGCCAGGGCGTTTTCGACATCATGAACCATTGGCGGCATTTCTCGCAGTATACCGGCGTAAACCACTTCAACGACGCCGACATGCTCTGCATAGGTATCCGCGGCCGCGGCAAGGCGTCGAATCTCCTGCTGCTCGATGTCACCTACAACCGCCCCGAGGGTGTGTTCGAGAAAGACGGCCAGCGCTACACCGGCATGGATACCGAGGAGGCCCGCACGGAGTTTGCCATGTGGTGCATGTGGAGCTCTCCGCTGATACTCTCGCTTGACGTGCGCGACTATATCTCGCCCGGCGACCTCGCCGTTATCACCAATCCCGAACTGATAGCAATCAACCAGGACCCAATGGGCCAGAGCGCCGACTTCGTGCATGAGCGCGACGGCTTCCAGCTCTGGGTCAAAGACCTCGCCGACGGCGGTGTGGCCGTTGCGGTGGTGAATATGAACGACACCGCGGCCGACTACACCCTCGACCCCGCCGACATCGAAGCCCTCGAAGCGGGCACCGCCTACACCCTCCGCAACCTCATGGAGCGCAGCGATGACGGGCGCCTCGACGGCCCGCGCAAGCTAAGCCTCGCGCCCCACGCCTGCAAGGTGTGGCGCCTCGCTCCCGTGCGTTGAGCGCATTGCTTGATTCATAAAAACCGGGCACCCCTCAGCCAACGCTACGGGGTGCCCGGAATTATTTTATTCAGAGCTGTCTTACACCATTTCCATGCCCTTGCGGAGCGCCTGCTCGTTGAGGGGGAGGAGGTGGTGGTGACGTTCGGGCAGTGTTTTCTTGAGGCCGCGGAGCACGGCGTCGATTTCTACCACGGGGCGGCATTTGAGGAGCGCGCCGAGGAGAATCATGTTGTAGGTCTTGGAGTTTTTGAGCTCGATAGCTGCCTCGGTGGCATCGACGGGCACCACGGTGATGTCGGTGCGTGTGGGCAGGTGGTGTATGCCCGAGGGGTCGTAGATGAGTGTGCCGCCGGGTTTCACCTTGCTCTCGAATTTATCGAGACTCTGCTGGTTGAGCACTACGGCAGTGTCGAAGCTGTCGAGCACGGGCGAGCTGATAGGGCTGTCGGAGAGGATGACGGTGACGTTTGCTGTGCCGCCACGCTGCTCGGGGCCGTAAGAGGGCATCCACGTTACTTCGAGATTATCCATGAGGCCTGCGTAGGCAAGGATTTTGCCCATAGAGAGCACACCCTGACCGCCGAATCCGGCTATTACTATTTCTTCTTTCATTGTGGTCTACGCTTTGTGTTCAACGTTCTTGAGGTCGCCGAGAGGATATTTCTCGAACATATGCTCAACCATCCACTGGTTGGATTGTGCGGGAGTGAGTTTCCAGCCGGAGTTGCAGGTAGATACGATTTCAACAATCGACGTACCACGCTTCTCGAGCGAGTTGGTGAAGGCTTTTTTGATAGCGGCCTTGGTCTTGCGCACGGCGGCGGGGGTGTGCACTGCCTGGCGGGTTACGTAGCAGGTGCCGTCGAGGCGTGCGAGGAGGTCGGTGATGGCCAGGGGATAGCCGTTGAGCTCGGAGTTGCGGCCATAGGGCGTGGTGGCGGTTTTCATGCCGAGGAGGGTGGTGGGGGCCATTTGGCCGCCTGTCATGCCGTAGATGCCGTTGTTGATGAAGATTATGGTGATGTTCTCACCTCGGTTGGCGGCGTGGATGGTCTCGGCGGTGCCTATTGCGGCGAGGTCGCCGTCGCCCTGGTAGGTGAACACCAGGCACTCGGGGTTGAGGCGCGAGGCGGCGGTGGCGAGGGCGGGAGCGCGGCCGTGGGCGGCTTCAATCCAGTCGATGTCGATATAGTTGTATGCGAAGACGGCGCATCCTACGGGAGCGATGCCGATAGCCTTGTCTTCAACTCCCATTTCTTCGAGGAGCTCTGCCACGAGTTTGTGCACGACACCGTGGCTGCACCCCGGGCAATAATGCGTGTTTACGTCGTTGAGCAGACGCGGACGGCTGTATACCTTATTTTCAGGCTTGATAATATCTTCGGGTTTCATGCGTCGGTGGTGCTGTTAGATATTTACTGAGAAGTTTTCTTTGAGAGCCTCAAGCACTTCGCCGGGGTTGGGCACTATGCCACCCATGCGGCCGAAGTGGGCAACGGGAGCGGCCTCGCCTGCGGCAAGACGCACGTCCTCTATCATCTGGCCGGCGTTGAGCTCTACGGTGAGTATGCCTTTCACCTGCTCGGCAAGGCGACGTACTTCCGCTTTGGGGAAGGGCCACAGGGTGATGGGGCGCAGGAGGCCTATCTTGACGCCCTTGGCGCGGGCTTCCTCGATAGCCTTGAGGCATATGCGGGCCACTGAACCGAAGGCCACGATGAGGTACTCGGCGTCGTCGGTGAAATACTCCTGGAAGCGCACTTCGTTTTCCTCGATAGTGCGGTAGGTTTGCTGGAAGCGGAGGTTGTTCTCCTCCATTTTTGCGGAGTCGAGCTCAAGCGAGGTAACCACGTTGCCGTGGGCGCGCGAGCCTCTGCCGGTGACAGCCCAGGGGCATTGCTCGCGGATTTCGGCCTCGGTGCGGCGCGGACGCTGGGGCGGGAGCACCACTTTCTCCATCATCTGGCCCACGATGCCGTCGGCAAGAATCATGGCCGGGGTGCGGTATTTGAACGAGAGGTCAAAGCCGAGCGCCACAAAGTCGGTCATCTCCTGCACTGTGGCGGGTGAGAGTACTATGAGGTGGTAGTCACCGTGGCCGCCGCCTTTGGTGGCCTGGAAATAGTCGGCCTGCGAGGGCTGTATGGTGCCGAGGCCGGGGCCGCCGCGCATTACGTTGACAATGAGGGCGGGGAGCTCGGAGGCTGCAAGGTAGCTTATGCCTTCCTGCTTGAGACTGACGCCGGGCGACGATGAGGAGGTCATCACGGCTTTGCCCGTAGCGGCTCCGCCGTAAACCATGTTGATAGCGGCCACCTCGCTCTCGGCCTGGAGCACTACCATGCCGGTTGTCTCCCAGGGTTTGAGTTCGGCGAGAGTCTCGAGGACTTCCGACTGGGGTGTTATGGGGTATCCGAAGTAGCCGTCGGCGCCGTAGCGTATCGCAGCGTGCGCTATGGCCTCGTTGCCCTTCATCAATCTTATTTCTTCTTCCATATTGATCAGTTTTAGAAGCTGTTAAAGGTGAGAGTATTATTCGCGGACGCGGTAAACCTCGATGCAGGCGTCGGGGCATACGGTGGCGCAGGCCGCGCAGCCTATGCAGGCATCGGGGTTCTCGGGGAACGCGTAGTGATAACCGCGGTCGTTGACATCTTTGGGCTGTAGCTTCAGAACGTCGCAAGGGCAGGCGACAACGCAGAGGTCGCATCCCTTGCAACGCTTGCTGTCAACGGTGACAGCGCCATATACTTTTGCCATATTCAGAATTGTTTGAGGGTTGGTAAGCGCAAAAGTAACAAAAAGTTTTCACACGCCAATTATTCCGCCCTTTTTTTATACCGAAAATGCTGTAAAACATATAAGCCTCGGGCGGTATGCAAAAAATTTGCTTAAAAAAGAGGCGGAACTTGCATAATATCAAATAAATTCGTACCTTTGCCGCGCTAAAGCGGGAAGCCCCGCCGCGGCATATCTTTTTTAATCAACTTATTCTATTAACTATTTTAAATGAACGAATTAAACAATTCGCCGATTGAAGACTTCGACTGGAGCGCCTATGAGAATGGCGAAACTGTCGGTGCAAAATCCCGCCAGGAGCTTACCGCTGCTTACGAGGAATCACTCAACTCGGTAAAAGACAAAGAAGTAATCGAAGGTACCATTATCGCCCTCAACAAGCGTGAGGCAGTGGTTAACATCGACTACAAATCCGACGGTATCATTCCTATGAGCGAATTCCGCTACAATCCCGACATCAAAGTTGGCGACAAGGTAGAGGTATTCATCGAAAACCAGGAAGACCGCAAAGGCCAGCTCATTCTCTCGCACAAGAAAGCTCGCGCCAGCCGCTCTTGGGAGCGCATCAACGCAGCTCTCGAAAACAACGAGATCATCAAGGGCTACATCAAATGCCGCACCAAAGGTGGCATGATTGTCGATGTGTTCGGCATCGAGGCATTCCTCCCCGGTTCGCAGATCGACGTTAAGCCCATCCGCGACTACGACGTATTCGTAGGCAAGACCATGGAATTCAAGGTTGTTAAAATCAACGAAGAGTTCCGCAACGTGGTTGTATCACACAAAGCCCTCATCGAAGCCGAGCTCGAGCAGCAGAAGCGCGAAATCATCAGCAAGCTCGAAAAAGGTCAGGTACTCGAAGGCACCGTCAAGAACATCACTTCTTACGGCGTATTCATCGACCTCGGCGGCGTAGACGGTCTTATCCACATCACCGACCTCTCGTGGGGCCGCGTAAGCCACCCCAGCGAAGTTGTCGCTCTCGACCAGAAGCTCAACGTTGTTATCCTTGACTTCGACAACGAGAAGAAGCGCATCGCCCTCGGTCTGAAGCAGCTCCACCCCCATCCCTGGGACGCTCTCGACGCAGAGCTCAAGGTGGGCGACAAGGTCAAAGGCAAAGTTGTTGTCATGGCCGACTACGGTGCATTCCTCGAAGTCGCTCCCGGCGTAGAGGGTCTCATCCACGTAAGCGAAATGTCGTGGAGCCAGCACCTCCGTTCTGCTCAGGAGTTCCTCAAGATCGGCGACGAAATCGAAGCTGTTATCCTCACCCTCGACCGCAACGAGCGTAAGATGAGCCTCGGTATCAAGCAGCTCAAGAAAGATCCCTGGGAAGACATCGAAATCAAATATCCCATCGGCAGCCGCCACACCGCCAAAGTACGCAACTTCACCAACTTCGGCGTATTCGTTGAAATCGAAGAAGGCGTCGACGGCCTCATCCACATCAGCGACCTCAGCTGGACCAAGAAAATCAAACACCCCAGCGAGTTCACACAGGTCGGTGCCGACATCGAAGTCGAAGTACTCCAAATCGACAAAGACAACCGCCGCCTCAGCCTCGGCCACAAACAGCTCGAAGAGAATCCCTGGGACGTATTTGAGACTATCTTCACCGTTGGCTCTGTACACGAAGGCACCATCATCGAGATGCTCGAGAAGGGCGCAGTCGTTGCCCTCCCCTACGGCGTAGAAGGCTTCGCCACTCCCAAACACCTCGTTAAGGAAGACGGCACTCAGGCCAAAGTTGACGAAAAGCTCAACTTCAAGGTTATCGAGTTCAACAAAGACAGCAAGCGCATCATCCTCTCGCACAGCCGCACCTTCGAAGAAGATACCCGTGCCGAGAAGCCCGCTAACGAGCGCAAGCCCAAGCGTGCCGCTGCTCCCAAGAAGGAAGAAGCTCCCGCAGCTACCACCACTCCCCTCGAAAAGACCACCCTCGGTGACCTCGAGGCTCTTGCAGCTCTCAAAGAGAAGCTCTCGAAGTAAGATAGATAAAATCTAATCTGAATATATCAGCAGGCCGCGCCGTGATTTTCATGGCGCGGCCTTTTTTGATGCCGATACTGATTCAAATTTCAAGCCGGAGGCTTGGATTCCTAATGCCTCTTTCAAGCCGGAGGCTTGAGCTCCCAGGGTTGGGTTCCAAACAATATGTCAAGTTTCTCTTCGCTGCGATTGGGGCGGGGCAGCTCCCGCGAACTCGTAGAAGACTATGGGTTGGTTAGGGGTTAGGAGGTAGGGGTTAGGAGTTGTGAGGCAGGGGTTATTCGGGGGCGGGTCGGGGTCTGCTTCTATTGACTCTGGGCGGTCGAAGGGGATGTGGGGGTGGAGCTGCTTATATTCGCGTATTGTGGGTTGTGGTATGAAGGCGGGAGGGAGCTCGGGCGTGCGTGTGCCGCTGCCGGTGTGGTAGATAATGGCGCAGCCCATGCCGTAGTCGGGTATGACGGGGGCAAGGGCTGAGTTGACTGTTCGCCAGTCTTTATTTGAGAGATTGTGGATGAGGCAGATGTGGAAGTTGCAGCCTCGGAGCCAATCGGCGTTACGGTGGGAGGCTGTGAATACTTGCTTGCGGTTGATGTTTTTGGCTATCTCTTTTGCCTCTTTTGTGGTTTTGGCAGCTATGACCACTTCTGCCCAGTCGGCGCGGGTGAGGAGCCAGTTTATGTAGGCTGTGAGGACGGGGGTGGTGTCGGTGCCGGGCCAGTCGATGATTTGGGCTCTAATGGTGAGGCTTGCGCGGCGCTGGCGCTCGAGGGTGTAGATTGCCTTGCGCTCCCACCAACGGAGTGCGCGACCGTACCACCGCTGAAATTCGGCGGTGATGTCTGGGCAGGGTCGCTTGCGGCGGAGTCTGTGTGGGAGCGGGGATTTTAGCAAACGGATAAAATTTGCGGCAAAGATAGCATGCGGCGATTGTGGTTATGTGTGAGAAACCCGAACTCGGGCTTTCCGCCCTCGCACGACTCCAAAGCGGAGAGGGCTAATGCGGTGGCTGAAGCCACCTTGCCTGAACAAATTTTGTTGCGCGGGGCTCGGGCTTTCCGCCCTCGCACAACTCCAAAGCGGAGAGGGCTAATGCGGTGGCTGAAGCTACGTTGCATGAATAAATTGTGTGGTTCGGCGGCTCGGGCTTTCAGCCCTTACACGGCGGCAATTGAGTGAAGTCTGCGAGCTTAATTTAGCACTGATGAGAATTATTGAGGAGCCTGACTTGCGGAGTCTTATTTTAAGGCTGTGTTGATTTTTGACATCGTCGCTCTGGAAGTTGAATGGAGTAGAGGGTCCGGAGCGGTAAAGGCTTTGTAAGCTCAAAAAGGAAACACAATCGCAGAGCATAAAGAGCTAAATCAACCTTGCTTGAAGTAATTTTATTAGGCACCAATATTTGGTTATATGAAAGTAATTTCGTTACTTTGCAACGTGGCTTAGGCCATTTTACATAGAAGCGTTTTTTGCTTTATCCACCTAAGGAAATCGCCAATTTCAAAACACGATGGAAAGAGCAGTCATAAAACGCTCATGCTTGTCGCATATCCACTCCCCGGCAAGGGGATATCGATATCCGATAAGGCGTGGGAGTGGACTGTTTATTTCGTGTTAGGCGTTTGGCGATGCCTCCTTAGGGATAGACAAGAACATCGTTCCACGCTTTTTTATTAACCTAATGCCAATTGAGGGAATGAGATTGGAAGTAATCATTTATGGATAAATTATCTAATATCCTGAAATTTGAATGGTGCGGAGACGAGAATGGTAAGGATGAGGCAATGCTCACCTTGACCGTTGGGGATATCGTCTGTGAACCTTTCAAATACAGTGAGGGTTGCGAAATCGAAATTCCATTAAAAAATAGCGCAGCAGAAATCAAAGTGGAGTTTCAAGGCAACCCTGAACAAAAAAAAGGAGCCTGTATCAAACAAACATTTAACTTTGAGCCAGGACAGGATTATCAATGCCGCTTAGGTGGTAGAATTACAAACTTCACAGGGCTCGGACTCCAACTGTGTTCAGACTCGGAAGATATAGAAGATAAGCCTACATGCAGAAATAATCTGCCCATAGCTCTTTTATCCTTCTGCTTCCCAATCTACGGCATTATAAATGCCATACGTTCAAATTACAATCGAAAAGCAGCCCTTTGGGGAGCTCTTATAGGCTTTATTGTAGCAACTTCGTTCAGTGCTATGCCTGAAGAAGGTGAGTACATCGGTTTCGGCATTGGCCGAATGACACTTTTCGAATATGAGCCATTTTCAATTATTGATATAGTTATTAACCTTCTTATTGGAGGGGTATCAACACTTAGAGGCTTCGTCTATCTACTGTTCAATTAATCTCATCTATCCTCGAGGGTCTCGCCGCTCTCAAAGAGAAGCTTTCGAAGTAAGATAGATAAAATCTAATCTGAATATATCAGCAGGCCGCGCCGTGATTTTCATGGCGCGGCCTTTTTTGATGCCGGGTGAGGGGGTATTTCAAGCCGGAGGCTTAAAATCCAAATTCCAATTCCTATTAGTATTTGAAGGAGCTGCCGCCGAGGAATTCGCGGAGGAGTGAGGTTGAGGGTATGTAGTCGGGGGAGATGGGGAGGAAGTAGCTGAGGAATTTGCGGAGGCGGTAGGCTTCGGCGTATTCGGGTACGTCGGAGGGTACGCCGCGGAGGGCGGCTTCTGCTTCGTCTTTCATAACTGCGAGCTCGAATACGAAAGATGAGTTGAACATGGCGTCGGCGTTTTCCTGGTATGGGAAAATCCATTTTTCTTCGCCACGGCGCACGCTTGGCCAGCGGCGGATTGACTCTTCGGCGGAAGTTCCGCGGTATTTGCGGTCGCGGATTATGCGGCGTATGAGGCGGGTGTCGGACGAGGGTACCCAGTTGTGGTCGTCGATAGAGAGGGTTGTGAGTGCCGAGACGTAGACGCGGTATTTCATCTCTTCGGGGATGAGTGCGGTGAGCTCGGGGTTGAGGCCGTGTATGCCTTCGATGAGGAGTATGGAGCCTTCGTCGAGGCGCAGGGTGTTGCCACGGTATTCCCGGCAGCCGCGCTCGAAGTTGTAGGTGGGCAGGGCTACTTCCTCGCCTGCGAGAATTGCGGCGAGGTCGGCGTTGAACTGCTCGAGGTCGAGGGCGTAGAGCGACTCGTAGTCGTAGTCGCCCGAGGCGTCGCGCGGTGTGCGGTCGCGGTTCACAAAGTAATCGTCGAGGGAGATGAGGCGGGGTTTGAGGAGGTTGGTCATCAACTGTATGGCCAAGCGCTTTGTAGAGGTTGTCTTACCCGATGATGAGGGGCCTGATATGAGCACTATGCGCGCGCCGCCGCGTGCGTAGCGGAGGGTAATATCGTCGCTGATGCGTGCGAGTGCTTTTTCGTGGAGCGCCTCGGCAACGTTTATGAGGTTGCGTGCGTCGCCTTCGATCACGCAGTTGTTGAGCTGGGCAACGTCGCTCACGCCGGTAATGGCGTTGAAGTGCACGTAGTCGGTGAAAGCCTTGTACATCTTTTCCTGCGGCACGGGAACAGCGGGTTGCGAGGGGTCGGCTGAACTGAAGGGGAGCAGTAGGAAGCCCTGGTTATACTTTATGAGGTTGAACACCTGCAGGTGGCCTGTTGAGGGGGCGAGGGCTCCGTAGTAGCTGTCGCAGACGTCGCCGAGGGTGTAATATGATGCGTAGAGCTCGCGTGTGGTGCGCAGGAGGGCGGCCTTGGAGTGGAGTCCTCGCTGCTCGAAGAGGTCGATTACGGCTTCGGTGCGGTCGGTGTGTCGGCGGAAGGGGAAGTCGGCGCCGGCAAGGGCGTGCATTGCTCCGAGCAGGGCGTCGATAAGCTCCTGCGGCACATCGTCGCATCCGCCGAGGCGGCAGTAGTATCCGTTGGAAATCGAGTGCTCGATCACCAGGCGTGCACCGGGCACCACCGATTCAACGGCGGCGTATAGCATCATTGAGAGCGAGCGTGCGTAGACGCGGGGCCCCGAGCCTGTGGTCTTGTCCTGAAATTCGAGGGTCTTGGGTTGGTATACGGCGTAGTCGAGGCCTTCGGTCTTGTTGTTTACGCGGCAGCAAATGGGCCGGAAACCCAGGGTGGGTTCGAGTGTGGCGGCGATGTCGCTCAGGAGGGCACCGCCCTCAATATCTATATATTGGCCTGTGTTGGCGCAAAAAACACTAATTGTGGTCATGTTCGGTGAGATTTTCTACGTCGCAGTCGATGTCTTTCAGTGGTCGTTTGCTTTCGCGCCGCTCGGCAATCTTAGCCAGGGCGTAAAAGCGGTAAATGCCGTCGTGCACGGCGTGTATGAATCCGGGCATGCCGTTTCGGAAGCCACCTTTGAGTATGTAGCTCTTGAAGAAACGGTATCCCGGTTGATAGAGGAAATTCCACCAACGGTAGGAGGGTGCGCGACGGTCGGCCTCGCGGTCGGTGTAGGAGTTCATTTTGGCTATTGTCTCGTTCACGGTCTCGTTGGCGAGGTGGATGTATGCCAGGTCGGTTCGCGAGGCGGGAATCTTCACGACGGGGCCTTTGTGCTCGGGCCGCGAGTGAATCTGATATGGCCAGTGAGCGCCCACGCGGTTGAAGAAGCGCAGGATGAAGTCGGGGTAATATGCTTTCATCCAGCGCCCCATGAAGTAGTTCTTGATAGGTATGAGGTAGGCGCGCGGCGAGGGGTCGCGCTCGATTTCGGCATAGAGGAATCGGGCGAGCGCGGGTGGCACAATCTCGTCGGCGTCGACAACGATTACCCAGTCGTGCTTGGCGGAGTGTATAGCAAAGTCGCGGTAGGCCTCAGGTATGCGGTGCTCTCCGCGCTCCTTGACAATAACGCGTGCGCCATGGCTCTCTGCTATGGCCACGGTGTCGTCGGTGCTTTCCATATCGAGCACGAGGGTCTCGTCGAATACCTTGAGGGCTTCGAGCACGCGGCCGAGGTGGCGCGAGGCATTGTAGGTGTGTACAACAGCCGAAATCTTGGGACGCTCACTCATATCTCTATGCTTATCTTTTCTTTTTTCCTCTGATAAATTCTTTGAAGCGACGGCGGCGCCAGAGGGCGGCCTGGTGCTTCTTGAACAATAAAACAATTTCGTCGACCAAGGGTTGAGGGTCGTCGGGACGGGCAAGGGCGGCATATTCGGCGGCGAGGGTGGTGATGCCCGGCACGGTGTCGAGTGCTGCGCCGAAATTGCTCAGGAGGTGCTTGCGGTCGACCACGTCGAACTCCATGCGGTTGATGTCGATAAGGCAGAACTCATAGCCTCCTTTTTGGTGGCGGTAGAGCACGTTGCCCATGCTGAAGTCTTTCATCCACACGCCTTTGGAGTGGAGACGATACATGAACTGCGCCAGGGCGCGGGCAATCTCGGGGAAATCGGGGCGTCCTTCGATTTGGCGGAGGTCGCTCCAGTCTTTAAGGTAGCGGCACACGTAGTAGCTCTCTTTGAGCAGCCCCTTGCGGCGGCATATCACTGCACCCCAGGGCTCGGGAGTGGAGAAGCCGAGCGATAGCAGGCGTGTGCCGTTGACGAAGGCGCGCTCTGCTTTGGGCGCTCTGAAGTAGCTGTATATTATGCCTTTGATGAAGCCCGGCACCTTGTAGCTCTTGATGCAGGCAAGGCCGTCGGCGCTGACAACCACGGTGTTGCGGCCGCGGTATATGACGCGGGCGTCGTCGGGGAGTCCGCCGGTGGCGAGGGTTCGCAGCCTTGTGCTATCGGCAAAGGTAAAAGCGCTGTTGGAGAGAAGTTTAACGTCCATTGCCTGAGTATATGTCGGTTATAGCTTTATAGAATCGGTCGTAGGTGAACTCGGCAGCGCGCTGCCGTGCGGCCTCGGCCATGCGTGTGCGCAGGGCGGGGTCGGTCACGAGTTCGTTGATGCGTGCTGCCAATGCGTGTTCGTCGCCCGGCGGCACGAGGAAGCCTGTTACGCCGTCGATAACCGTCTCGCGCAGGCCTCCTGCGTCGGAGGCTACCACGGGCAGCCCGTGCGCCATCATCTCGAGAGCGGTGAGGGGGAAGGCTTCGGCGACGACCGAGGGTATCACGCCTATGTGCGAGGCTGCGTAGAGCGGCGCCACATCGGCGAGGTATCCTGGATATTCGACCCTGTCGGAGATGCCCAGGCGCGATGTGAGCTGCATGAGCTCTCCCACGTAGCGTGCTCGACCCGTGCCTGCTATGGTGAGGGTGGTGCCTGATGTGGCGGCGAATGCTTTGAGGAGGGTGTCGACGCCTTTCTCGGGGTCGAGACGCCCGGCGAAACATAGTTTTATCGTGTCGCCTTTGGCTGAGGGGACTGCCGCGGCGGGGAGGGCGACGGCGTTGTGCACCACGTGGAGGCGTGAGGCATCGACTTTCGGTGCCGACGACATAAAGCCGTTGCGTGCGGCCTGCGACACGAATATTATGTGGTCGATAGAATTATAAAGGTCGCGCGCGTAGCTGCCCGTGGAGGCCGCTTTCACCAGGTGACGTGTGACCACGACGCGCACTTTTGAGCCGTCGCGCATCAGGCGGCGGGCACGCACGGCGGTGTCGGCGTCTTTGAAGTTGTGTGCGTGCACGATAATGGCGCCGTCGATGCGGTTTAGCACGCGGGCGAGCACCAAGGGCGAAATGAGGTCGAGGCGCCCGTGCAGTGGGAGCTTTCCGGGGGTGAAGCCTGCTTCGGCGAAGCGGGCGTCGACGGCTTGCTTGCCGCGCGTTATCACTGCCACACTGTGCCCGTCGGCCCGGAGCGCCTTGCAAAGGTCGAGCACGTATCGCTCACCTCCACCCCACACGGGGTTGGAGACGAGGTGTATGATGTTGAGGGCTTGTTTCATTCCTTGACCCCTCCTTCAGCCATCTCGCTTGCGGCGCGGTAGGCTTCTAATGTTGACAGAAAACGTGTGCGCGCCACCCGTCGGCCGGCCTCGCCGTCGAGAATAGCGCCGTCGCGGAGCTGACATTTCATGTATGCCGAGGCTGCTCTGAGCCAACGCATAGGCGCGGGAGCCTTTATGCCTGCGGCTGCCAGGAGGCGCCCACGTATACGTGCGTTGCGTAACTCCTTGAACTCAAGTTCGTCGAAGTTGTTGCAGCGGTAGTGCAGAAGGTCGCCTGCAATGAGCGAGGGCACGACGCCTCCGGGGCACTCGAGCCGCTCGCCCACGGCGAGGAGGTCCCAGTTGGCGTAACGGCGGTCGAAGAGCCTTGTTTCCAATGCGGGTTTCATGCCGCTGCCTGTCATGGCCTTGCCGCATACGTAGCTCACCACGCGGAAGCAGTACATGCGGTGTGTGAATCCTTTGTTTTTGAGCGCTATGATGTTTTCGCGCAACTGGGCCGAGAGGGCTTCGTCGGCGTCGATCGAGAGCACGTACCGACCATGAGCGAGCCCTGCGGCATATTGGCGTTGTGAGCCGTAGCCGTTGAAAGCGCGCGAGGTGACGAGGCAGCCGTAGCGACGGCATATATCGACAGTTGCGTCGGTCGACAGAGAATCAACTACTATAATCTCGTCGGCGACACCAATTAGCGAATTGAGGCACCGCTCGATGTTGCGGGCCTCGTTGTGCGTGATTATCGTGGCAGAGATAAAAGCGGACATTTGATGAGAAAGTCAAAAGGCTAAAGTCAAAAGTCAAAAGTTGTGGCGCAGAAATCTTTACACTTCAGACTTTTGACTTTTGACTTAATTTGAAATTTGACTAAATTTCAAATTCGAGGTCTTCGTTGATGATTTCGTGCCAGGGGAGGCCGTTTTCGGCTACTGCTGCGAGGAATGGATCGGGATCGAACTCCTCGACGTTGTGCACGCCGGGCTTGCACCATTTGCCGGTGAGGAACATCATTGCGCCGCACATCGCGGGTACGCCGGTGGTATAGCTCACGGCCTGCATGCCGGTTTCCTTGTACGCGGCCTCGTGCGAGCAGTTGTTGTAGATGTAGTAGGTGAGGGGCTTGCCGTCTTTGCCTTTACCTGAGATACGGCAGCCGATAGAAGTCTCGCCATGGTAGTTCTCGCCGAGGTCCTGGGGGTTGGGAAGGACGGCTTTGAGGAACTGGAGGGGCACGATTTTCACGCCGTTATAGTCGATTTCGTCGATTCGCGCCATGCCGATGTCCTGAATCACTCGGAGGTGTGTGAGGTATTCCTGACCGAAGGTCATCCAGAAACGTGCGCGTTTGATAGTGGGGTAGTTCTGCACGAGCGATTCGAGCTCTTCGTGATAGAGGAGATACGATTCGCGGGGGCCGATGTTGGGGTAGGTGAGGGGCTGGTGGAACTCGAGGGGGCCGGTCACAACCCACTTGCCGTCCTGCCAGTAGCGTCCGTTCTGGGTTATTTCGCGTATGTTGATTTCGGGGTTGAAGTTTGTGGCGAAGGCTTTGCCGTGGTCACCGGCGTTGCAGTCGACGATGTCGAGGTACTCCATTTCGCTGAACCAGTGCTTTGCTGCATAGGCAGTGAAAACGCCCGAGACGCCCGGGTCGAATCCGCAGCCGAGGATTGCGGTGAGTCCGGCTTTCTCGAAACGCTCGCGGTAGGCCCACTGCCACGAGTACTCGAAATGAGCTTCGTCCTTGGGCTCGTAGTTGGCGGTGTCGAGGTAGTTTACGCCGCACTGCAGGCAAGCCTCCATAATGGTGAGGTCCTGGTAGGGGAGCGCCACGTTGATTACCATTTCGGGTTTGTGACGGTTGAAGAGCTCCACGAGCTGGTCAACGCTGTCGGCGTCGACGCTGTCGGTGGTGATGTTAGCGGCGCCTATAGCTTTGGCCACGGCATCGCATTTGCTGCGTGTGCGCGATGCAATAACGATTTCGGAGAACACTTCGGGGTGCTGAGCGCACTTGTGGGCTACAACAGTGCCCACGCCGCCTGCGCCGATGATAATTACTTTTGCCATTTTAGTGTGTTATGTTGTTTTTTGTTTGTTTTCTTGTCGAGCGCTATGCCTGCAAATGTTATGAGGCCGAGCACTATGAGGAGGAGGGTGTTGCAGCCGAGCACGAGGTTGGCGAAGGCTGCCGCATGGCCGTAAGCCACGCCGTAGAAGCCGAGGGCGAAAATCACGGCCCACTGCCAGGGGCCTATGCCGCCGTTGGAGGGCACTGCCATGGATATGCTCGAGAGCACGAAGGTGACGAGGGCAGCTACGGCGCCGCCGCTCTCGAGCACGCCGCGGGTGAAGGGGAAGGCGCGCAGTGCCACATACATCTGCATGAAGTAGCAACCCCATACGCCCACGGTGAGCAGGAGCCAGCGTCCGCGGCCGGGCATGGTGAGCACAACAACGAAGCCTTGCCAGAGCTCGCGCAGAGCTTTGCGCAGACGTGTGCCCCAGTTGCCTTTGCGTGTGAGCAGCCATATGGTGGCGGCAGCGCAGAGTGCCACCGCACCCCAGAGCCATGGCGAGGTGAGCAGGCTTGCGATTGCTCCGTAGGCATCGGCGTTCTCGCTTATGAAAGCGCCTATCTCGTTGGAGGCAAGGAGGAATGCTGCGGCTGTCAGGAGGAGCACCGTAAGGGTGTCGGCGAGGCGGTCGGCGACCATTGAGCCGAATACGCCGGTGAAAGGTGCGTTCTGCCGCTGCGCTATGTAGCCGCAACGCCATAGTTCGCCGAGGCGGGGAAATACGAGGTTTACGGCGTAGGTGCCGAAAATGCTGTAGATAAGTGCGTGGATAGGGGCATCGACGCCCAAGGCGCGCAGCTGTATGTCCCAACGGAAGGCGCGGCATATGTGTGAGACTATGCTCATTGCCATGCCGAGTGCTATCCAGCCGAAGCTGCATTGCTCGCGTATTATGGCAAGCATTGCGGCGAAATCGATGTCGCGGAAGAGCAGCCAGCAGAGTCCCGCGCTCACAATGAGGGGGATAATGTACTTCAGGAGGTCGCGCCACCTGAGTTTACGGCTGTTTTTATTCTCTTCCATGCGTCAGATGAGTGGTTCAACCCGCAAAAATACAAAAAAATTGCACAATGGGCAACGCAATGCGAAAAATGCGGGGTGGAAGAGGTGGGATGCGGCAAAGATTACAGAGAGGCGGTCAATAACTGCAGTGCATCTATAAACGCGACTGTCCTTGGGCGCAGTTGGTCGTAGAGGTCTTGGTCACAATACACAAAATCTTCGTAGTCACCTGATTGCCTATTCTCATATAGCGTCATGAATGTTCGGGCGTGACAGGCATCAAGCTTGCCGGTCTTTACAAAGTGCAGCGATAGAAGAGTGCGTATTCCAGCATGAGTTGACGAGTTAAGCCCGGCAGCGAGCATAAGAGCGGCTGCCGCATAGTAGGCAGAATAATAAAGCCTGTTTACGGCAGTATTAAAATACCCGCCTTCGGCATTATAATCGGCTTCAACCAATGTCTCGCGAGAACGTTCGAAGCGGTATTTTACCAGGGCGTTGCGCTCGTCTGGAGTCAATTCGGTATTCATAATACGACAGCGTCTTTAGCAACATTGCAGGTAAAAGGTGTTTTCATTCGCTCCCAAAAACTTTTGATGACGACTAAAGGCGAGACAATCACACCATGTTCGAGCTCGATATCGTAAAGCCCTTCAGTAATCTCTATCTTCCTTTTAGCGAGTTCGGTGGCCGAAAGACTGTCGGGAAGCATAATGAGCAGGTCAATGTCAGAATCATCTCGATAGGTGCCTCTGGCAGTGGAGCCATAGAGGTAGGCAAGGCTATCCGGCGCCAATTTCTTGACGAGGTCGGCAATCTGTTTAACAATATGCGAGCGATCCATGTGAGTTGAAATTAGATTACAAAGATAGTGATTTCAAAATATAAGAACAAATTATGAGGCATAAAAGCCTTGGGAAATAGCCGTATATTGGGCGTATGGGCGGTTTGGGGAAGTAATATTTTGCGGTAGCGGAAAAAATTAGTATCTTTGCGCGAATATTCTGAAGAAATAAAATAAACCGACATTTATGAACGTAATTAAAAAGTCCATCGAGCTTCCCGACGGCCGTGTCATCACGATAGAGACCGGCAAGCTGGCCAAGCAAGCCGATGGAGCGGTTGAAGTCCGCATGGGCAACACCATGCTTCTTGCTACCGTAGTGACCGCCAAAGACGCCGGCGAAGGCGTCGACTTCATGCCCCTCCAGGTGGAGTATAAGGAGAAATTCTCGGCAGCCGGCCGTTTTCCCGGCGGCTTCCTCAAGCGCGAAGGCCGCGCGAGCGATTATGAAATTCTTACCGCCCGCCTCGTAGACCGCGTGCTCCGCCCCCTTTTCCCCGACAATTACCACGCCGATACTTTTGTAAACATCACCCTATACTCAGCCGACGGTGTTGACGCCCCCGACTGCCTCGCAGGCCTCGCTGCCTCGGCAGCTCTCGCAGTGAGCGACATACCCTTCAACGGCCCTATCTCTGAAGTGCGCGTAGCCCGCGTCGACGGCAAGTTTGTTATCGACCCGACTTTCGAGCAGCTTCAGAAAGCCGACATGGAACTCATGGTAGGCGCTACCTACGACAACATCATGATGGTTGAAGGCGAAATGGACGAGGCTTCGGAGGCCGACCTCCTTGCCGCTCTCCGCGCCGCCCACGACGCTATCAAGGTTCAGTGCAAGGCTCAGATGGAGCTTGCCGAGGCTGTTGGCTCGACCGTTAAGCGCGAATACTGCCACGAGGTGAACGATGAGGCTCTCCGCGCCGATGTACGCGAGAAGTGCTACGACCGTGCCTATGCCGTTGCCAAGACCGGCAGCGCCGACAAGCACTGGCGTATGGAGGCTTTCGATGCTATCTGCAACGACTACATCGAATCGCTCCCCGAAGAAGAGCGCGAGGCCAAGACTCCGCTCGTTAAGCGCTACTACCACGATGTTGAGAAAGAGGCCATGCGCCGCTGCGTTCTCGACGAGGGTATCCGCCTCGACGGCCGCAAGACTACCGAAATCCGCCCCATCTGGTGCGAGGTAGACTATCTCCCCGGCCCTCACGGCTCGGCAGTGTTCACCCGTGGTGAGACACAGTCGCTCTCTACCGTTACTCTCGGCACCAAACTCGACGAGAAGATTCTCGACGACGTGCTCAACAAGGGCACCGAGCGCTTCCTTCTCCACTACAACTTCCCTCCCTTCTCTACCGGTGAGGCCAAGCCCCAGCGTGGTGTAGGCCGCCGCGAGATTGGTCACGGTAACCTTGCCCACCGTGCCCTCAAGCGCATGTTCCCCGATGATTTCCCCTACGTATGCCGCGTGGTGAGCGATATCCTGGAGAGCAACGGTTCGTCGTCAATGGCTACCGTTTGCGCCGGCACTCTTGCCCTGCTTGACGCAGGTGTTAAGATGAAGAAGCCCGTGAGCGGTATCGCCATGGGTCTTATCAGCGATAACTCTAAGTATGCTATCCTGAGCGATATCCTCGGCGACGAAGACCACCTCGGCGATATGGACTTCAAGGTGACAGGTACACGCGATGGTATCACCGCCACCCAGATGGACATCAAGTGCGACGGCCTCAGCTATGAAATCCTCGAGAAGGCCCTCAACCAGGCCCGCGACGGTCGTATGCACATCCTCGACATCATCGAGCAGACTATCCCCGCACCCCGCGAGGACTACAAGCCTCACGTACCCCGCATCGTTACGATGCTTATCCCGAAAGAGCTTATCGGTGCCGTTATCGGCCCGGGCGGAAAGGTTATCCAGGGTATCCAGGAGGAGAGCGGCGCCACCGTTTCTATCGACGAGATTCCCGAAGGCGGCTACATCGAGGTTGCCGGTACCAACAAGGCATCTATCGACAAGGCTCTGGCTATGATCAACGCTATCGTAGAGCTCCCTGAAGAGGGTAAGGTTTACGACGGTACCGTGCGCTCGATTCTCGACTTCGGTGCTTTCGTTGAGTTCATGCCCCACCGCGACGGTCTGCTCCACATCAGCGAAATCGCATGGGAACGCCTCGACGACATGGCCGCTTCCGGTCTTAAGGAAGGCGACAAGGTGCAGGTTAAGCTCATCGAAATCGACAAGAAGACGGGCAAATACCGCCTTTCGATGCGCGCTCTCCAGCCCAAACCCGAAGGCTATGTAGAGCCCCAGCGCGCTCCCCGTGGCGAGCGTCCGCGCCGCGAAGGCGACCGCAACCGTGGTCCCCGTCGTGAAGGCGACCGCAACCGCGCTCCCAAGAAGGACTAAAGATTCACTCTCATAAATGCCAAGAGGCTGCGCCTGACGAAAACCGGGCGCAGCCTTTTGGCTTTTATCGGACGGATTGAAATATTCGGAGAGGAGAAACGTTATATAGGCAAGTTCAACTAATTTATATGCACTCTAAAAACACATCAGACATGAAAATCAAAAGCCAGATTATTGCCGCGGCGCTTATTGCCGCCGGCATAGTAATTCTCGGTTTGGCTCTCAAAAGCGGTATCGACCGCTTTGCAGACCGCGACCGCGTGGTGACGGTGCGCGGCCTCTGCGAGAAAGAGGTGAGCGCCAACAAGGTAACGTGGCCTATCGTGACCAAGGAAATGGGCAATGACCTGGGCACTATCTACACCAAGATACAGAACACGAACAGCGCCATTGTAGACTTCCTGAAGAGCAACGGGCTCTCGGACTCGGAGATTTCCGTGAATCCGCCGGAGGTGTTCGACCGTGTGGCCGACAGCTACTCGCAGCGCGATATACAATACCGCTATCAGGTGACCAATGTGGTGGTTGTGACATCGTCGCAGGTAGAGAAGGTGCGCTCGCTCATAAAGAAGCAGACAGAGCTGCTGCAAAAGGGTATAGCGATAGTGGCGGGCGACTATAACTACCGCACGTCGTATGAGTACACCGACCTCAACAGCATCAAGCCCGAGATGATTGCCGAGGCTACGGCTGCAGCGCGCACGGCAGCCGACAAGTTTGCCTCCGACAGCCACAGCGAGCTCGGCAAAATCAAGACCGCCACGCAGGGCCAGTTCTCTATCGACGACCGCGACCAATATACGCCCAACATCAAGACTGTGCGCGTGGTGACCTACATTACCTACTACCTGGAGGATTGAGGTCTTTAACTATGCAGCATTTTCTTGCCAAAAAATTTTGCAAAGTAAAATATTAGTTTTACTTTTGTGCAGCAAAAATAGCAGATACATTAAGCTTTTTCAGTCGGTCTCTCCGTGAGGAGCGGCCGATTTTTGTATATGGGGGCTCAGTGAGCGTCGAGCCAGTTGTCGGCGACACCTGCGGCCACTTCCATGGGCACGCGGCCGGTGTATGCCTGCTCCATGCCTTTGACAACTATCTCCTGAAGCATGGGCAGCTCATCGGGCACGACGTTGAATATGAGTTCGTCGTGTACCTGCATAATCATGCGGGAGGCGAGGTTGCGGCGTCGTATCTCGGCGTCGATTCGCACCATGGCAACTTTGATAATGTCGGCAGCGCTGCCCTGGAGGGGTGCGTTTATGGCATTTCGTTCGGCGTAGGAGCGCACGGTGTTGCTGCGTGAGTGTATGTCGGGCAGGTAGCGGCGGCGTCCGAGTATTGTGGTTACGTATCCGTCGCGGCGTGCCACTTCTATTGATTTTTCCATGTAAGCTGCCACTCCGGGGTATGTGGCGAGGTAGCCTTCGATGAGCTCTTTGGCCTCGCCGCGGGGTATGCCGAGGCGCTCCGAGAGGCCGAATGCCGATATTCCGTAGATGATGCCGAAGTTTGCGGTCTTGGCGTTGCGTCGCTGTGTGTCGGTGACGTCGGCGGGGTCGAGGTGGTAGATTTTGGCTGCTGTGGCGCGGTGGATGTCGGCGCCGGAGAGGAATGCCTCGACCATTGCGGGGTCTTCAGAGAGGGCTGCCATAAGGCGCAGCTCTATCTGTGAGTAGTCGGCAGAGAGCATGAGGCAACCGGGGTCGGGAATGAAGGCTCTGCGTATGTCGCGGCCGTCGGCGGTGCGTACAGGTATGTTCTGCAGGTTGGGGTTTGTGGAGGAGATGCGCCCCGTGGCTGTCACGGTCTGGTTGTAGGTGGTGTGTATTTTGCCAGTTGCGGGATTTATGAGTTTGGGGAGAGCGTCGATGTAGGTGGCGAGGAGTTTCTTGAGGCCGCGGATATCGAGTATGAGTCTGACGAGTGGAACATCGGCGGCGTATTTTTCGAGGACGTCTTCGGCTGTTGACCATGCGCCGCCCTTTGTCTTGCGGGCTTTGGGGTCGATCTGCATCTCTCCGAATAGAATCTGGCCAACCTGCGAGGGTGAGCTTACATTGAAGGGGCGTCCTGCAATTTCGTAAGCCTCGGCTTCGAGTTTGGCGAGCCTTGCGGTGAGCTGCTGCGAGAGCGCGCGGAGCTCGGCGGTGTCGATGCGTGCGCCTTCCCACTCCATTGAGGCGAGTACGGCAACGAGAGGGAATTCGACGTCGTTCAGGAGTTTCTCCTGCTCTTTTTCGCGCACTTCGGCTTCGAGCAGGGGCTTGAGACGGAGTGCAACTACGGCTGTCTCTGTCATGGCGGCGAGCGGGTCGAGCGGCGGCTGACGGCGGTCGGCGGCGCCGTAGTGGTAGTCGTAGGTTGTGAGGGCGAGGTAGTTCATCGCCAACGTGGGGGTGTCGTGCTTCTGCTCGGGCTGGCAGAGGTAGTGCGCCACTGCGGTGTCGAACCATTTGGCGCCCTGGAAGAGCACGCCTGCGCGGCGCAGCAGTAGCATGTCGCGCTTGATGTCGGCGCCGACTATGGTAATGCTGCTGTCGGCAAAGAGGGGCTCGAGGACTTCGGCCCATGACGCGCGGGCGGCAGCCTCGGCGGGGAGGCGGAAGTAGGCGGCGTCAAATTCGCCGGGAGTGCTCTCGAAGGCGAAAGCCATGCCGTAGAGGGTGGCAGTCATGGCTTCGGGGCCCACGCTGTTGAGTGCCATGCCCACGGTGCCTGCCGTGGCGGCGCGGGTAAGGAAGTCGGCGAGTTCGGCGGGCGTGGAGAGCTCTGCCGCGTGGCACTCGGCGGGCGCAGCGGTTGCGGCCGGGCGGGCTTCTTCGGCGAAATCGAAGAGCGAGGGCTGTGCCGAGGGCGCGGGTGGTGCGGGAGCCTCTGAGGCAGATGCGTATTTGGCGATGTAAGATTTGAATTCGAGCTCGCGGAATATTGCTACGAGGGCTTCGGTGTCGGGCTCTTTGCGGCGCAGTTCTTCTTCGGAGAAAGCTACGGGGGCGTCGGTGATAATGGTGACGAGCTCTTTCGACATGCGGATTTGGGCGGCGTTATCCTCCACTTTCTTGCGGAGAGCGCCTGCAATTTGGTCTGTGTTGGCGAGCATGTTTTCAACCGAGCCGAATTTCTCGATGAGTTTCACGGCAGTTTTTTCGCCAACGCCGGGGCAGCCGGGTACGTTGTCGGAGGCGTCGCCTTCGAGGGCGAGGAGGTCGATGACCTGGCGGGGCGATGATATACCGTAGCGCTCGCACACTTCTTTGGGGCCGCGTACCTCAAACCCCTGGCCTTTAAGAGCCGGGCGGTACATGAACACGCGGTCGGTGACGAGCTGCCCGTAGTCTTTGTCGGGGGTCATCATGTAGGTGATGAAACCCTCGGCTTCGGCACGGCGCGAGAGTGTGCCGATGACGTCGTCGGCCTCGTAGCCTTCGACTTCTATCACTGGTATGCGGAAGGCTTTGAGGATGTCTTTAATATAAGGTATGGCAACGGTTATGTCTTCGGGCTGCTTGTCGCGACCGGCTTTGTATTCGGCGTACTGCTCGTGGCGGAAAGTGTGGCCGTGAGCGGGGTCGAAGCATACTGCAATGTAGCCGGGATTCTCTTTTTTGAGGAGGTCTTCAAGGGTGTTGCAGAAACCGAAAATGGCGGATGTGTTCATGCCGCCTGATGTGACGCGCGGAGATCGCAGGAGGGCGTAATATGCCCGGTAGATGAGCGCGTATGCGTCGAGTAAAAAGAGTTTCTTTTCTTCCATTGAAGTCGGGGTTGAGGGTTAAGCGGGGGTGAATCGGGGTTGAATCGCGATGCATCGGGTTTTATCGGGATGCATCGGGTTGCAACGGGATTTAATAATAACGGGTGGCCGCTTAGTTGTGGCCACCCGTTTTATGATGTGTGCGGTTTATCGGGGATTATTCGCCAACAGCGGGCACGAAGTTGAGCGAGCGGTTCTCGATTTTGTCTTTGCCCAGGAGGAGGGGGAGAGCTGTGCGCTGGCGGGCGAAGCCGAAGGTCTGAGCGAAGCGGTTGCCGTATTCGCTTTCGTCGAAGGGTCGGTTTTCGGTGTTGACTTCCTTGACTTCAAAGACGAGGATGCCGCGGTTGCCCTTGACGGGGCCAACGAGCTTGCCGGGTTCGGCAGCTGCCACGGCGCCCTGGAGTGCGCTTTCGTTGATGCCGATGTTGAGGAAGGAAGGTGTTGTGATGTTCACGTTGCCTTCAGCCACTTCGGTGCCCATAGCAGATGCGTAACCTGCGAGGTCGTTAGCTTTGCCTGCGTAGTCGGCCATGAGCTTGTCGGCTTTCTTAGCGTTGCGAGCCTGGGCAGCGAGCTGCATGTTGACAGCGGGGCTTGTGTAGGGGAGGTAGTCGCTGTATATGTCTTTAACGGCTACGGCGATGAGGTAGCTCTGCTTGTCGTCCTGCATCATGGGCGAAACCTGGCCTTTCTTGGCGTCCATAGCCCATTTTACGAACTTGCGGCTGTCGGAAGCATTGCCGATGCCTGTAGAGGAGGCTGAAATCTGGTCGGAGAGGATAGAGTAGCCTGCATCGGTAGCGTTCTTAGAGAACTCGTCGGCCGATGAGTTGTTGCTTACGAAGGTGCGGAGGCCTGTTGCGAGGTCGGTGAGAGTTTCCTGCGAGGGGTCTACGGTGTACTCTACGGTAGCTATTTCGTAGTAGTTCACGGGAGCGTGGCGACGGTTAACCTTGTAGATAGCGCTCACTGCCTGGCCCTGGATGCTGTCGGTGTAGATGAAAGCTTTGCCGGTTGCGGCGGTGGTGAGGGCGTCTTTTGTCTTTTCGTCGAGGCCTACACCTTCGAGGGCTGTCCAGATGCTGTCCTGACCCTGGATAGTTGCGCCGTCGGAGAGCGAAGCGAAGGTAGCGCCGTTGTTGAGCACGTTGAGTACGCTGTCGAGGTTGGTGCCTTCGATAGCACGGAGCACAGAGATGTTGATAGAGTCGATGCCCTGCTTGATGTCGATGAGCTTGGCAATTGTGTAGGTGTCGTTATCGCGGTTGATGAGCTTGGCTGTGCCTACTTCGTTCTCGGTAACGAAGTTGCGGAGACGGGTATCGGTGATAGCCGAAGCGGGAGCCTCTGTGGTGTTGACGATAAATGCGGTGTTGGCAGCCACTGCTTCGGTGCCGGGGGTTGCGTTGAGGCCTGTGATAGCGTTCTCAACAGCCTGCTGGCCTGCGATGCGGTCGGCCTGCGAGGGCTCAACGGTAACGTAGATGTATTCGATTTCGCGGGTTTCCTCGTCGAGGCGGTAGTTCTGCTTCTGCGAGTTCCAGAGAGCTTTGATGTCGGCGTCGCTGAACTCGATGTCATCGTCAGATACTGCCGAAGCATCTTTGCTTACGTAAGCGATGTGGCGCGAAGCGGCGTTGTCGTCGTAGAAGCTTTTTGCGTCGAGTTTATTATAGGTGTAGAGGCCGTTGATGAGGCTCATGAGTTTCTGGTTGAGCATCACGTTCTCCACTTCTTTTTCCTGGCTTGCCCAGATGTTGCGGAGCTCGTTGCCAACTTCAGGACGGAGACCGTACTTGGCGGGGTTCTGCATAGCGTCGAACACTGCTTTGCCCGAAGCCTCGGGGAGCTGGAGCTGCTGCGAGAGGTAGTATATCATCTGCTGAGCCGAGGGGTGAGGCATGTCGCCTGTCATAGCCTCGGTGAGCTCGCTGTCGGTAACCTTTATACCGAGTGCGTCGTATTCGTTCTTGAAGAGTTTCTCGGTGAGGAGGTTCTGGATGACGGTCTGACCGAGAACGTCGTTGCTGTAGTCGCGACCCTGGCCGCGGAGCTGCTCGGCTGCCTGGTTCATGCGAGTGGTGTAGTCCTGGTATTCTACTGTAGCACCACCGCCTTCAGCAACGGTTGTGGGGTGACCGAAATAGGTGCGACCCGAAGTAAGGAAGTCGCCCAAAATGAATGCAAGCAGTGCCACGATTATGATTACGAAGAGCAGCACGGACTTGTTTCTGATTTTCTCTAAGGTTGCCATTATATGATTTGGTTTTATTATTTTTCTTTGGAAAAAGCGCACAAAGATACGTTTTTTTTGCCATAACATCAAGAAATGGGTCAAAAAAGTGCCTGCGCCGCTGTTTTGCGTTGTTCAAGGGCGTGATTAACAATGTGTGTTAACATCGTTTAACAGAGGAGCTGCTGCAAATGCCGCATCAAATCTCTAATTTTGCGGTGCAAATCCGCGGCTCTGTGCCACGGAGGGGTAATTACATTGCCATGGCAATTTTGCCGCCTTCTCCCAAGGGCTGCAAAAAGCAATGGGACGGCTCTTTATCCCTGCATTTCGGCTCGACAGCCGCAATGCGAACACCGACATACTGCGTCCCGTCTTGCAGAATCGCGACACCGACCGGCCACCGTGCCGAGCGGGCTCATGGTTCTATAGCAAGGCGGGAATAATTATATCCGCCGGCCTCATAGCCTGAGCGGATAATTTTTTTATGTGACCAATCATACTAAATAAGATATGAAGAAAATAAGGTTTTTATTAATTACCGTTGCGCTGATAGTATCGGCGCTGTCGGCCAAAGCCGAAGAAATTGGCGGTATCGATTACAGTTTCAATGATACGCAGATGACCGCCACTGTATGGGGAACCACTCTTCCCTCCGGCTCTGATGTTGTTATTCCCGAGTCGGTTGAATACATGGGTGGCAAGTACTCTGTAAAGTATATTAGCGGAAGTTTTTCGGGGGAGTGGAATTCGATAACTGTGCCGGGCTCGGTTGTGAATATAAATGTCGAGTCTTTTAATGAAACATGCTCGGTAAATAAGTTCACATTCGAGTATGGCGAGGAGCCTCTCACGGCAAGCGGCGGAGGCTGGGACTATGGAGGCAGTAACCCTGCAGGCATAATACCGCTCGCAAGAATAAAAGAATTGTATCTTTACCGCAGCATTGAGTGGAAAGTGTTGCTCAACTTTAATACAAGCGGCACAATACGAGAGCCTAATCCTTCATTCGAAAAGGTCGTAATAGGCGCTGATTTAAGCAATAATGATACACTCGGTAGACCCAGTTTCCCGGTGACAACTTTAGAAATTTTAGGTTCCACAAAATATGTTGGAGCAAAACCATTCACCGATTATACAACGCTCATCCTGCATGAGGGCATTGAACGCATCGGTAATTATGCTTTTACCGGCGCTCAAGTTGATGTGAAGCTCCCCTCGACGCTTAAGGAAATTGGTCTGGGAGCTTTCAATAATAACAAAAAACTCACCGAAATCACTATTCCTGCCACGATGAAGGAATTCAGTGGAGCCTCGTTCAGTGACTGCACCAACTTAAGAACCCTCACCTTTGAAGCATCTTCCGAGCCTATTGAAGTCTACAGCATTGTTTATGGTGATAAGGTGAACATAGAAATAGAAACCTTAAATATAGACCGAAATATAGATTACTACAAGAACGGTTCTTTTGAAGGCTGCCGTAGCCTGACAGTTGTGAACTTAGGCAAGCATGTGACTTATCTCCACGAAGGTATGTTCAACGGCTGTACAGCCTTACGCTCGATAACCATACCATCGTCGGTCAATACTATCGGTGAAGAGGCCTTCGCGGGTTGTACTTCTCTCAAACTTGTCAACATAGAAGACGGCACCAATCCCATTACCATAGAGACAAGTGCCACTGCCAACGGCTCTGCCAATACTTTCTACAGCGGCGCGTTGGAGACCGTATACCTCGGTCGTAATGTGAAGTATAAAAAATCGGGCCTCTCGCCGTTCATGGGCATGGAGAACCTCGCCACGCTCACCATAGGCAACAAGGTAACTGAAATCAGCGACTACCTTTTCTACGGCTGCACCGACATCGCGTCGTTCGCCATACCGTCGTCGGTGAAGCGCGTGGGCGACTATGCTTTCTTCGACTGCAAGAACTCTCGCTCACTCATGCTCTCGAGCTCTGTTGAGAGCATCGGCGACTATGCGTTCTATAACTGCGAGAAGCTCGCCCGCATCACAATACCCAAATCGGTGGTGAGCATAGGCGAATATGCGTTCCGCAACTGCTCGGCTGCAACCACTATAAGTCTTGGCAACTCGCTGCAGACCATCGGCGACTATGCCTTCCTCGACTGCTTCGGAGCCACTACCATAAGCTTCGGCAACTCGCTGAAACAGATTGGCAACAATGCTTTCTATAACTGCTCGGCAGTTAAGAGCATAGAACTGCCTTCGTCGCTGGAGAAAATCGGTGCCAACGCCTTTGCACTGTGCGCTGCCGCCGAGAGCGTGGATACCGGCGACGGCATGACGGAAATGGGCATGAGCGCCTTTGCCGACTGCGAGGCTCTCACGACCGTTACACTCGGTGCCTCGCTGCAGCAGATTGGCGACTTTGCCTTCTATAACTGCGAGAGCATCAAGAATGTCAACGTCAAGAGCCCTGTGCCTCCCGTGGCTTACGAAACAGCCTTCACCGACTACAGCGCCACCCTCACAGTGCCCGTTGGCAAGACAGCCGTTTATAAGGCTGCCGACGACTACTGCTGGCCGCTGTTCGCCTCTTTCGCCGAGAAAGATTTCCCCATCAGCGGCGGCGTAGAGGGCGTGGAAGTGAGCGGCGCCGATGCCCCTGCAACCTACTACAATCTCAACGGTCTGCCCGTAGACCCCGCCACCGCGGCTCCCGGCCTCTATATCAAGAAGCAGGGCGGCAACACGAGCAAGGTTATTGTGAAGTAAAACTAACCATTTAGCTACAACTCATAGCTCTCCCTCATAACCTCTTGCAGCCGACACGCCGAGCGTGCCGGCTGCTTTTTTGCATATCTGCGAAAAAACCGCTAATTTTGCCACTCAACCTATTTTAGACCCAAATGGAGAAATTCACCAATCTTATAAAGCGGCCTCAGGTATGGGGCTTTTTTGTGTCGGTAGTTGTAATGGCGCTGATTTCGATAGCGTTCTTCTACCCCGATAATTTCGAGGGCAACTCTCTGCGTCAGCCCGACATGCAGCAGGGCTTTGCCAACGGCCGTGAGGCACAGCTCTACGAGGAGGCCACGGGCGAGAAAGCTCTGTGGACCGACGCCCTCTTCGGCGGCATGCCCACGTTCCAGATTTCGCCTTCGTACCCGTCTAACGCCCTCTTCACGTGGCTTAACAGCGTCTACGGCCTGGGGCTGCCGGTGCCGTCGAACCTGCTTTTCATGATGATGTTCGGCTTCCTGATACTGCTGTATGCGCTGCGCATGCGCTGGTATTATGCCCTCATCGGAGCCATAGCCTGGGGTTTCTCGAGTTACTTCGTGATAATAATAGGTGCCGGGCATATATGGAAATTCCTGGCGCTCACCTATATACCGCCTACGATAGCGGGGCTTCTGCTCCTCTACCGCGGCCGCTATGTGTGGGGCGGGGCTCTCTTGGCGCTCTTTGCCATGCTGCAGCTCAATGCCAACCACCCGCAGATGACTTATTACTTCGGCTTGGTGATGATAATAATAGCCATATGCTACCTCATCGACGCTATCCGCGGGCATAAGCTGCGCTCGTGGGTGGCAGCCTCGGCCATAGCCCTTGGCGCGGGAGTGCTTGCCTTAGGTGCCAACGCCCCCTCGCTCTACAACACCTGGGAGTATGCCAAGGAGACCAAGCGCTCGCAGTCGGAACTCACTCCGCTGCCCGGCGCAGCGGCCTCGGCGAGCACTGAGCGCCCCACCGGCGGCCTCCCCAAGAGCGATATCGTGGGCTGGAGCTACGGACCCTCGGAGATGTTCTCTCTCATAGTGCCCAACATCAAGGGTGGCGCTTCGGCACGCCCCGAGGCCGGGCGCATGGTGCCTATGGGTCTCGACAAGCTCGAAGGGGCTGAGGAATATGCTCAGAGCTGCCCGCTGCTGCCCTATATGTCGCAGTATTTCAACGACTCCGAGGGCACCAACGGCCCCGTGTATGTGGGTGCTATAATCTTCGCGCTCTTCCTTGCGGGCTGCTTCATAGTGCGCGGTCCTCTGAAATGGGCCATGGTGGCTTCGACGATAATGTCGGTGCTGCTGTCGCTTGGCTACAACGCCGAGTGGCTCACCGATTTTATGATATACAACTTCCCGATGTACAGTAAGTTCCGCGCTGTAGAGAGCATACTTGTGGTTGCGGAGTTTGCCATGCCTCTGTTGGCGATACTTGCCCTTGCCGAGATACTTGAGGCCGGCAGCGAGGCGTGGAAGCGCTACCGCCGCCCCCTGAGCATAGGTTTCGGTGTTCCGGCAGCTGTGGCTCTGGCCGCTGTTGTAGCTCCGGGTATCTTCGGGCCCGCTATCACGGCGAGCGACCGCTCAACCACCGAGCAGTTGCAGCAAATGGTTGCCGAGCAAGCTCTGCAGAGCGGCTACAGCCAGGCCGACCTCTCGGGTATCCTCTACCACTACTCCCTCTCGAACCCCGAGAACAGTGCCGCTATCACCGCTCTGCGCCGTGGCATGGTGCGTGCCGATGGCTGGCGCTCGCTTATTTTCCTTGCCTTGGCTGCGGGAGCGATAGCGCTGTATATCAACCGCAAGCTGCGTCTTGGCGTTGCTGTGGGTGCTGTAGGCGTGCTCGTCACCGCCGACCTCTATATGGCCGACAAACGCTATGTGTCGCACAGCTCTTTCGGCCCCGGTGCTCCCGGCGGCGCAATCACCTTCACCCCCGATGAGCACGACTCCGCTATCCTTGCCGACGGCGAGGGTCACTACCGTGTGCTCGATATTCCCGGGTTCAACTCGCCCAACCGCTCGTATTTCCATAAAATGGTCGGCGGTTATCATGCAGCGAAACTCAACCGCTACGAGGACCTTATACAACGCAAGCTCATGCCCATGCTTCAGGTGGGATATTATCCCGACTCCCCCGAGCTCGACGACCCCGAGGTTGCCGAGATTGCCGGGCAGCTGCGCACTGCTTACCGCGTGGCCGATATGCTCAACGCGCGCTATGTGATAACGGGCGACCCCCGTGCGCCCATAATGCGCAACAACCACGCCTTGGGTAACGCATGGCTTGTTGACTCGCTCGTGTGGGTCGACGGCGCTGACAGCGAAATGGCTGCCCTCGATGCCGCCAAGCTCGACTTCACACACCAGGCCGTTGCCGACAGGGCTTTTGCCGGAGCGCTCCCCGAAGCGCCGTCGCTCGCCCCCGGCGATACCATATACATGACCTCGTACACACCCAATGAGGTGCGCTACCACGTGAGCACCGCCAAGGGCGGCGTGGGCGTGTTCTCGGAGGTTTACTTCCCCTGGGGATGGCAGGCAACTATCGACGGCGAGGAGGCACCGCTTGCGCGTGTGAACTATATACTCCGCGCCATGGCACTCCCTGCAGGTACCCACGAGGTGACTATGCGCTTTGCCCCCGCCTCGATAGGCACCACCGCCGGCGTGGCCTATGCCTGTGTTACACTCATCTACCTACTCCTGGCCGCCGGGCTCTTTGTTGAGGCACGCCGATGCAAGGTATTCTGAGCCGATATGTACTCTGGCGCCACGGGCGTGGCTTCGGCATACACTCGCCCTTTGCCTACCGCTTCATCACCGAGGTGCTGAGGCAGGGGCTGCCGTTCTATGCCTACCGCGACATCCCCGCCGACGGGCGCATGCGGCTGCTGTTCCGCGTGGCCTGTCATCTGCAGCCGCGGCGGGTAGAGGTGATAACATCGACCCCCGCTCCCGTGGAGAGTACCCTCAGGCGTGTGTCGGGTAAGATAGAGTTTGTGGCCGAGGAGGCCGATTTTGTGGTGGCTGACCTCGGCGATACTACCGTGAGCGAGCTTTTGCCCCGCCTCGCACGGCTCTCCAAGGGCGCGCTTCTGCTCAACATACGCTCCGAAGAGCTCCGGGAGATAGCGGCGGGTCTTGAGCGGGGCATGCTATTCTATAACTGCCGCGGTACGGCTGTGTTAGCGTCGCTTCCGCACCTGCCGAGGCAGGATTTTAAGGTAAAGTTCTGAAATGGCTGCGGTTCTGCTCATATTACTCGTGGTAGAACTTGCCTATATTTGGTGGGCGAAGCGGCGCGGTATAGCCGACAATCCGTGCGCGCGGAGTTCGCACACACGAGCCACGGTGAGCGGCGCCGGAATCATTTTCCCTCTCGGGGCTATTGCCGGAGCTTTTGTGTATACGCCTGTCTACTACCTTTTTCTGCTTGGGTTGATAATGGTTGCCTGGGTAAGTTTTGCCGACGACCTGCGTCCGCAGCCTGCGTGGCGCCGTTTTGCCGTGCAGTGTGTGGCGGTGGCTCTCATAGGGCTCTACTGGCGGGCTGCCGTTGCCGAAAGCAGCCACTCGATTTTCAATCTGCAATTCCTTGCTTTTGTGATAGTTGGCGCGGGGATACTCAACGCCTACAATTTCATGGACGGCATCAACGGCATGACCGCCGCCTATAGTGTGGCCGTTCTCGCGCCGCTCATTTACCTTGATTATAGCCTCCATTTTGTGCCTTCGGGGCTTCTTTGGATAAGCCTTGGGGCGGTTCTTATCTTCGCTTTCTTCAATTTCAGGCCGCGGGCGGTTTGTTTCTGCGGCGATGTTGGTGCCGTGAGCATGGCCTATATACTGCTTTTTGCCATGATGATGCTCGCTGTGCGCACCGGCAGCTTTGCGTGGCTTACGCTTATGGCGGTGTACGGCGTTGATACCGTGGCAACTATAGTGCGACGGCTTATGCTGCACGAGCGCATAACCACGGCTCACCGCAGGCATGCCTATCAGCTGCTTGTCAACGAGCTCGGGCACAGTCACCTTGCGGTGGCCTCGCTTTATGCCGGGCTGCAGGCGGTGATTTCGGCAGGACTTATCTTCTTGCCCGTCAACCAATATGCCTATATGGCGGTGGTGGTGGCGCTTCTCACCTGTGGCTATGTGGCGGTGGTGAGGAAGGTTTCCCGCAGCGGGGAAAAAGCACGATAATTTCGCGGCGTCGGTAAATAATTTTGTGGCAAAAACCACAAATATTTACCGATATGAACAAAAACAAGAAGAGCAGGCGCATTGCCGCCCGCCTCTGCGCGCGTGAGGACGGCCTCTGCGCCGACGGCGTTTATGAAGTGAACGTAAGTAACCTGCGCCCCGGAGCCCGTGGCGCCCTTGTGCCCGTGGGTGCCGTGGAGTGCCTTGAGGGCTTCGGGGGAGCGCGTCCGTTGTGCCGCTTTGCCGACGGCGTACTCTTGGGTGCGTCAGGCCGTTCGGCGGTGTACGGCAAGCCCGGTGCGACGCCCTCCGTGACCGGAGGTGCCTTTGCCGCAGAACCTCAGTGTGCCCTCGCAACCGGGGCCGATTCCGCCCTTGCCATGTGCGCCACGGGGGCAGTGAAAATCAAGGAGAGTGCCGCCGGTGCGGTGAGCATAGTGCCTGCCACACGTGTGTTTCCGGCTATAAGTCTTACGGCGTCGGCTGCCAATCCGGTGAGCGTGACGGTGGCCGCACGTACCCTCTCCAAGAGCTACAGCGAGAGCGGGCGGCTGAGCCGCAGCGACGCCGATGCAGTTGCCGACGACCTCGTGGCTGCCTATCTGCGGCTCGCCTCGCAGTGCGCCGCCGCGGGCTTCATGATTCAGCCTGCCATAGCCCGCTACCGCCTTATCGACGGCGAGGGGAACTGCGTATTCACATCGGCGCCCGTGCTGCTGTCGCACTCGTCGGGAGCCCAGTGCGCGGGCACGTTCAGCGTTTACTCCACCGACCGCCGCAACCTTGAGCCTTACGAAATCACCGCCCGCACGTGGACGCTCGAGGCCTTGCTTCCCGCCGTCGACAGCGATGCCGCGGCAAGGGTCTCGCGCGCCGATGTGTATATGACCCCGCTCTTCCACCCCTATGTGCCCGGGGCGGGCGCCGAGGTGAACATGGGGCGCGGGGCATCCGCCTCGGAGCCTTTCCTGCGCCTTGGGCTGCCGGGCTTCGAGCACGGTCTCGGCAACGATTTCAAAGGCCATTCGCGACGCCTTATAATGGAGGCTCTCGCCCGTCTCGACTCTATTGAAAGCCGTGTGGCCGTCATCGCATCGCCCTTTGCGGGGCCTCAGCGCAGCGTGGCTGTCGACCTTAGCGTCGAGGCCGATGCCGCGGCAGCCTCTACGGCGCTGCAGAAAGCTCTCGGGCGCCCTGTGAAAGTAGCCGACCGTATGGAGGTGCTGCTGTCGGAGCCTCACAGCTTTACGGCAGCGTGCGCGGCGTCGGATGCGGGAACCACCGCGTGGGCCGACCTCACCGTGCAGCCTTTCAAGGGTTATCCGGCGGGTATCCTTACCTCGGTATTCACCGAGACGGCGGCGTGGCAGGCTACCACACGCGTTACCCTTGCGTCGGGAGCTGTGCTCGAATACACCGAAAGTCATGTCTCGCCGGTGCCGCTTATGCTCAACCCTATAATCTCTTATCCACGCCCCGATGCGGTGAGTGTGGCCATAGCCATAAGTTCGGGTGGCATCACCCGTGCGCGGGAGTTTGCCCTTACGCCCGACGGCAGCGGGCGGCACTCGGTGTATGTGGGCGGGGTTGCGTCGGAGGCTCTCACGCCCGGCACCCTTGCCACCGGGGGCACGCAGACCTATGCTGCAGAGCGTTTTGCCGATGCCGTAGCCGTGGCTTCCACCTCATCGCCGCTTATCATCGACTCCGTGGCGAGGCTCGGTGGCGGTGCCGTGAAAGCACTGGTGGCACGCGGCGCCACCGACCAGGCATGGGAGTTCGGCCGCTGCCGCTTTATTGCCGGTACTGCCGAGGGAATTTACTCGGTAGGTGTGGGCACGGGGCGCAAGACGCTGTCGTGCCGCCGCCTTACCGCTTTAGGAGTGAGCCGTGCCGATGCTCTTTGTGCCACCGAGGGCGGCGAGACCTTTGCCCTTGCCGAGGGTGAGACCGGGGCTATGCCGGTGCTTATAGCGTCGTCGGGCCGCGTGTCGGTGTTCGCTCCCGCCCGCAACTATATAGCCCTTGCCTACGATTTCGGGCGCGGCGAGCTGTGGGCTGTGCGTGCCGACGACGGTGCCGATGTTTTCTGCCGCAAGGATTCGTGGCGCCGCTACCGCCGCACCGGCTGCGCCATGAGCGGCACGGCAAGTGTTGGCGGCGAGGCCTACGGAATCTCGTCGGCCGGACTGTGGCGTATAGGCTGCGAGAGGGCAGGGGAGTGCGATATCGCAGCGGGTTACTCCATTGACCCTTCGGCTCTTGAGGCGGTGCTGCCAACGAGTCTTGAAGTATGCGCCCTCGCCGAGAGTTTCAAGGGCAGCATAGGTGTGGCCGGAGCCGATGCAGGGGCCGGAGGACGCACATGGCCGCTACTGCGTGCCGGCGTCGAGGGGGCTGTGCGCTCGCCCCTTCGCCTGGGGCTCGTCGGGCGCCCTGTGCGCAGACTGCGCGTGACCGTGGAGGGGCGTGTAAGCTCCGATTTCACTTTCAGTCATCTTGATATTTTCTTCAAGGGGAAATAATGGATAATACCCTCGAAATAAGAAAGATAATCGACCGTGCGCGTTGCCTTGCAGGCAATGCCGCGGTCGACCCCGTGCGTGGCTATGGCTGCGGAGGCGAGCGCGTTGAGGTGCCTACTCCCGTGCCCGGCCTGAACTATGCCCTTGTGCCCTCGGCTATGGTTGCCGACCCACAGTATGCCCTTGTCAAGAACGATGTGGTGGCGTGGAAAAGGCTACGCTGCCGCCACGATTTCGAGTACTGGGCGGTGGAGTGCGTGAAGATTAAAGACAAGATGTCGCACCGCGATATTCCCTTTGTTCTCAACGCTCCGCAGCGGCGTGTGCTGGGCGAGTTCGAGGCACGGCGTCTTGCTGGTGAGCCTATCCGCGCGATATTGCTCAAGGCTCGGCAATGGGGCGGCTCTACCCTTGTGCAGATGTATATGGCGTGGATACAGTCGTGCCTGCGCACCAACTGGCACTCGGTGATTTGCGCTCATGTGAAGAATACGTCGATGACTATCCGGGGCATGTACACAAAGATGCTCGAGGGCTATCCTGCCGAGCTGTGGGAGGGCGATTGCGAGCCGCGCTTCGTGCCCTATGAGCGCAGCAGCGATACGCGCGAGATTACGGGGCGCGACTGCCGCGTGACGATAGGCACCAGCGAGAAGCCCGACAGCATGCGTGGCGGCGACTACGCCATGGCTCACCTGAGCGAGACCGCCTACTGGCCGCGGAGCACCACACGCTCGGCGCGCGATGTGGTGCAGGCGGTGTGCGGCTCGGTGGCTATGCTGCCGTGCTCGCTGGTGGTGATAGAGTCGACAGCAAACGGTGTGGGCGATTTCTTCCACAGCGAGTGGTTGCGCGCCAAAGCCGGGCTCAGCGACAAGAGCGCCCTCTTCGTGCCCTGGCAGGAGATAGACTTCAATACCCTCGCGGGCGATGATGATGACGCTATTCTTGCCACGCTCACACCCTATGAGCTCGCCCTCTGGCGCCGCGGGTGCACGGCGGCGCAGCTGCGTTGGCGCAGGCGCAAGGCACGCGAGTTCGATACTGCGGAGCGCTTCAATGCCGAGTTTCCGGCTGACGACGGCGAAGCTTTTGCCTCGGGCGAGTCGGCGGTGTTCTCAGGCGCCAAGGTCGAGGCTCTGCGCGCGGGCTGTGTTATTGAGCCTCGCGTGGGAGCCGTAGATGCCTCGGGCACACGTTTCCACGACGATGAAAAAGGTGAGCTGAGCATGTGGAGGGCACCCGAAGCCAATGCGCGCTATGTGCTTGCCGTTGACGTGGGCGGTCGCTCGGCCAATGCCGACTGGTCGGTGATTGCCGTGCTCCGCAGGGGCGATTGCCCCGAAGTTGTGGCGCAGTGGCGTGGGCATACCGACCACGATCTCCTTGCGCGTCGCTGCGTGGAGCTCGCGCGCTTCTACAACCGCGGGCTGCTTGTGATAGAGAGCAACACCTTCGAGACTGACAATTACGGCGGCTCGTCGGACTCCAATCTCTTTATACTCTCGCGTCTTGCCGAGGAATATCCCAACGTTTACCGCCGCGAGAGTTTCGACAAAGTCACCGGCCAACGCTCCATGCGTGTGGGTTTCCACACCAATCGCTCAACCAAGGGCGTGCTCATCGCCGGCTTGATAGAGGCCGTGCGTGAGGGGCTTTATATAGAGCGCGACGGCGAGGCCTGCAACGAGCTCCTCACCTACTGCCGCCTGCCCAACGGCTCATATGCTGCCAAGGAGGGCTGCCACGACGATATTGTGATGACCCGCGCCATGGCCCTGCACGTTATCCGCAGCCAACGCTCCGCAGTGCGTCTGCCTCAGCACTTTACGCAGCGCGAGCATTGGTAGAATTATTCACCCCCTGTTCTTGTTGAACATCTTTTTAAAGACCTCCACTATTATGCACCCGGCCAATACGAAGGATATGATGTCGCTTAAAAATGTTGCTATGAGCATTTCGCCCCAGCCGTATATGGAGAATACATCGAAATACACGCATAAGGCGAAGGCAAGGGCGCCCACACCGAATATTGCAATTGATATGAGAGCCTCTTTCTTAAGGCCGACAACCCATGCCAAGAGCGACATTACCGGCACAAAGATGAAGGCGAGGGTAAAGAAATCGTAATCGTTAATCATGGATTTTGTGTATTAGATATTTGCAAGCCTTGTAAAAGAAGTACAGGAGTGTGATAAGCAGTTCGAGCATTGCTGTTAACATAGTAATCTCGATGAGCTCGCCATCGGGAGTCCTTCCCCGCAGGCATATAACTTTGACGAAGAACAGGGCATTTACTATCAATGCCAATAAAACGAAAACCGAAAGGAAGCACAGCCCTAATTTGCGGTTTCCTTTATAGATGAGTGCTGCATCGCCGATGACACTCAAAAACACGAATAAAACAAATAACGCCATATCTATCAGCAGCCTTGTATGCCGGAAATTAAAGTATCCTTAGGGATGGTGTAAATTATAGCGGTGTTGGTGATAGAATCGGCATAGACGAGCCGCAGCAACTTTTTGCCGTCTTTCCATACGCGGCAATAGTAGGGCGATTCATCGTCTATAAGAGTAGACTTGTCACTGTAGTACATAGCTTTCACTCTCCGACCTTTACTAATCACATAAGAATAGCGGTTGAAATCCCATTTCATATCAGCTAATTCCCGGGAATCGGGATATGCTTTTTCCCATAATTCAACCTTTTCTTGACTATGTATCATGGAAAAAAATTGAGGGTGATATTCAACTGTAATATCGAGTTCCTTCTCATCGATTATCTCGACGTAGTGCTTCTGCGTGAAATTGTACAGCAGGCACGCTCCCGCTGTGACGAGAATCAGTAAGATGATTATTTTGGATTTATTCATAAGACTGTCATACAGTAAATATAAACCAGGAATAATTCGGCGAGGAACGAAATTGCTTCACAAGCAAGTAATTGTTTGCGGTCTATAATGCGCTTTAGGAGCGTGTGATTGATTACAACATACAGGAGCCATGGCAGTAGAGGCAATAGAAAGAGCTCTAAAGGGCTTAAACTCCTGAAGAAAAAGTACACCAGAAAAAAAACTTGGTAGCACAGGCCTATGAGAATAAATGCGCTGATGAGATAGCAATACGCCAGCACTTTCTTTAACGAAACTTTTTTCTCAGGATTATTCATTGTGATTGAGTTGGGCGGATTCATAATTATCTGCGGTATTGTGGATTAAGAATTGATGTATCTATCCAAAAGAATCGGTGGACCTATTTGTTGTTCCCCGAAAGCCGGGTGGATAGCTCTCCGAGTTTTTTCAAATCGTCGATGTCGAGGGTTTTGTGGAGATTGTCCAAGAAGAAGTTGAAGAAAGCTTCGGACTGCCGGAGGTATGTATGGCTTAAGGGGTCGGAGTTCATGGTTGCCGACTCTTCTATTTTTTGAATATATTGCCGGGTAAATTCTTTGACTTGTGGGGTGGGCAAGGCTTGTGCGAGGTAGCCGCTTATAAAGTCGGGGAGTTGCCAGAGGTTGTAGTTGGCGATGTTGTCGAGCACTTTGTGGCACGGCGGTAGATTTTCAGTGCCGGAGATGAAGGCGTTGCCGTCCATTGATAATTTGCCTTCGACGCCGTCGGCAGTAAAAGTGAGTGTGAGAAAGGGTGTGCCGGTGGTATTGATCCGGCAGCTGTCGCAGTCGTAGGTGAGGCACCAGTTGTCGGCAGAGAAATCAAGGTCGCTCCACACTTTCAAAATGGTGGTTTCGTTGTCGAGGACACAGTGGTAGAGCGAGCAGCCGAAGGATTTGAAGAGCACAGCGGTGCCGGAATTGTCGCGCACTCTCACTTCAACAGCCTGCGGGCTGAGGCCGGTGGCATTTTCGAGGTCTTGCGGGGTGCGGACGCAGGTGAGGCTGCCCCGGGCGGTGTCGTATTCGAGCAGGAGGCCCGCCGAGGGGTGAGTCTCTGATAAGAGCGGGGTGTTGTCAATAGGCGCAGAGGGGTTGGCCTCCGGCAAGTGTGATGCGTGGGAGAGAAAGCAAGTGGTTATGAGTATGAGGCCGAAAATGAGGCGCATAGCATTAGATTTTGCCGCGAATTTAATAATAAAATGCCAATTGTCAAAGGAGGAATAAGAAGAATTTTTGCCGACGGCAGAAATTTCGTAATTTTGTTGCCGACTTACTTACTCACCCTCTAAAAACCATGAAGAAGATTCTAAGCATATCGCTGGGACTGCTCGCCGGAGCGGCAGCAGCTTTCGGGGCCAAAGGGCCTCAGGTAACTAATGTTGAGCCGCCGTACTGGTGGACGGGTATGGCCAACGACACCCTGCAGGTGATGATCACGGGGCCGGGGATCGCCGCCGCCGAGGCGTCGGTAGACTATGCCGGAGTTCGCCTTGCCGAGCAGGTTTCGCTCGACAGCCCCAACTACAAGCTTCTCTATTTTGTGATAGGCGACGATGCCCGTCCGGGGACTATGGATATACGTTTCTCGGAGGGTAAGCGCAGCTCTACTGTGCCTTACGAGCTCAAGGCGCGCAGCGAGGGTGCACGGGAGCACGGCGGCTTCGATGCCTCGGATGTGCTATACCTCATGATGCCCGACCGCTTTGCCAAGGGTGGCGACTACAAGGGCGAGGGGCTGCGCTATGCCGCTGAGGTTGACCGCAGCAAGCCCAACGCGCGCCATGGCGGCGACATCAAGGGTATTGAAAATCATCTTGATTATCTTGATTCGCTCGGTGTGACTGCTCTGTGGCTCTGCCCTGTGCTTGAGAACGATATGCCCGGTGGCTCGTACCACGGCTATGCGACAACGAACTACTACCGCATTGACCCTCGCTTCGGCACCAATGCCGACTATGTGAGCCTCATAGAGAAGGCTCACGGCAAGGGCCTGAAAGTGGTTATGGATATGATTTTCAACCACAGCGGTGTGGCTCACCCGTGGGTTGAGGATATGCCGTCTGCCGACTGGCTCAACCACCCTTCGGGCGATGTGACCACGAATTTCCGCCTCACTACGGTTCACGACCCCTATGTGTCGGACTATGACCTCGACCGCACGGTCAACGGCTGGTTCGTGCGTGGCATGCCTGACCTCAACCAGCGCAATCCGCACCTTATGAAGTATTTGATTCAGAACTCGATATGGTGGATTGAATCGACGAAAATCGACGGTATACGTATGGATACCTACCCCTATGCCGACCTCGACGGCATGGCCGAGTGGAACCGTGAGGTGCTCCGCGAGTATCCTAATTTCAATATCGTTGGAGAGTGCTGGTATGCCAATGAGGCGGGCAGCGCTTTCTGGCAGCGCGGCAATAAGCTTAACCCGCGCGACACGGGGCTGCCCACGGTCATGGATTTCTTCTTTATCCAGAACGGTCGCAAGGCTTTCAACGGCGAGACCACGCCCTGGGAAGGCCTCAACCATGTTTACGACCACTTAGCTCAGGATTTCCTCTTCCCCGACCCTCAGCACATACTCACCTTCCTCGATAACCATGACTCCGACCGCTTCCTGCTTGAGCTTCCCGACGACCTGGGTGCGTGGAAGCAGGCGCAGACCTTCCTGCTTACCTCGCGCGGCATACCTCAGATTTACTATGGCACCGAACTGCTGATGCACGGCAGCAAGGAGGGGTCGGACGGCTATATCCGTCTTGATTTCCCCGGCGGATTCCCCGGCGACAGCATAAACGCTTTCACCCGCGAGGGGCGCACCCCGCAGCAGAACGAGGCTTGGGACTTCCTCTCGAAGGTGTTGCAGTGGCGCCGTGGCGAGGCCAACGAGGTAATAGCCCACGGCTCGCTGAAGCATTTCATGCCGCAGGACGGCCTCTATACTTTCACCCGCACCTTGGGCGACCGCACTGTGGCTGTGCTCCTCAACGGCACCTCGCGCGAGCTTAAATTGGGCATGGAGCGCACCGCCGAGGCTCTGCCTTACGGCTCGGTGTGGACCGATGCTCTCACGGGGCGGAAGATAAGCATAGAGCCTGAGATGACTTTCGCTCCGCGCGAGATTCTTATCTTGCAGAACTGGTAAAGACTATTGTGAAGCGCGTGAGGCCGTCGGCACGGTCGGTGGCGAGCGAGAACTCGCAGTTGTGCCTGCGGAGGGCCTCACGAACAAAAGTAAGCCCTATGCCCTGACCGTCGGGTTTGTCGGTGAAGAAGGGCGTGAAAATTTTAGCGGCCTTGGCATCGTCGATGCCGGGGCCGTTGTCTGTAACGGTGAGCGAGGGCGGATTTGCCCAGGTCGAGAGGCTCACTTTCCGCCTGCACCGGCGCTCTCGGCACCGTTTTTTACGATGTTGACGAGCACCTGCTCGAGCATTGTGGCGTCTGCGCTCACGGCTATGGGCGTGTCGGGGATGTGTGTTGAGAAACTTGCACCCAAGGTTGTGCAGAGGCTTTCGAGGAAGGGGCTGAAACGCCTTACAGCGGCAGCGAGGTCGATTTCTTCGGGGCGTGGTGCGGGAATTTTAACGACTTCGGCAAAGCGGCCTATGAAGTCGCTGAGGGCGAGTGCGCGGTCGCGGCAAGCGCCGAGGAGCTCGTCGGTGTCGGGGTCTCCGCTCACGAGGGTGTCGAGGGCGGTGCTGAGTCCGGCCACGGTGTTATTTACCTCGTGAGCCATGAGGCGTATGAGCTTGTCGTAAGCTTCTTTTTCGGCCATGTCGACGGCTGATGTAATGTTTTCGACGGTGTAGAAAGTGCGCTTTACGCCTTCCTGCACGAAATGGCGGCGGGCGGCCTGGAGTATTTTGCCGTCGGGGAGGCGGAGCGTTGTTGTACCGCCGTCGGGGAGGGCGCGCAGCGATGCGGGGAGGGTGTCTTTGCCCAACAGGCGGTCGGCGGCGGGGTTGCGCATGAGGGTGCTTCCGTCGAAGTCGCAAACTACGATGCCGGCGGGAGATACGTCGACGAGCAGGGTTAGGAAGTGGGTCTGCTCGCGCATGAGCACGCGCTGGTCGTGGAGGCTCTGCATCATGGCGTTGAAAACGCCCACGAGGCGGTCGACTTCGGGCTGCCCAGTGGGGCGTAGAGCCATATTCCAGTCCTGGCTGCGCAGGTGGTCGAGTGCGTCGCCGAGGGTGCGTAGTGGCCTCATCACGCGCCGGTAGAAGGCAATGGCGGCGGCGATGTCAATCAACAGGAGTATCTCGGCGCCATAGAAGAGCGTCGGGTGTGTGCGGTAGCTCAGTGCCATGAGGGCGGCGTAGACGGGGAGCTGCAGCACTATGAAGGCGGTGAAAAGAACGCGGAGGGGCAAAAGGGGTTAGGAGTTAGGGGTTAGGGGTTAGGAGTGGCCTGTAGGGGCGCGATATATCGCGCCCGCGCGGCTATGTAAAATTTTATAAAACAGCGTATTACATTTTTTTGGCGGGAATCACAAATTCGATATTCCATATTTTTCCATGCGGCGGTAGAGGGCCTGGCGTGTGAGGCCGAGGGCTGCGGCGGCTTGCGAGATATTGCCCCGGGCTTTGTCGAGCGCGGCAGTTATGCGGGCGCGCTCGATGTCGGCGAGGGTGTCACCTGCCGGGCGGGGAGCGGCGCCGCCTTGAGCAAAGCGGCGGAAGTCATCGGCTGTTACAGTGGAGTTGCCTGCAAGGAGCACCGTGCGCTCCACCATGTTTTTGAGCTCGCGTATGTTACCGTGGAAGGGTAAGGTGGAGAGGTAGTCTATTGCGTCGGTGCTTATCGCTGTGCCTTTGAGCGCAGGGCTTGCAGCCGTGAGACTCTCGCAGAAGTGGCGGGCGAGAAGGCCTATGTCGGAGCGGCGCATGCGCAGCGGGGGCACCTCGACTGTTACGAGGTTTATGCGGTAGAAAAGGTCTTCGCGGAAAGTGCGGTCGGCCACCATGGCCGGGAGGTCGGCGTTTGTGGCGCTTATTATCCTGACGTCGACATGCTTTGTGCGACTTGAGCCCAGTGGCTCGAAAGCCTGCTCCTGGAGCACGCGCAGCATTTTCACCTGCGAGGCGGTGTCGAGCTCGCCTATCTCGTCGAGGAAGATGGTGCCGCCGTCGGCAGCCTCGAAACGGCCTATACGGTCGGCAACGGCGCCTGTGAATGCTCCTTTGCGGTGGCCGAACATCTCGCTCTCGAAGAGCGACTGCGATATGCCGCCGAGGTTTACTTTCACAAAAGGCCCTGAGACGCGCGAGCTGTTGCGGTGTATGGCTTCGGCTATCAATTCTTTGCCCGTGCCGCTTTCGCCGGTGATCAATACCGGGGCATTAGTGGGTGCGACGCGCTCCACAATGTCGAGCACACGCCGCAGAGCCGGGTCGTTGCCTACGATTCCCGCGCGGTCGAAAGTCTTGTTCTGCGCCGGGGCGGCGTCGGTGGCCATGGAGATAGCCGTGGCCACGCGGTCGAGGAGGCGGCGGTTGTCCCAGGGTTTGGTAATGAAATCGAAAGCTCCCAGGCGCATGCCTTCGACGGCCAATTCGATGCTCCCCCAGGCTGTCATGAGTATCACAGGCACCGAGGGGCAGAAAATGCGCACCTTCTGCAGCAGCTCGAGGCCTTCGGCACCCGAAGTGCCGCGGGAGAAATTCATGTCGAGCATAATGAGCTGCGGAGCGTGAGCGCGCACCGCCTGCAGTGCCTCGTCGGGTGTGGCTGCCGTGAGCACTTCGTGGCCTGCACGCCCTAAGAGCATGCGCAGCGAGGCGCGGATAGTTGGGTCGTCGTCGATTACGAGAATCATAGCACTTGATTTATAGAGGCAAAATTACACATAAGCGTGCGTAATGCCAAATAAATCGGCGGGTGTGACGAGGTATTCTAAAAATATGTATCTGATAGTTAATAATCGTTATATTTGTTAATCTGCTTGAAATTAAATTTGTTGGGGCCGAAAAAAGTGAGTAACTTTGCAGTGCTTTATAACACCTTGGCCTTACTTAGACCCTTAATTATTTACACACTTAAATTGATCTAAGCAAAGGCAAACACTGCAAGCCAACGTCGTGATGACAGTCGGCCCCCAGTGTAGAGATAGGATGTTACTAAGCGCAACGTAAGTAAGTATGATATAATCTCTACACAAAGGCACATTATCTTAAACAACATTTCTTGAATCACAACTTGCCTTTTGGCTTAGGTCCTAACCCGTTGACGAAACGAGTGCGGACTTTTTTTTGTGCCTGAGGGGGTAGGTGTTTCAAATATTAAGTTTTGAGGTTTTAACGCATGATTGCCCGGCAATTATGCAGTGAAGAGCGTCCGGTACCGCACCTCCGCGGGGGAGGAGAAGCTACTCAACTCGGGCTTTCTGCCCTCGCACGACTTCAAAGCTGAGAGGGCGGCGATGCGGGCTGCTTGACGGCAGACTGCTGCGGGCGGCAAAGGCGAGGCAAGAGGAATACATTGTAAGTGCAAGTTGCGGGCTCATATTCAAATTAATTTCGTAACTTTGCCCTCTACAAAGAATTTTGGAATGAGATATATCCTCCGGGGGCTTCTGCCCTTAATAGTATTATTCGCGTTGGGCTTGCGTGAGGCAGTAGCCGCCGACCGCCGGTCAGAGATTACCGACAGCCTTGAGCGGCGGCTTGCCGTCGCTGCCGGGAGCGCCGACAGTGTGGCAGTGCTCTTCAATATCCTTGACCTTTCGCAGGGAGTGCCTGCGCGTGTATCCGCTGCCGAACGTGTGCTTGCGGCCGCTGAATCGGCTGCCGATACCACTGCCCAGCTGCAGGCTATAATGTATCTTGCCAATCTCCGGCACAGAGATGATGCGGCCCTCGACTCGCTGCAGATGCGTCTGCGCGCGTTGGGGTCCGACCCCCGCGTCGACGAAATATCGTTGTTTGTCGACCTTCTCCGCTCCGAGCTTTTTCTGCGCGCCAATCCCACCGACTCGGCTTCGGCTACGCAGAATCTTATGCTGCGCCATATCTTTGAGGCTCCCGAAGATCTCGCCGACCGCATAAAGCTTCTCTACGCGTTGTGCACGCGCATTGCCGAGAGCACCCAGGGCGATCTGCTTACCCTTTATGCGGGTGAACTGGAGCAGCTTGTGGAGCACAGTCCGCTGCCTATGGGCGCCGTGCGCAATCTTATCTACACCCGGGCTGCCATAACTTTCACCAACAATGGCAAGGCTGCCGAGGCTGTGGCTACCGATAAAAAGACGCTTAATATAATTGACTCTCTGGCCATAGCATACGCCGAGCAGGGTCGCCGCTACCGCCGCATGCAGCAGAACCGCTATACCTGCTACCGCCGTATGCTCGGCAATCACCGGGTGCTCACGCCTGCCGAAGTGGAGCAGTATCACCGGGCTATTTTAGACCTCGCTTCTGAAAACAAGCTCGTTGCCGCCGACATGGAATCGAATCCGCGTGCCGAGGCTTCGTACCTTATGGCTACCGGCCACCATGCCGAGGCTATACCTCTGCTGCGCAAGGCTATAAATCATCCTGCCAACAGCCGCCTGCTCTTCCACCTCTACTCTGAGCTCGACTCTGCCGCCATTGCCTCGGGCAATGATGCCGTGCACCAGGAGGCCGTCGGGAACCTCTACCGCCTCTCGCTTGAGCGCCTGCGCAACAGCGGCGATGAGCGCGACCGTGAAATAAAACTCCTCGACTATGTGACGCGTCTGCGCAGTGCCCACTCCGAGCAACTGGAGTATGAGAAAGAGGCTGCCCGGCAGCAACATCTGATTGTGATAGGAATTGCCGTGCTTGCTTTGCTCATGCTTGTGGGGGCGGTAATCTTCATGTACCGCCAGAACAGGAAGAGCCGCCGCCTGGCCGCAGAACTGAGGCTTGCGGTAACGCATCTGCGCAACGAGCGTAATGACTTGCAGGCCACCCAGCAGGAGCTTATCAAAGCCCGCGACCAGGCTCACAGCGCCGACAAACTCAAGACCGACTTTATAAACAACATGAGCCACGAGGTAAAGACGCCTCTGGCTGCCATAGCCGAATATTCGCGTCTGATAGTCGACTGCATCCCCGACGAAAAGCGCAACTATCTCGACCGCTTCGCTCACACCATAGACCTCAACACCCGCCTTGTGCTCAGGCTTGTGAACGATGTGCTCGATATCGCCGCCCTCGAGAACGGTAATATGGTTGTCGACGTCAAGCCCGTGGATGTTCGCCAGGTGTGCACCCTCGCTTTCGACAATGTATTCGACCGTAGCCACCCCCACAACCCCGATGTGCGGCTTATTTTCGACCCCGCGGGTCTCAACGGCCTTACAGTGAATGCCGACCCCGAGCGCCTCGTGCAGGTGCTTATCAACCTGCTCTCCAATGCGGCAAAATTCACTGCCAAGGGTACTATCACCTTCGAGGCGCACCCCTCGGCCGACGGGCAAGCTATGCTTTTTGTAGTAACCGATACCGGCATAGGCATACCCGAGGGTCAGGAAGAAAACATATTTGCCCGCTTCAAGCAGCTCGACCCCTCGGTGAGCGGCTGCGGTCTCGGGCTTTATATCTCACGGCTTCTCGCACGCCTGCAGGGCGGCAGCCTGAGCGTTGACATGAGCTACCGCAAGGGTGCGCGTTTCATCCTCTCGCTTCCTCTATGAGACACGGGCGTCTTTATAAAATTTTAGCGGCTCTGTGCCTTGTGGCAGCGGTCAGCGCATGCTCGTCGACCAAGCATGTGCCGCAGGGAGAATACCTGCTCGATAAGGTTACGGTGAGTGTCGACGACCGCGACGACATCAGCACCACCGAGCTGTACAACTTCCTTCGCCAGACACCAAACCACAAGGTGCTGGGCTTTGCCAAGCTGCAGCTCGCAACCTACAGCCTCTCGGGGCGTGACAGCACCAAGTGGTATAACCGCTGGTTGCGGCGCGCGGGGCAGCCTCCTGTAATCTACGACTCCGAGCTTACCGAGGCCTCGGCCCGCCAGTTGCGCCAGGCCTTGGTGAACAGCGGCTACACCCGCGCCAAGGTCGTGGCCGACACGCTCTCCAAGGGCAAGAAAATGGCTGTGGAGTACCATATCGAGGCGGGCGAGCCTCTCACGGTGGCTTCGCTTGGCTACAATGTGCCCGACACCACCATACGCCGCATAATGATGATGCGCCGCGCCGAGTCGGAACTGAAGCCCGGCATGCTGCTCGACCTCACCGCCCTCGACAACGAGCGTACACGCATCACCACCGACCTGCGCAATGCCGGATACTATGATTTCAACCGTGAGTTCATAACCTACACCGCCGACACCGTTGCGGGCAGCCGCCAGGTGGCGCTTACGCTCAATCTGCAGACCCCTGCCACGCGCCATGTCTCGGGCACGTACAATGCCGACACTCTCGGCCTCAGCCCCGAGCGGCACCACCGCTACATTGTGCGTCGGGTAATCTATGTGCTCGACGACAGCCCCTCGGAGGCAGCCGATACCGTTGAGTACCGTAACATAAGCGTTGTCTATGGCAAGGACCGCTACCTCAAGCCCGCTCTGCTCGACGAGATGTGCCACATTGTGCCCGGGCTGCCTTTCTCGGCCAAGGCCGTGGAGCGCACCTACGAAGCTCTCGGGCGCCTCTCGATAGTGAAGTATATCAACATCGAAATGGAGGCCGTGGGAAGCATTGCCGACAGCGGTCTGCTCGACGCATATATCCACCTCTCGCGCACCAAGAAGCAGGCTATAAGCGTGGAGCTCGAGGGCACAAACTCGGAGGGCGACTTCGGTGCCGGACTCGGGCTCACCTACCAGCACCGCAACCTTGCCAAGGGCTCGGAGATGCTCACCACCAAGCTGCGCGGCTCCTACGAGAGTCTGTCGGGCAACTTCGACGGGCTTATCAACAACCGCTACACCGAGTTTGCCGGGGAGGTTGGCATAACTTTCCCTAAGTTCGAGTGCCCTTTCCTCTCTCGCTCGTTCAAGCAGAATGTGCTGGCGTCCACAGAGTTCTCGGTGTCGGCCAACTATCAGGAGCGCCCCGAGTACACGCGTGTTATTTTCGGTACGGCGTGGAAGTGGAAATGGCAGCAGCAGCGCCCCGGCTATACCCGCAGCCAGGCTTTCGACCTCATAGATATCAACTATGTGCGCCTGCCGCGCTCGAGCATAAATTTCATTGATGAGATTGCCCCCGACAACCCTCTGCTGCGATACAGCTATGAGGACCACTTTATAATGCGTCTGGGCTATACCTTCTATCACACCAACAAGCGTGCGCCCTCGGCCAACCTCAACACCACTACGGTGCAGCCGCATATAAGCACGCTGCGAGTGTCGGGCGAGTCGGCCGGCAACCTCCTCTACGGCATATCGAATATGGTGGGGCAGCGGCGGTCGGACGGTGTCTACAAGATTTTAGGTATACAGTATGCCCAATATCTCAAAGGTGAGATTGACTACACCTACACCCGCAACTTCAATTACCGCAACGCCATATCGGCGCACGGCGGTTTCGGTATAATCTACCCCTACGGCAACTCGTCGATGGCACCTTTCGAGAAGCGTTTCTATGCCGGCGGCGCCAACGGCGTGCGCGGTTGGGGCGTGCGTACGCTCGGCCCGGGAGCCTACGACGCCCGCAACTCGGTAACCGACTTCATAAACCAGTGCGGCGATATACGCCTCGACCTCTCGGTGGAGTACCGCGCCAAGCTTTTCTGGGTGATAGAGGGCGCGCTCTTTATCGACGCCGGTAATATATGGACTATCCGCGACTATCCCTCGCAGCCCGGCGGCGTGTTCCGCTTCGATAAATTCTACAAGCAGATAGCGGCAGCCTACGGCGCGGGCATACGTCTCGACTTTACTTACTTCCTCCTCCGCTTCGACCTCGGTTTCAAGGCTTATAACCCGGCAATGAACCAGGAGCGCTGGCCGTTGTTACACCCTAAGTGGAGCCGCGATGCCAACTTCCATTTTTCCGTGGGCTACCCATTCTGATTATGAAAACTTTAGTAATATTCGACCTCGACGGCACTCTTCTCAACACTATCGACGACCTTGCCAACGCCACCAACCACGCCCTCAAAGCCATGGGTTATCCTCCTCACGGCATGTGGGTTTACCCGGGTATGGTGGGCAACGGTGTGGCCAAGCTCATAGAGCGTGCCCTGCCTGCCGAGGCGCGCACCGAGAAGAATCTCGCCGATACTCTTGCGCATTTCAAGGAGTACTACAACGACCATTGCTGCGATGCCACAAAGCCTTATCCCGGTATTCCCGAGCTTATCGAGGACCTCACCGCGCGCGGTGTGAACCTCGCCGTGACATCAAACAAATACCAGGATGCCGTAACCCGGATAATAGCGCACTACTTCCCCGACGCGAATTTCAAGGCCATACTCGGCAATATCGACGGTATGCCGCGCAAACCCGACCCCTCGATAGTGTTCAAGGCTCTATCAATGTGCCCGACGCCGAAGGCCGAGGTGCTCTATGTGGGCGACTCGGGGGTGGACATGGAGACTGCCCGCCGCGCCTGCGTGGAGTCGGTGGGCGTGACATGGGGCTTCCGCCCTATACTTGAGTTGAAAGAGGCGTTGGCCGACCATATAATATCAACTCCCGCGCAAATAATTGATTTGCTCGGATTTGCGAGCAAATAGCTCGCAAATAAGGCAAAAGGCCTGAGGCCAAAGGCAAAAGGATAAAGTCAAGAGTCAAAAGTCCTGAGGCCAAAGGCAAAAAGGCCTGCGGCTAAAGGCAAAAGGATAAAGTCAAGAGTCAAAAGTAAGGAGTGGAGATTAATTCCAAACTTTATACTTTTGACTCTATACTTTTGACTTGCAGCGCGCTGCGCCGCAAGTTCAGTTTCGCTTGTTTCCGAACTTGCGGAGGTAGTGGCGTATTGCGCTTGCGGGCTTGTTGACGTTGGCGGGATTCATTGCGGCCAGGAGCACGTCGCGAAGCTTTGAAGTGCGCGATGTATCGTTGATTTTCGAGGGGTCGTCGTATTCCTCGCTCACGTATGTGCGCGACTGGCGCTCGCCGCGGAGTACCGCCAGGGCGTTCTCTGCCAGTGAGCGGAGCTCGTTTTCGCCGGGGTATACATAAATGGGGGCGATAGAGTCAACGTAGTCGGCTATGAAGTCGGTTACTCGCTTGCTGTGTGCGATGCCGCCGGTGAGCAGTATGGCGTCGACGTCGCCCTTGAGGGCTACCGACATGGCGCCGATTTCCTTGGCTATGGAGTAGCACATGCCACGGAGTATGAGCATGGCGTGGAGGTCGTGGCCGAGGATGCGGTCGAGCACCTCAGGCACCGATGTTGTGCCAAGGTGTGCCATAAGACCACCTGCGCCGTGCACCTTGCGTATGAGCTCTTCTTCGGTGTATTTGCCTGAGAAACAGAGGTGAATCAGCGGACCCGGAGGTAGCGAGCCCGAGCGCTCGGGCGATATGGGGCCGCAGCCGTCGAGGGCGTTGGTGGTGTCGATAACGCGGCCACGGCGGTGTGCGCTCACGGTGCAACCGCCGCCCATGTGGCACACCACAAGGTTGAGTTCCTCGTAGCGTTTTCCCGATTCCTTGGCAAAGAGCCTGGCCACGGCTTTCTGGTTGAGAGCGTGGAATACTGATTCGCGCGGCAACTCGGGCACGCCGCTGATGCGTGCGTAGGGCATCATTTCGTCGACTACCACGGGGTCGGCGATATACGATTTCACGCCGATTTCGTCGGCGATGTCGCGGGCTATCAGACCGCCGAGGTTCGATGCGTGCTGCATGCGTGCGTGCAAGAGGTCGTGGCGGAGGTCGTCGTTCACCTCATATACGCCGCTCTCCACGGGGCGCACAATGCCGCCACGGCCAATCACTGCCGAGAGGGTGCGGATGTCGATGCCGTTGTCTTTCAACGCCTGCTCTATGAGGTTCTTGCGCCAGTCGAATTGGTCGACCACCGATTTGAAGCGGGCGATTTCCTCGGCAGAGTGGGGAATTGAGAGCGTGAAAGTGGGCTCGTCGTCGGTGTATACGGCGATTTTTGTAGATGTAGAGCCCGGGTTGATAGCTAATATCTTGAAAGGCATAGCGTTTACTTGGATTGGAGGCAAGCTAAGGCAATGGAGTAGAGCTTGGTTAGGGGGGTGTCGCCGCGCGAAGTGAGCACGCATGGCACTTTTGTGCCCACTACCATGGCAGCGATTTCGGCGCCTGCTATGTGTGTTGCGGCTTTGAAGAATACGTTGCCCGACTCGATGTTGGGGAAGAGGAGGCAGTCGGCCTCACCGGCAACGCTTGAGCCTTGCACTTTCTTTTCGAGGGCGGCCTCGGGGTAGAGTGCGACGTCGAGCGACAGGGGGCCGTCGACAGTTACGCGTCCGAGCTGGCCGCGGTCGCCCATTTTGGCGAGGATAGCGGCTTCGGTGGAGGAGGGCACCGAGGGGAGAACCTGCTCAGAGGGTGCTATGCAGGCGATTTTTGGTTTTTCGATGCCGAGCGAGGCGGCAGTCTGTGCGAGGTATTTTATGAGTACGGTCTTCTGCTTGAAGTCGGGCTGGGGTATGACGGCGACGTCGGAGATGCAGAGGAGTTTCCCGCGTTCGGGGAGTTCTACCACCGACACGTGGCTGAGAGTGCCTTTGGGCGGGAAGAGTCCGGCTTCTTTATTGAGGATGCCGCGCATGTATTTGTCGGTGGATACGAGGCCTTTCATGAGCACGTCGGCGCCACCGCCTGCGACGAGAGAGACAGCCATTTCTACACAGCGTACGTCGCTCTTCTCGTCGACGATTGCAAACACGGTGGGGTCGAGGTTTTCCTGTCGGCAGATGTCGAGAATCGCGGCTTTGTCGCCGAAGATTGTCGGGTCGACAAGGCCCTCGTTATATGCGTCGTAAACTGCGCGTAGGGTGTGGGCGTCGTTGCCGTAAGCGACTGCGAGGCGTCGGCGTCCGCGCCGACGGGCTTCTTCAACTATCTGGCTGAGCTGTGTAATCATAATGCTGTAAAAGGGTTAGGTGTAGTGAGAGGTGATAGGTTCTGCTGTTTCACTTTGCAAAGATAGCATTAAAACCGCGATACATTTCTTAAATTTCCTTAATAAAAAAGCCAACATTCGGGCTTAATCGTCGAAATGTTGGCTTAAATAGCTTGTTTGCGGGTCGTGTTTACCAGAAAATGATGCTGTTCTTGCCCGAGGGGCTCACTTTCAGCGTCACTTTTGCCGATTCTATAACGGGCACGTTGTGGTCCACATGGCCAATGGGTGCGTTGTAGGCTACGGGGAATTTGTAACCGTCGATGGCGTTGCGGATCATGGTTTCCATGTCGTTGTAGCTGGCGTCGGGCTTGTAGTCGGTAAACTGGCCTACGATGAGACCTTTGATGCGGTCGAGGAGGCCGCTGAGCCTGAGCTGGTAGAATATGCGTTCTATCTTGTAGATAGGCTCGGAGACGTCTTCGAGGAAGAGTATGGTGTCGGGGTCGAGGATGTCGTAGGGGGTGTTTATAAGCTCGGCGAGGACTGCGAGGTTGCCGCCGAGGAGGGTGCCGGTAACGATGCCCTGACGGTCGTACTCGTGGCTGTCGAAGATGTGCACGGGTTTGCCTCCGCGCAGAATATGGAAGAGGTCGGCGTTGTCGGGGTCGTCGGCGCCTTCTTTAATGTGCGCGCACATAGAGGCGTGCACGCTGGCAATGCCTTTGCTTGCCATGAGTGCGTGCAGGGCCGAGATGTCGGAGAAACCTATCACCCATTTGGGGTCGTCGGCGAGGGGGAGCTTGGCCAGGCGGTCCATGATGTGCACCACTCCGTAGCCACCGCGGGAGCATAATATAGCTCTGACCGAGGGGTTGGCGAAGGCGTCGCGCAGGTCGGCGAAGCGCTCGTCGGGGGTGCCGCTGAAGCTGCCGTTCTCGCCTAAGGCGTGGGGCATGATCACGGGTTCCCAACCTTGGCCATGAAGCACTTCTACGGCTTCGTGCACGATGTCGGGTTTGATTTTACCTGCCGGCGAGCATATTGCTATCTTGTCGCCTTTCTTGAGTGGTGGGGGGAAAATGGGCATTTTTTTTACAAGTTAAAAGGCAAAAGTCAGAAGGCCAAAGGCCTTTGGCCTAAGTCAAGAGTCAAAAGTCAGAAGTCAAAAGTCAGAAGGCCATTGGCCTAAGTCAAGAGTCAGAAGTCAAAAGTCAGAAGTGAAGATATCACTAATTCCTAACTTTATACTTTTAACTCTTGACTCTTGACTTTTTACTTGTGAAAAACCCCTAACTGCTAACCGATTAAAATTCAATTCCGTCTTTTTTGCAACGGTCGGTCATACGCTTGATGCGGTCTTTGGTCTCGGGGTGCGATGAGAACATGCGAGTCACGTAGTTCGACTGAGATGCGCTCTGCTGCTCCATGTCGAGGAGCTTCTGGAACGCTTTCACCATGCCGTAGGGGTTGCGACCGTTTTCTTTGAGGAAGTCGTAGCCGCAGTCGTCGGCTTCTTTTTCCTGCTTCTGCGAGTATTTTGCGCTTACGAGGGCCTGTCCGAGGGTGCCGAGCTGCGATTCTGTGAGAGCAGCTGCAACGCCGCCTGTCGAGGCTACGGCGTCTTTGAGTGCGCCGGTGAGGAGCTCGGTCTTGAAGGCGTTCTTGGAGTGGCGCTTTACAACGTGGCCGATTTCATGGCCGATGATTCCCATGAGCTCGTCGTCGTCCATGATGTCCATAAGCGAGGAGAACACGCGCACGCTGCCGTCGGGGCAAGCGAAGGCGTTGACGTCGATAACGTTGTATACCTTGAAGTTCAAGGGTATACCGTCGGCGTCGGTGATGCCTTGGGTGAGTGTCTTGAGGCGCTCAACATAGGGGTCGCCGTCGGGGAGAACGGGGTTGTTCTTATCCATCCAATCGACGGATTCTTTCACATATGCTGCCATCTGGGCATCGGTGAGTGTGAATGCCTGCACGGCTTTAGCTGCGCCGCCAATGGCTTTCTTGAGATTGAGCTGTGCGCCTGCGGGCATGGCCATGAAAATCGCTGCCGCAAGCAAGAGAACTGTTTTGAGAGTTGATTTCATAGTATGTATTGAGTAATTTTGCAGCAAAATTAGCGAATAATTTCCTTATGGCAAAGAAAAGCAAAACCGACTTCAGTCCGCTCAAGTGGGTAGGGCTCCTCACGCTGGTGTTAGTGTGCTACGGTGCGGCCTTCTCGCTGAGCGCCCATACCCTTATCGCCCGTGCCACGGTTTCGGCGGCGTGTGGGGGCGCGGGAATCATTACCGCGCTCTTGCTCAGACGCTTGACTCGCGGCAGTGTATGGCGCATGATTTGCGCCGCCGTAACGGCCACAGGGCTTTATATGGCGGCTTTCTACCTTATTAATTACTGCGCTGCCGACGACTCCACTCTGCACACCGAGGAGGCGGTGGTAGAACGGGTGTACAGCGAGACCCGCTACCATACCAAGCGGGTGTCGCGCAAGGTGTATACGCGCGGTGCTCCCTATAAGGTGTACTTTGCCGATGTGAGGTTCGCCACGGGGCAGACGGCCAAGATTTCGCTTGACCTCAAGAAGTTCCGTCGCACTGCCGCGGGCGATACCATGGAGCTGCGCGTAGAGCGCGGGGCTTTCGGTGCGCCTGTGGTGAGGTTCTGAGTCATTCGTGCAGTGCGCGGTAAAACTCCCAGAGAGCGAGAGCTGCCGATACCGACACGTTGAGCGAGTGCTTGGTGCCGCTCTGCGGAATCTCGAGGCAGAGGTCGGCGGCGTCGACAACGGCTTGTGCCACTCCGTCGACTTCGTTGCCCACGACCACAGCATAGCTCTTGCCGACTTGGGGTGCGAAGGTGCCGAGGGCCTCGCTGCCTTTGACCTGCTCGAGAGCCACTATGAGGGCGCCCTCGGAGCGCAGGGTGGCAATGGCGACCATGGTATCGGCGAAGTAGCGCCAGTCCACCGAGTCTTCGGCGCCGAGTGCCGTTTTGTGAATCTCGGGCGAGGGGGGCGTGCCCGACACTCCGCACAGGGCAATGCCAGCCACAGCAAAGGCGTCGCATGTGCGGAACATGGCGCCTATGTTGTTGAGCGAGCGTACATTGTCGAGCACGAGAGTCACGGGAATCTTACGCCTTGCCTTGAACTGGGCCACGGTGTCGCGGCCCATGTCGCGGATAGTCTTCTTCTCCATGAATCAGCAGGAAATTGTGCGTCCGGGGTATGCTTCGAGGGCTTTGGCGAGCACTTCCATGGCCTTTGCGAGGTCTTCTTTCTTCAGCACATAGGCCATGCGCACTTCGTCTTTGCCCATGCCGGGGGTGGTGTAGAAACCCGATGCGGGAGCCATGAATACGGTCTGCCCCTCGTACTCAAATTCCTCGAGGCACCAGCGGCAGAAACGGTCGGCGTCGTCGACGGGGAGGCGCACCACAGTGTAGAAGGCGCCCATGGGGATAGGCGAGTAGCAGCCGGGTATCTTGTTTAGCTGGTCGATGAGGAATTTGCGGCGCTCCACATATTCATTATATGTCTCGAGCATGTATTCGGCGGGGGTGTCGATTGAGGCCTCGGCCACAATCTGACCTAAAAGAGGTGGGCTCAGACGTGCCTGGCAGAACTTCATGACGTTCTGCTTCAGCTCTTTATGCTTTGTGATGAGGGCGCCAACGCGTATGCCGCATTCGTTATAGCGCTTCGACACAGAGTCGATGAGCACTACCTTGTCTTCGATTCCGGGCAGGTGGAAGGCAGAGATATAGGGAGCGCCCGTGTAGCAGAACTCGCGGTAAACCTCGTCGGAGAAGAGGAAGAGGTCGTGCTTGAGCACGAGGTCGCGTATCTGGAGCATCTCCTTCATTGTGTAGAGATAGCCCGTGGGGTTGTTGGGGTTGCAGATGAGGATACCCTTGGTGCGGGGCGTGATGAGCTCCTCGAATTTCTCGACGGGGGGCAGCTCGAATCCCTCGTCGATGCTCGAGGGTATGGTCACGATTTTTGCGCCTGCCGAGATTGCGAAAGCCATATAGTTGGCATAAGCGGGCTCGGGCACAATGATTTCATCGCCGGGGTCGAGGCAGGCCAGGAAGGCGAAGAGCACGGCCTCAGAGCCGCCGGTGGTTACAATGATATCGTCGACGTCGACTTTAATATTGAAGCGCTTGTAGTACTCGCGTAACTTCTTGCGGAGCGAGAGCAGGCCGTCGGAGGGGCTGTATTCGAGCACCTTGCGGTCGATGTTGCGGAGAGCGTCGAAAGCCTCCTGCGGCGTGGGAACGTCGGGCTGGCCGATGTTGAGTCGGTAAACTTTAGTACCGCGCTCAATGGCGGCATTAGCGAGCGGAACGAGGCGGCGGATAGGCGAGGCGGGCATAATGCGCCCGCGTTGCGATACTTCAGGCATATATTAATCTTAGATATTCAGATGCAAAGTTACGCAAAAACGCTTTTTTTCCGTACTTTTGTGCGAAAAAATCTTTGTGAGATGAAATTGACGCCTACCGACCTTTGCGGTGTGTGGCTCATAGAGCCTCTCCGCCACTATGATTCACGCGGTTATTTCTGCGAGACTTTCCGCAGCGATGTTTTTGAGCGCGCTACGGGCTTACGTGCTGATTTTGTGCAGGATAATGAGTCGGTGTCGGTGCGCGGCGTGGTGCGCGGGCTGCATTACCAGGCGGGAGCGGCCTCGCAGGCCAAGCTTGTGAGGGTGAGCGAGGGCGCTATTGTTGATGTGGCTGTTGACCTGCGGCGGTCATCGCCTACTTTCGGGCGCCATATTGCTGTGGAGCTCTCGGCTGAGAACGGCCGCAGTCTTTATATTCCCCGCGGTTTTGCCCATGGTTTCGCGGTGCTTTCGGAGCGTGCCAAGTTCCAGTACCGTGTCGATAATTATTACTGCCCCGAGGCGGAGCGCACTCTCAATCTTCACGCCCCGGAGCTCGGCATCAAGTGGCCCGTTGAGGCCTCGGCCATGATTCTCTCGCCCAAGGATGCGGCGGGGCTGTCGTGGGACGATTGTGAGAAATTTGACTGAAAAATACCGGCTTTATTCAGCTCCGGCTGCAGGGGGCGCTATTGCAGAACGGGTATTAATACGCATACTATAACACTGAGTGTGTTTGCCCCTAAAAGCCACCAGAAAGTCTTCGAGAGGGGGTATTTGAAAATGTATTTCAGCGCGGCGCCTTCAATGACTACGTTGCATAGCACAGCGGCAAGGAAGTCAAGAATCCAATGCGATAAATCGAACGTGCCGCCGCCAAACGGATGCGCGAGCACTTCAACGATAAGGCCGCTGATCGGTATCAAAACCAAACCCAGGAGAGCCGAGATAAAGTTCATTGACACATCCATGAGCGCGGCACGTCGCCAATTGACTTTCAGGAACTGTTTAATGGCGAGGAATTCGATGATTAAACCGATAAGAATCACATACCAGGTGTAATAGTTGGCGGTGATATATAGCGACGGCCAAATCATATTCGCTTTTGCTGTCAACGGCATGGCCGCAAACAAAAGCAGGAGAGGATACTTGAACGTGGATGCTTTCATGTGCTTGCAGATTTAAGGTTGCGCAAAGATAATAAATAATCGAGATTTTTTGCGTACCTTTGCCTTGGAAAAATGACCTTGGAAGGAGACGCCGGGTATTGCTGCAGCCCTCGATAGGACATCTGTTTTTTGAGATATGAATTGGATTCTTCTCATTATCGCCGGGTGTTTTGAAACGGGATTCGCGTTTTGCCTCGGCAAAATGAAAGGTTTAACAGGAACTCCATGGTGCATGTGGGGTATAGGTTTCCTCATTTGCCTCACCCTCAGCATGGTATTGCTTTCAAAAGCGGTGCAGACCATACCAATCGGTACCGCCTACCCTGTGTGGACGGGAATTGGAGCTGTGGGAACTGTGATTGCCGGCATATTGTTTTTCAATGAACCGGCAACTTTTTGGAGATTGGTTTTCATATCAACTCTCATACTCTCTATTATCGGACTAAAACTCGTGCACTGATGGGTAAGAAAATGCGCCGTTTCAAGCAATTGCTTTCGGAAGATGAAAGTATAGCGATACTCCAATCCACAACATCGGGTGTTCTGGCTTTGTGCGGAGAGGATATGCAACCTTATGGTGTGCCGCTGAGCCATGTATATGATAATGGGAAACTATATTTCCATTCGGCTTTAAGCGGACACAAATTAGAGTTGCTTAATCAGAACGCAAATGCAAGTTTCACAGTAATTGCTCAAGATGAGCTACATCCCGAAAAATACACTACTTATTTTCGCAGTGTAATCGCATTCGGTAGTGTGCGGATTATCGAAGATGACGCAGAGAAACTCCGAACACTTGAAATACTGGGTCGCCGGTGCAACCCCAACGATGCCGAGGGATTAAATAATGAGATTTCGCGAGGCATTTCCCGTTGCTTGATGCTGGAAATGACCATTGACAGAATCACGGGCAAGCAAGCTATTGAGTTAGTGAACAGCTGATGCTCTCTGAAACGGCGCATTCCGAGCCGGATTTTAGATATAAAAAGAGTTGCAAGTCAACGACTTGTGGCTCTTTGAGGAGAGAGGGGTATGAAATGATATTAAAATAAAGGATAGTTGAGGGACTATGGTTAACTATATATCATTGTTGTTCAGAATAATACGCAGGCAAGTAGTAAAATGAAATAATTTGGATTATCTTTGATTAAGTCAAAATTTGTATAACTATGTAGCTGTATTGACTACCGTTATGGAGTCAAAAGCCGATTTTTGGTCAAGTGTGCAATTGCTCATAACCGTTTATTTTTCAGCCCTTTAAGCTATAAATAATTTATTGCTTTACCAATTTTTAAAGACTAAATCAATTGAAATTCAGGTGTATACACCGTTTTGCGACAGATTTTGCATGCGGTGAGAGTCGCCTATAAAATACGGCTGCCGAGGATATAACCAAGAGATTTTAAATGAAAAAGCCGTGGGCGCACTTTCATGTTTCTCAGCACATTCGATTGTTCCCTCAAAATTTTTTCGTAATTTTGCATTTAGACTTCCACGCTGTGGGAGCGTTGCTCAGAGGAGTTTATCGCTACGGCACGCGGGAATCGAATGACATATTTAAGAAAAGCGTATATTGACGCTTTGTCTCTGGCTGTTCAGAACTTAGGACACTCTGAAAACTCACCGAAGGCATAGCAGCAATAGACGCCACGGGTATGTATATACCTATCCGGACTCATTTCAAGCATTGCTTGGAATGGGTTTGGGGTATTTGCATATAACAGCGTGGAGTCTGTTGCTCAATCCGGTGAGTTGGGCACGTCCTAAGGCCTTGAACAGCGGTGCGAGTAACGATAAGGACTCCCGCTTTTCTTTTTGCCCAAACCAATCTAATTGTGCCATATCGGAGTCAATGGCTGTGAAAGCGAGTGACCCGAAGTGCAACTCATTGACAACATAAATCAAACCTTACGCGATGACTTGGTGGCTACCATCAAATCCGGCAGTCGTGTGTCGATAGCGGCCGCAAGTTTTTCGATTTATGCCTTTCAAGAACTCAAAGAGCAGTTGAAAGATATAGATGAGTTGCGTTTTATCTTTACTTCTCCCTCGTTTACCACCGAGAAAGCCGACAAGCAGCGGCGAGAATTTTACATACCGCGTCTTAACCGTGAGCGCGACCTATTCGGTTCGGAGTTTGAGATAAAACTCCGCAATGAGTTGTCGCTTAAAGCCGTCGCAAAGGAGTGTGCCGAATGGATTAGGCAAAAGGCTTGTTTCAAGTCAAACCGCACCAATGAAAATATGATGGGCTTCATCAACGTAGATGATGTCAATTATATGCCCATCACAGGATTTACAACTGTTGACCTCGGTTGTGAGCGAGGTAATAATGCCTATCAGTTCGTTCAACGTACAGATGCTCCGATGTCGCAGTTCTACCTGAATCTTTTCAATCAAGTGTGGCACGATGGCGAAAAACTGCAAGTCGTCACAGAACAGGTGCTCGACAACATCACCAACGCCTACAAGGAAAACGCGCCGGAATTTATCTACTTCGTTACGCTCTACAATATCTTCAACGAGTTTCTTGAAGATATTTCGGAGGATGTATTGCCTAACGAAGCCACCGGCTTCAAATCAAGTGTAATCTGGAGCAAGCTCTACAACTTCCAGCGTGACGCGGCTCTCGCTATCATCAACAAACTTGAAAAGTATAACGGCTGCATCCTTGCCGACTCCGTGGGTCTCGGTAAGACATTCACCGCGCTTTCCGTAATCAAGTATTACGAGAACCGCAACAAGTCAGTTCTCGTTCTTTGCCCGAAGAAATTGCATCAAAACTGGGTGACTTACCGCAGCAACTACGTCAACAATCCGCTTGTCGCTGACCGCCTGCGCTATGATATTCTCTATCATACTGACCTTTCGCGTCAGTCCGGGCAAAGCAACGGTCTTGACCTCGAACATATCAACTGGGGCAACTACGATCTTGTCGTTATCGACGAAAGCCACAACTTTCGTAATGGTGGTAAAGTCACCACCGACGAGAACGACGAGAACCCGCGCGAGAACCGCTATCTCCAACTGATGAACAAGGTTATCCGCACAGGTGTCAAGACGAAGGTCCTGATGTTGTCTGCCACGCCTGTCAATAACCGATTTAACGACCTTCGTAATCAGTTGCAACTTGCATACGAGGGCGACTCGGAGCGAATGGATGCGCTGCTCAACACCACATCATCCATTGACAAAATATTTCGTGACGCACAGTCGGCTTTCAATCGTTGGTCAAAAATGCCTCCGGATGAACGTACCACAAAAAATCTGCTCTCGCTCCTGAGCTTTGACTTCTTTGAAGTGCTCGATAGCGTTACCATAGCCCGAAGCCGCAAACACATCGAACAATATTACGACACGACCGACATCGGCAAGTTCCCGGAACGATTGAAGCCAATCTCTCGCTCGCCCAAACTCACAGACTTGCCGACAGCCGTATCGTTCAACGATATCTTTGTCAGCGTAACCGAGCTCAATCTCGCCATCTACACACCCTCCGACTTTATTTTGCCGAGCAAACTTGAAAAATATCTCGATACAAAGGCTGACGGCTCGCTTGGAAATCTCTCCCGCTCCGGTCGCGAGCGAGGCATACGTCAACTTATGAGTATCAACCTGCTCAAACGCTTGGAAAGTTCTGTCAACTCGTTCCGGTTGACGCTTACACGCATTAAGGATTTCATTCAGACAACTGTTGACGCTATAGATAGGCTCGCCGCTAATGGTGGTCACTCAACGGTCAATGATTATGACTTTGACTCCAATCTTGACTTCGACGAACGTGAAGACTCGGTCTTTATCGGCGGTAAGAAAACAAAGATTGACCTTGCCGACATGGACTATGTGCAGTGGCGCGAATATCTCGCTAAAGACCTTGATAATCTCCGCACACTGCTATTCATGCTTGAAGACATTACACCTGCGCATGACAGTAAACTTCAGTTGCTCATAGAGGATATTCGCTCGAAGTTCGCCAACCCTATCAATCCCGGCAACAAGAAAATCATAATCTTCACAGCATTTTCCGACACGGCTCAATATCTCTATGAGAATATTGCACCTCTCATAAAGGAACGCACCGGGCTTAACGCAGCCCTTATCTCCGGTGATGTCGAAGCGCGTTGCACAATTAAGACACGTGAGAAAATGGACTTCAATAAAGTCCTCACTCTTTTTTCGCCTATATCGAAAGAAAAGGCTGCCCTCTATCCCAAACTCAATGAGGAAATAGATGTACTTATCGCCACTGACTGCATCTCGGAGGGTCAGAACCTCCAAGACTGCGACTTCCTCATTAACTACGATATTCATTGGAATCCGGTCCGCATAATCCAACGCTTCGGGCGTATTGACCGCATCGGCTCGCGCAACGCCGTAATCCAACTTGTGAATTACTGGCCGGACATGGACTTGGATGAATACATCGACCTCAAAGGACGTGTTGAAGCCCGCATGAAAGTGTCGGTACTTACTGCCACCGGCGATGATAATCCGCTCACCGATGCAGAGCAAGGCGACCTTAAATATCGTCGAGACCAGTTGGAACGCCTCAAAGAGGAAGTCGTGGATATTGAGGAGATGAACACCGGTGTCTCGATAATGGACTTGGGCTTGAATGAATTTCGCCTTGACCTGCTTGAATACATCAAGCAAGACAATGATATAGAGCATACCCCAATGGGGCTCCATGCCATCGTACCTGCCGATAAAGACACGCCTCCCGGCGTAATATTTGTTCTCAAAAATCGCAATAACTCAATCAATATCGACCGTAAGAACAGGCTTCATCCATTCTATATGGTCTATGTAGGTGTCAGGGCTCAGGGGTCAGGTGTTAGGGCTGATTCTAAAACCTCAAACCTCAAGCCTGAAACCTTCATTCACATTGACCACCTCGACCCGAAATCTCTGCTTGACACTATCCGCCATTTGTGCCGTGGCAATGCAACACCGCTGCTCGACCTTTGCCATAAGTTCAACGCTGAGACACGCGACGGTCAACGTATGGGCACATATTCCCAGCTCCTCGGCGACGCCATCTCATCACTAATAAAAGTCAAGGAGACCACCGACCTTTTCTCGTTCCTCGATGGCGACAGCGGTTCGCTTTTCGGCAACGAAGTCCGCGGTCTCGATGATTTTGAGTTAATATGTTTTTTAATAGTGAGAAAGGAGGAGTGAGCAGTGAGTAGTGTTGCATTGGATAAGAGCAAAGCATTCGCGCTGAGGGTAATTCGGTTATATAAATACCTAACCGAAGAAAAGAAAGAATTTGTTTTGTCTAAACAAATTCTGAGAAGCGGAACGAGTATTGGAGCAAACTTAACGGAGGCTCAATACTCAATAAGCAAAAAGGAATTTCTTTTAAAAACTCACATTTCATATAAGGAGTGTGGTGAAACTCTCTATTGGTTGGAATTACTTTTCAAATCTGAATATCTTTCTGATGAACAGTATTTTTCAATCAATGGAGATTGTGAGGAATTAATGCGACTTTTAACTTCAATTACAAAAACTACAGCTAAAAATGTGCGCAATGAATAACTCCTCACTACTAACTGCTAACTTAGGTTTACCCGAGGCTACTCGGGTAAAGCGCCCACTGCCCAAGGCGCAGCTTTTTAAGCGGTTCGACTGGACACCGTCGCAACGAGAACGTTTCGATGCCGAGGTTTCGCGTCTTGACTTCGTTAATTGGATTTCACCTCGCACCGTTCCGGCTATCGCCGTCGGTAACGAGGTTAAAGAAATATTCGTGGTCGAAGTGCAGTTGAAACGACGCTGTTTCGATGTCAAAAGTATTGAGTTGCTTGCCAAGGCGATTCCTCAGCGCGTTGTCTATCTTCTGCGCTATGAAGACGAAACTATGCTCGCCGTACACTATTTAAAACTGTACATTACGCCCTGGCAACATGCCGAAGGCATGTCCCTACAAGTCTGCGGAATCAATCTTGATATGGTGTGGGAGGGTTTTGTCAGGATAATTGTAGGGACATCGCTTTGCGATGTTGCCGATGGCAACGGTGATATTCAACATGATATTCAACATGCCAAAGGCATGTCCCTACGAGATGAAATACGCGTGGGCGAAGAGCGCGCCAAACTTGAACGCCAAATCGCGGCGTTGGAGCGTCAGATGAACGCCACCAAACAGCCGCGCCGCAAGCGTGAATTATTCGTTGAACTCCAAAAGCTGAAATCTCTCCTATGATTTTATGTGAAATATCAAATGTCATCAATATTGCAACTCTTATAACCGCAATATCAGCCTTAATAACAGGCTTTTATTTGTGGTATGATAGACGTGCCCGGATTATCATTAGTATTGAACCATACGATAGAGTGTATTTTATTACTTTTGAGAATGTGGGTAAATCTGTTGCAAAGGATGTCAAAATATCAATTGATAAAGATTATATTGCCTCCCTGCCAGTTGATACTGACGAACAAGGAGGACGCATTAAGCAAATACTGTTTAACATCCAAAATAGAAAATTCTATTTTACCCCTGGGACTAAGAAGTATTATTACTTAATGCAGTGTCCCAAAACGAAAGAACCTTTATCGAAGTTCGATAAAATGTGTAATGAATGGTACGAGCAAAATAAATACACCCCTTTTAGAATTAGCGTTCAATATAACGGATGGTTCGACACGTCAGTCGAATTCTTTTTGGAACAGTTTAATTCAGAAGCACTTTTATACAAGGACTCTACTGATAAGATTTCTTATACACTTATCCAAATACAAAAAGAGCAAAAAAAGTGTAAGGAAGCCATTTTACCATTATTGAAAAATATAAACAAATACATAAATGGAAAAATTGAGAATGAAAAGCCTTGATGCGGTGGAGGGTAATGTGGCGAAGATTGCTGCATTGTTCCCTCATTGCGTTACTGAGCGACTAAATAAAGATGGTAAGCCGGAACTTGCCATTGACTTCGACAAGTTGAGGGCTGAGTTATCGTCGGATGCTCTTGACACCGGCGAGGAGCGTTATCAGTTCACGTGGCCCGATAAGCGAGCTGCCTCACGCCTTGCCAACACGCCGACCGACAAGACTCTGCGCCCGGACGTGGACGCCTCGGTGGATTTTTGGAACACCAAAAATCTCTACATTGAGGGCGACAATCTCGACGTGCTGAAAGTTCTCCGCGAGAATTATCTCGGCAAGGTCAAGATGATCTACATTGACCCGCCGTATAACACCGGTAATGACTTCGTGTATAGTGATAAGTTTGCAGTGAGCAGTGAGGAGTGGGATGGACAGAGTGGAGCGTTTGATGAAGACGGCAACCAAGTCCTCGACCCAATGCAACGCAACACCGAGAGCAACGGTCGCTTTCACACCGACTGGCTCAATATGATATATCCACGTCTGAAAGTCGCCCGCGACCTGCTCACAGAAGATGGTGTTATCTTCATATCCATTGACGATAATGAGGTAGAGAATGTGAAGAAAGTTTGCAGTGAAATTTTCGGTGCCCGTAACTTCGTTTCAATTATAAATTGGAAAGGTCGTGGTGGCCGTCAAGATAGCAAATATTATGCCGTCCTACATGAATATATCCTTTGCTTCGCCAAAGACCTATCAAAATTCTCAGCCGGAGAAGAAATCAAAGAAGGCGATGTTTACCCCAAATATGACGAAGAAAAAGGAAGAAACTACAAGACTCAACTCCTTCGTAAGTGGGGTTCAAATAGCCTTAGAGAAAATCGACCTAATTTATATTATCCCATTACTGCTCCTGACGGAGCAGAAGTATATCCTTTAATCTATTCAGAATCAAAGGATAGCGCCCTTGGATTTGTTAAAATCCAAGGGCGCTGGCGCCACGGCGCCAGCACCCTTGGGAAAATTATCGCCGATGGACGTGTTGAATTTCAGAAGAATAAGTGGGGAGAATGGGTTGCTTATGAGAAAATTTTTGAGCCGCTACCTGGTGAAGAAAATACGAAGAAGTTCACAACATGGGTTGATGATATTTCCAATGGCACCGATACATTAAAGAAATTATTTGGTACTCCTCCTTTCGATTATGCAAAATCGCCAGAACTATTACAATTATTCTTGCGAATGGCTGACATTGATGAAGATGACATTGTGCTCGACTTCTTCAGCGGAAGTGCCACCACTGCTCACGCAGTTATGAAACTCAACGCAGAGGATGGCGGACATCGTAAATTCATCATGGTTCAACTTCCCGAAGTGACTGATGAAAAGAGCGAGGCTCGCAAAGCCGGATACGAAAACATCTGCCAAATCGGTGAAGAACGCATACGCCGTGCCGGGGTGCAGATTCGTAGGGACGTGCCTTTGGCACGTAGCAACGGCGACCCCGGTTTGTTTGACGATGGAAATTCAACATGCCAAAGGCATGTCCCTACAGGCAATACGGAATCACAAGGTGCGCATTCAATTGACACCGGCTTCCGTGTGCTCAAACTTGACTCGTCGAATATGGAGGATGTGTTCTACACTCCCGAAGACTTCAATGAGGCTCACTTGTTCAACACCGTTGACAACGTGAAGAGCGACCGCACACCGCTCGACCTCCTTTTCCAAGTAATGCCGGAACTTGGTATTGAGCTTTCAGCTCAAGTTAGGAGTGAGCAGTTAGCTGGGAAAAGTGTGTTTATTGTGGATGATGGTTACCTGATAGCTACTTTCGATACCGAAGTCAACGAATCCACCGTCACCGAGATAGCCAAGATGCGCCCGCAATACTTCGTTATGCGTGACTCCTCGGCTGCAAACGACAACGACCTCGACAACTTCGAGCAAATCTTCAAGCATTATTCACCCGACACCATCCGTCGCATACTCTAATGCTATGAAATTCAAGTTTAAGATACAAGGCTATCAGACTACGGCAGTTGAAAACATAACCAACATCTTTGTCGGGCAGCCCAACCGCGACCCCTCGAAGTATCGCCGCGACCTCGGCAAGCGAGGTTCGGGAGTTATCCATTTCGATGGTGACGATGACGGCTACCGAAATGCCGATGTGGAGTTATCCTCCAAGCAGTTGCTTGAAAATCTCCACTCGGTTCAGACGGCAGCCGGAGTGCCGCTATCCAAGGCCCTCAGCAAGATTGATGGGCTTGGCGCAGTAAATCTTGATGTAGAAATGGAGACCGGCACAGGTAAGACCTACGTCTATATCAAGACGATGTTTGAACTCAACAAACTCTACGGTTGGTCAAAGTTCATCATCGTCGTTCCAAGCATCGCTATCCGTGAAGGCGTTGCCAAATCATTCCGTATGCTTGAAGAACACTTCATGGAGCAGTACGGAAAGAAAGCGCGTTGGTTTGTATATAACAGTTCTAACCTCAATCAGCTCGACCAGTTCTCGCAGGACGCCGGACTGAACGTGATGATTATAAACACCCAGGCTTTTGCCGCTTCCCTCAAAGAGGGTGGACGCTCAAAGGAGAGCCGCATCATCTACTCCAAGCGCGATGAGTTTGCCTCGCGCCGTCCTATCGACGTGATTGCCGCCAACCGCCCAATCATCATTATGGACGAGCCGCAGAAGATGGAGGGTGCCGCTACCCAAGCAGCTCTCAAGAAGTTCAACCCGCTGTTCGTGTTGAACTACTCCGCGACTCACCGTACAAAGCACGACACTGTATATGCCCTCGATGCCCTCGACGCTTACCGCGAGCGACTTGTAAAGCGCATCAAGGTTATCGGCTTCGAGATGAAGAACCTGCGCGGCACCAACGGCTATATGTATCTCGACAATATAATCCTGTCGCCCAATAAGTCACCTATGGCGCGTATCTCTATCGAGGTGAAAAACGCGTCCGGTGAGCCTCGCCGCCATTTCAAGACTCTCGGTGTGGGAGACTCTCTATTTGTCGAGTCAAAGGAGTTGGAGCAATATCGAGGTTTCGACATTGCCGAGATATTCCCCGGCTCAGCTACGCAACCGACGGCTTACGTCTTTTTTACCAACGGAGTGACACTCCGCAAAGGGGATGTCGTTGGCGACTCAAACCTGCTGCATCTGCAACGCGTTCAGATACGCGAAACGATAAAGGCTCACTTCGAGAAGGAGCGTCAGTTGTTCAAACGCGGCATCAAGTGCCTGTCGCTTTTCTTCATTGACGAAGTGGCAAAATATCGTCAGTATGATGATGGCAATCAACCTGTAAAAGGTGTGTTTCAACAGATATTTGAGGAAGAATATGCCCGTCTCGTCAATGAAGAGTTCCACATCTTCGATGAAGACTACAACGAATATCTGCGCCGCTTCGCGCCATATCAGACACATCGCGGCTACTTCTCAATCGACAAGAAAGGTAAGATGGTTGAGACCAAAACCAAGCGTGGCAGTGACGTCAGTGAGGAAGCGTCGGACTATGACCTTATCCTGCGCGACAAAGAGCGACTGCTAAGTTTTGATGAACCGACACGCTTCATCTTCTCTCACTCTGCCCTACGCGAGGGTTGGGATAATCCAAATGTATTCCAAATTTGTACTCTCAGGCATAGTGACTCCACCACTGCCAAGCGTCAGGAAGTGGGGCGCGGTCTTCGCATAGCCGTTGACCGCAACGGTGTCCGTCAGGATAAGGAACTGCTTGGCGACGAAGTTCACAATATCAATGTACTCACTGTCATTGCCAATGAAAGTTACTCTGACTTCACCGGTGCGCTGCAACGCGAAACTCGCGATGCGCTACGTGAACGTGCAGTTAAAGCCACGCCAAGTTACTTCGAGGGCAAAACAATTACTGTCGATGGGCAGCCTCATGTCGTCACCGACCGCGAGACAAGTCGCATTATGGTTTGGCTCGAAGATAACGAGTACATCGACGATGCAGGCAACATAACACCGAAGTATCATGCTGATGTTGCAGCCGAGGCTGTTGCTCCTTACGGAAATCAACTCGCACCTATGGCTGAGGGTGTGACACTTCTTATCAACTCTATTTTCGACCCGAATCTGTTGAAAGAAATGACCGGCGATGGTAGCAAGACAAAATTGCCCGAGCCGAGACTCAATGCCAATTTCGCCAAACCCGAGTTTCAGGCTCTCTGGAATGCCATCAACCATCAATATGTCTATACGGTAAGTTACGACACTGCCGAACTTGTCAAGAACGCAGTCCTGCATCTCAACACCGACGAGTTGCAGGTGCGCACTCTGCGCTATATCAAGATTGAAGGGCAGCAGGACGCGCAGGAGGTTACGGAGTTTGGCAACACTAAGTCCACCTCTAACGAACTGACCGATGTCTCAACTTCATCAGTCAAGTATGACCTTATCGGGCAGGTTGCGAAAGGCGCAAACATCACTCGTCGCACAGCCGCAAAAATCCTTCAAGGACTGCGCCCGGCGAAACTCGCCCTGTTCCGCAACAACCCCGAAGAATTTATTCGTAAGGTTGTGCAGATTATCCGCGAGCAGAAAGCCACGATGATAGTTGACCACATCCACTATCATCTGACCGACGGCAAATATAACTCTGACATATTCACCGCCGCGAGCCGTGCCGACTTCGACAAGGCAGTCGAGACATCGAAGCATATCACTGATTATGTTGTCTCCGACAGCAAGGGTGAGCGCGACTTTGCCCACGACCTCGACGAGGCAGAAGAAGTGGTGGTATATGCGAAACTGCCTCGCTCATTCCAAATCCCCACGCCCGTAGGCAGCTACGCTCCCGACTGGGCGATAGCGATGCAAAAGGGCAGCGTCAAACACATTTTCTTCATTGCCGAGACCAAAGGTTCGCTCCAATCCATGCAGCTCAACGCAATAGAAAATGCCAAGATTGACTGCTGCAATCAGTTGTTCAACGAAATCTCAACCGATAACGTCAAATATCATAAGGTTACTTGTTACCAAGACCTAATTGACGTAATGACCTCCATGAAATAATATTTAACTTTTATGTGCAGGATTATTGCCCGCTTGCGCTTTAATTTTGCACATGAAAGTCATGGTGGCGGTCCTAATTTCTTGATATTAAGTTTATGAGTTTCTGGAATTTTCTTGGTGGCTTCGCCCTATTCAATGCGGTTTGCGAAATGTTTTCAAGCAAACCGAAGCGGACTTATGCTCCTCCGCAACAACTTTATCCTGACTATGACCACGAAGATTATCTGGACTTATGTACGGATGAATCCAATATAGATGCCTTGCAAAACCGTGTCGATGAATTGCATTTGAGGTTAGATGACACAGACGTGATGTCTGACCACTACGATGAACTGCAAGACCGTATTGACGAGCTTCAAGACAGAATTGATTGCTTGGAGGAGTGGGAGGACATACAAGATGAACTTGATGATCTTCGTGACGAATTGGACGACCTCGAATTCGACCGTGACCTATACGATGACCACGACGACTGGTAACATTGGTTTGGTTCGGGCTTTATATATGCCCGAAAAACCTAAACCAATATAGGTATATAGGCTGTGCAAGAAAAGGATTGGTTGTAGAGTTGGGTGCGAAGTATTAGGAGATTGTTGATGTGTGACCCAGTTCATGAAGTTTCCTCAAATACCGTTTAGAGCGTTTGGGAGCAGGATTGTGGTCAGACTGGGCGCGTCGGACAGTTAAGTTATCGCGTAAGCGCTTAGCAAATGCTAAGAATATATAAAAACACCCAAATTTGCGGTTTTGGGTGCAAATTTGGGCGTAAATACAACAAAAGCCTGATAATCAGGCTTTATTGCGGAGAGGACGAGATTCGAACTCGTGGTAGGATTGCTCCTACGTCAGTTTA
>CANPGB010000002.1 GCA_947573485.1 uncultured Porphyromonadaceae bacterium | reverse complement strand
TCACAAGGCCAAGGCAAGTGCTGCCGACGATAATTTCGCATCGCTCGTCATTGTGCTCTCGCTCTTCGTTGCCCACTACGACCTTTCGGCACTCGACTTCTACAGCGAGTCGAACCTCCTATTCGAGGCGTCGGATTTCGACGGTGCCACGGGTGCCGAGCGCCTTGCAAGTCTTAAGAAATCGCGCGGCTGGAAGCTCGCCGAGAAGGTTGCACGCACTCAGCAGCATATCCTTCCTATAATGGACGCTCTCACCGCGGCGGTGCAGGGGCCGGTGGAGAATATACCCTCGATTTGCGACGTTATCACCTACAGCATCGCCATGAGCGATAACTTCCCCTTCCGCGGCACCAAAGAAGTGACCTATGTGGTGCGCTACTGCACCGCCTGCGGCCGCGATTTCAACGACGACGGCAGCACCAAATACTGCCACGCCTGCGGCGCACGTCGCCACTCATATAAGAAAACCGTAAACATCTGATGCTATGTCACGACAATGCAAGAACTGTAATTCAGCCAATAACCCCGACGATGCCCACTTCTGCGGCGCCTGCGGCAAGCCATTCAACTCTTACACCACCTGGCGGGTGGTGGATATGAGAGGGCGTTCGCTCGTCTACAACGATGAACTGAACCGCCTGCGCGAGCTCGAACGGAAGCGTAACCGCTCTCTTGGGCGGCGCATAAGCGACGGCTGGGAGAAGATTCGCGAGGATTGGTTCGACGGCGACTCCATAGGCGAGATTCTGCTCACAATCGGTGGACTTATCCTCGGTGCCGGATTCATAATATTCTGCATCTACAGCCTCGTGAGCGGCTTCCTCAGCGATTGCTCCGGCAATAGCGCAGCCACGCAGGAGGTGACGTATCAGGCTTATAAAGTGGACGGTAAGTGGGGCATAGGAACATCGGCGGAGAATCTTGTAATACCTGCTCAATATGATACCTTAGCTACTTTCTATGGTAATTCTGCCAAGTGGTGGCTGAAAAAGAACGGTAAATATGGCCTCGCATATACCGAGCCCGGGAAAGTGAACGCCACAGAGTGCATCTACGATAATTTCTCGGGCAATGTTACTTCGACCTGGGCCTCGATGAAAGATGCCAATGGTAAATTTCATAACAAACTGTTGTCGAACGATCTGCGTATCCTCAGAGAAGATGTGCCTTACGCGTATGTGGGCTCATGGAACTACGCCTGGATTGCGCCTGACGAAGCCGATTATGCCGCCAAGAAATTTATCCTCGTAGGGCCCGAGGGTAAGTCGCGTTTTTCTGCTAATGGCGCATGGGGATTCACCGCTCCCGATGCCGAAGGTATGGCTTTCTATAAAAACCCCGCGGGCAACTGGGCGGCCGTTGACACCTCGGGCGTACAGCGCTTCGTTATCGAGGGCACCAAAGCCTATCCCTTTACCATGGGCGTTGCTCCAATCCTGCGTGGCACCGGCACTAAGAGCCGCTTAGGCTTCGTGGACCGCGACGGCAAGAGGATAATACCCTTCGATTATCACGTGACAGGCGCTGAAAGCAAGCAGATTACTTTTGGCTCAGACTCACTCCTCATATGGGACGTGACTAAAAACGGCGTCAAGGGCAAGCTGCACCGAAACGGCACGTTTATCAAGAAATAGAAAGCTTGTGACCTATGGCAAAAAAATGTCTGAAATGCGAATTTCCGGATAATCCTGATGATGCCCATTACTGCGGCGAGTGCGGTGAGCCCTTGGATAAAAAATACTCATGGGGTGTAATGGCACGTTATTCACTTATTGAAGAGGATCGGCTTGATTATTTGGAGAATATTAATAGGGAATATAAAGCTCTTGAGCAGAAGTATGATCGAACCCTTGAGGCGCGACTCCATGATTGGTGGGTAAGATTCGACTATTGGTGGGAAGTTACCGGCCAACCGTTAATGAGTATATTAATCTTAGTAATAGGTATCGTATTTGCTGCCTATTACTTTTATTTAGCGTTCACCAGCTAATGCTTTTGTTTGCAACACCCGCGGTTAATGAGCTTCAGCCCCTCCTGGCCATGCGATGCGGGCGGCGCGCAGGCCTTAAAATTTGTTAAGTGCGGAGACAACTTTTGCCAGTCTGTGTTGTTTGAGTAATTTTGTAAGAATTTTTAGTACAAGATGAAAGAGACAATCGACATCGACGGTGTGCGCGCCAGTTACGACGTTCTCGGCAGTGGTCCGCGGCCTGTGATAGTGATGCACGGGTGGGGCTGCAAAGGTTCTACCGTACAGCTTCTTGCCGAGGCGGCGGCCGGGCGTGGCACTACGGTTTATAACATCGACTTGCCAGGTTTCGGCGACTCCACGGAGCCGACCGAGGTGTGGGGCGTTGAGCGCTATACGGCTTTTATAGAGGAGTTTGTGCGTCGCTTAGGGCTTAAGCGGCCTTCGCTTATGGGTCACTCTTTCGGTGGTCGCATAGGCATAATGTATTCGTCGCGCAACGATGTCGACCGCCTTATTCTTGTTGATGCGGCAGGCATCAAGCCGCGGCGCTCGCTGTGGTACTATATCCGAGTGTATTCGTTCAAGATTGCCAAGCGTATATTGCCTAAGAGCGTAGTAGACCGCTGGCGTGCCAAGGCCGGGTCGAGCGACTATGCGCAGGCGTCGCCCATGATGCGCGCTATTCTTAGCCGTACTGTCAATGAGGATCTTACGCCTCTGCTGCCCGCTATAAAGGCGCCTACGCTGCTCATATGGGGCGAGAAAGACACAGCTACACCGCTGCGCGACGCGCGGCTTATGGAGAAGCGCATTCCCGACGCCGGTCTTGTGAGCTACCCCGAGGCGGGGCATTATTCATTCCTTGAGCGCCCGGGGCAGACAGCTGCCGTAGTGGCCAACTTCCTTAATACTGATAAGTTATGATTTGGATTCTATATGCCGTGGTGGCATGCCTTGCAGTGTTCAACCTCAGTGTTGAGCTGCGCCGCTGCCTTATGATGTTCCAGCAGAACAGTTACCGTGCCGAGCGCTACCGTCGCTGGCTGAGCAAGTCGGGCGACAGCACGTCGGGCTGGCATCTGTGCGGCCTGATAGTGTTTTTCATAGGTCTGACGCCTTTCAGTCCGGCAGCTGCGTCGGCTGTGCTGATGGGAATATTCAGCTTGCTGTGCGGGCTCACTTTCGCGCGGCGCAAGTATAAGAAGCCGCTTGTGATGACCATGCGCGCGCGGCGAATCTACATTACGGCTCTCTTCCTCTCGGCACTTGTGGCAGGGCTGTCGATGCTGCTTTTCAAGGCTCCGCTCCTTGCTCTGTGCGAGGCACTTGTGGGCTGCTGGTGCCTGTCGCACCTTGTAATATTGGCGTCCAATGCCTTGCTCACGCCTGTTGAGAACCGCATTACACGCAAGTACTACAATGAGGCTCGCGATATTCTCCGCTCCATGCCGGGGCTGCGCATTATAGGCGTTACCGGCAGCTATGGCAAGACTACCACGAAACATTATCTCTACCGCATTCTCTCGGAGCATTTCGATACCCTTATGACTCCCGGCTCATATAACACCACCCTTGGCGTGGTGCGCACCGTGCGCGAGATGCTCAGGCCTTACCACCAGGTTTTTATCGTGGAAATGGGAGCCAAGAACGTGGGAGATATCAAGGAGATATGCGACCTTGTTGAGCCTTGGGGCGGTATTGTTACCGCCGTCGGGCCCCAGCACCTCGAGTCGTTCAAGACCATAGAGAACGTGCAGGCCACTAAGTTTGAGCTTGTTGATTCGCTCCCTGCTGACGGTCTCGCCGTGGTGAACAACGACTTTGAAAAGATTGCCGACCGCCCCGTGGGCAACGTGCGCTGCCTGCGCTATGCGGTGAAGAACACCGAGGGTGCCGACTGGCTTGCCCGCGATATTGAATACGGCCACGACGGTACGCGTTTCACCGCCGTTGAGGTTGCCACCGGGCATGAGATAGCGCTCAAGACGCACCTCGTGGGCGAGTGCAATATATCGAATCTCCTCGCTGCCGTGGCTATGGCTCATGAGTTGGGCGTGCCCGACGACCGCATAGCCTATGCCGTTGATAAAATTGAGCAGGTGGAGCACCGCCTCAGCATAAAGCGTGTGCCCGGCGGCCTCACCATTATCGACGACGCCTTCAACAGCAACCCCGTGGGCTCGGCCATGGCTCTCGACGTTCTCGCCGCCATGGCTCCCGGCAAACGCTTCCTCATCACCCCGGGCATGATAGAGCTCGGTGATGAGCAGTTTGAACTCAACCGCGCTTTCGGCGAGAAGGCGGCCTCGTGCTGCGACATTGCCATTGTAGTGGGCGAATATAACCGCGAGGCGATACTCAAAGGTCTTGCCGACGGCGGCATGGCTGCCGAAGCCGTTAAGCCCGTGGCAAGTTTTGCAGAGGCCCAGCGCCTGCTCACCTCCATGGCGGCCGCCGGCGATGCCGTGCTCTACGAAAACGATCTTCCCGATACTTTCAAGTAGTTTCTACTTATACAAGAATATGAAAACTAAAATAGCAGTCTTTTTCGGCGGACGCTCCACCGAACACGAAATATCTGTAATCTCGGCCAACCAGGCCATGGCGGCTATCGACAGCGACAAATACGAGGTCGTGCCCGTATATATCACCAAGCAGGGCAAATGGTACACAGGCCAGGCGCTCACCGATGTGAAGAATTTCCGCGACATACCCGCTCTGCTCAAGCAGTGCGAGGAGGTGTATATGCGCCCTGTGTACGGCGACTACAATCTCTATACTGCCAACCGCAAGCTTTTCAAGAGCGACGTGCTTACAACGCTCGACCTCGCCATCCCCGTGCTGCACGGCTCTAACGGCGAGGACGGTATCTTCGAGGGCGTGCTCGAGACCATAGGGCTGCCTTATGCGGGCTGCAACACCCTTGCCTCGGCAAACGGCATGGACAAGATTACGATGAAGATGATTCTTGCCGCCGACGGTATACCTGTGGTAGACTATGTGTGGTTCACCGACAAGCAGTGGTTCTCGCAGCGCGACACTCTCATAGCAAAAATCGAGGAGAAAATAGGTTACCCCGTGATAGTGAAGCCCGCCAACCTCGGCTCGAGCGTGGGTATAGGCCGCGCCGAAAACCGCGACCAGCTCCTTGAGCGTGTCGATGATGCGCAGCGCTACTCCTCGCGCATCATTGTGGAAGATATGGTAGAGAACCTGCAGGAGATTAACTGTGCCGTGCTCGGTGACTGCGACGAATATATAACCTCGGTGCTCGAGGAGCCTATCAAGAGCGGCGAGATTCTCTCGTATACCGATAAATATATGGGTGGCAGCAAGGATAACCGCGGCATGCACGCGGCTCAGAAACGCATCCCCGCCGAGCTCCCTGCCGATGAGACCGAACGCATACGCCACCTTGCGGGCGAGACTTTCCGCGTGCTCTCGTGCCACGGTGTGAGCCGTGTCGATGTAATGGTGGACGGCAACACGCGCCAAATCTACGTTAACGAAATCAACACCATACCCGGCTCACTCTCGTTCTACCTCTGGGAGGCTGCGGGTATAAAGTTCCCCGAACTCATGGAGCGCCTTGTGCGCCTGGCCCTCAAACGCAAACGCGACCAGGGCGCCAAGACCGTGAGCTACGACTCGAATATCTTCGCCCTCGGCGGTGGCCTCAAAGGGGCCAAAGGCGCCAAGGCGTAAGGAGTGTGGTGTATGTCGGAGTCGCAGATACGCCCGATAGCCGCTTTGCCGAGCGATTAGTAGTGCTTCCCTTGTACCGTGCCTCCGGCACGGCATTGATAGTGCGGGCACTCCCGGGGGTGACATGCACCCCCGGTTAACGAGCTTAAGGCCCTCCGGGCCATTCAGAGCATCGCTCAGGATAGGATCCGAGAGGAGGCTGTTTAAAATGTAAGGCTTCGATATACATCTTAATCAGCGTCCTGGCGGACGCGTAGATACCTCCGTTTCTAAAATCCGAATACTGTAGGGAGATACCTTTGGTATGTAAAAGTCAGGTTGTCAAAGCAGTACCAATCATACATGCCAAAGGCATGTCCCTACATCGATCCTTGAGATTATGCTCCGTTTGAAGTTTTGTAACACCCTCAGTTGAGAATCAGTATAAGTTATTTTGGGATAAAGCAAAGCGCCCCGGCCGGTGAGGTCGGGGCGCTGTTATTAGAGATACTTATCAAAACGGTTTACGGTTGTTGCGGTGGGGAGGCCTGTCGCCGAAGAGGCGGGCGATGAGGTCGGGGCGGCCTATGCTGCGCAGTGCCGAGTTTATGCGTGCGCGGTAGGCGGGGTCGTACCAGAAGAAGAACATGCGTTGGCGCAGTTTTTCGTCGGCGGTAATTGCAGTAGCGACTTTCTCGCCGGTGTATGGGTGTATGCCGGTGTAGTAAATTTCGGTGGCGAGGGTCATAGGTGTGGGAGTGAAGTCTTGCACCTGCTCGAGGTGGAAGTCAAGGGCTTTGGTTTCGACGGCGAGCTGTGCCATGTCGGCGAGGCGGCAGCCGGGGTGCGATGATATGAAGTAGGGTATGAGCTGCTGGCGCAGACCTGCGTCGGCGTTTACCTTGTCGAATATTTTCTTGAACTCCTTGAAGAGCTCGAAGGAGGGTTTGCGCATGAGGTTGAGCACGGCGTCGGAGGTGTGCTCGGGAGCTACTTTCAGTCGGCCCGACACGTGGTGCTCGATGAGCTCGCGGTTGTACTCGGCGTTGGCACGGTCGACGTCGCGGCGGCCTGTGCGGTGCATAGAGAGGTCGTAGCGCACGCCCGAGCCTATGAACGATTTCTTGACGCCGGGCAGGGCATCGACGGCGCGGTAGATGTCGAGCAGGGGGCGGTGGTCGGTGTTGAGGTTGCGGCAGGGTGTGGGGTGCAGGCATGAGGGCCGGAGGCACTTGGCGCATATGCTGCGGTCGTGGCCGCCCATGGCATACATGTTTGCCGAGGGTCCGCCGAGGTCGGAGATATAGCCTTTGAAGTCGGGCATGCGTGTCACCTGCCGGGCCTCTCGGAGAATAGACTCCTTTGAGCGCGATGCTATGAATTTGCCCTGGTGAGCCGATATGGTGCAGAAGGCGCAACCGCCGAAGCAGCCGCGGTGCATGTTGACGGAGTGGCGTATCATCTCGTAGGCCGGAATAACCTTGCCTTTGTAGCGGGGGTGTGGCAGACGGGTGTAGGGGAGGTCGAATGAGGCGTCGATCTCGCCTTGTGTCATGGCCGGGAGCATGGGGTTGACCTTGACGGCGACCTTGCCGGTGGCTTGCCATAGCGTCGAGCCACCGCAGAGGCGGTTGCTCTGCTGCTCGATGTGCTTGAAGTTGGCTGCCTGCGAGGCTTTGTCGCGGAGGCAGCGCTCGTAGGGTGCGAGCACTATGTTGGCTTCGTCGGGCTCGGGAATCTCGTCGAGCGGACGGGCCACAACGGTCTGGGGCAGGTCGGTGATTGCCGACACCGGCTCACCGGCGGCGAGACGGGCAGCGAGTTGCAGAATCGGTTTCTCGCCCATGCCGTAGATTATCATGTCGAGCTTAGAGTCGACGAGGATAGAGGGGCGTAGTCGGTCCTGCCAGTAGTCGTAGTGCGACAGGCGCCTTAGCGAGGCCTCTATGCCGCCGCCTATAATGGGGGTGTCGGGGAAGAGCTCGCGCAGAATCTGCGAATATACCACCGTGGGGTAGTCGGGGCGGGCTCCATGGCGTCCGCCGGCGGTGAAGGCGTCGTCGGAGCGTCGTCGGCGGTTGGCCGTGTAGTGGTTAACCATGGAGTCCATGGCGCCGGGACTAACGCCGAAGAAGAGGCGCGGGGCGCCGAACTTGCGGAAGTCGCGGAGGTCGTCCTGCCAGTTTGGCTGGGGCACTATTGCCACTTTATATCCTGCGGCCTGGAGCGTGCGGCCAATGACGGCGGCCCCGAAAGAGGGGTGGTCGACGTATGCGTCGCCTGAGAAAAGCACGACGTCGACGTATTCCCAGCCCATTGCGCGCATTTCCTTGACCGATGTGGGCAGCCAGTCGGTGGGGCGGAGGGCGGAGTAGTCTATTTCTTTGAGAGGTGCGTCGGTCATGCTTTGGTCATGCTTTCGAGCTTGAGCTCAAGTTTGATAATCTCGTCGCGGAGCTTTGCGGCGGTCATAAATTCCATTTCTTTGGCTGCTTTGAGCATCTGAGAGCGGAGGCGGTTGATAGAGCGCTGGAGCTCGTCGGCGTTCATGTATGCGTACACGGGGTCGGCTGCGATGTCGACTGTGGTAGAGTACTCCTCGGAGTATGGTATTGCCACCTTGCCTCGCTTCTGGTCGCGCTTGTCGCGCACGTTGAGCTGCTTCTCCGACTTTCGGCGCGAACTTGTTGTGGTTGCGTCGACGTCGACTTCCTCGCGCTCGAGCCCTACGATAGCGTTGCGAGCCTTTACGATAGCCTGCGGTGTTATGCCGTGGTCGCGGTTGTAGGCGAGCTGAATCTCGCGACGGCGCTCGGTCTCCTCGATAGTCTGGCGCATGGAGTCGGTGATTTTGTCGGCATACATTATTACCTCGCCGTTGAGGTTACGTGCGGCGCGGCCGACGGTCTGCGTGAGCGAGCGGTGGCTGCGGAGGAAGCCTTCTTTGTCGGCGTCGAGGATAGCCACGAGCGATACTTCGGGGAGGTCGAGACCCTCGCGGAGGAGGTTGACGCCGATGAGGACGTCGAACTCTCCCGAGCGGAGGCCGTCGAGAATCTTGATGCGGTCGAGGGTGTCGACGTCGCTGTGTATGTACGCCGTCTTTATCTTGAGTTTGAGGAAGTAGTCGTTGAGCTCCTCGGCCATGCGCTTTGTGAGCGTTGTTACGAGTGTGCGCTCGTCGCGCTCTATGCGGAGCTGAATCTCTTCGAGGAGGTCGTCGATCTGATTCATGGAGGGTTTCACGCGAATCAAGGGGTCGAGGAGGCCGGTAGGGCGTATTACCTGCTCTACCACCACGCCCTCGCAGCGCTCGAGCTCGTAGTCGGCCGGGGTAGCGCTCACGTAAATCATCTGATTGGTGAGGCTCTCGAATTCCTCGAATTTGAGGGGGCGGTTGTCGAGAGCTGCCGGTAGGCGGAAGCCATATTCCACGAGGTTTTCCTTGCGGGAGCGGTCGCCGCCGTACATAGCGCGAATCTGCGGGACGGTCACGTGGCTCTCGTCGATAATGGTGAGGAAGTCCTTGGGGAAGTAGTCGAGGAGGCAGAAAGGCCGCTCGCCCTCGCGTCGGCCGTCGAAGTAGCGCGAGTAGTTTTCGATGCCCGTGCAATATCCGAGCTCCTTGATCATCTCCACGTCGTAGGTCACGCGCTCTTCGATGCGCTGGGCTTCGAGGAGGCGCGCCTCGTTGTTGAAGAACTCTATCTGCCTGCCGAGGTCGAGTTGAATCTGCGCTACGGCGGCGGCCTGGCGCGCGGGCGATGTTACGAAGAGGTTGGCGGGGTAGATGTTGAAGCTGTCGTGTGTGCCGAGGTGGGCGTTATCTTCGGGGCGCATGGTGATTACCTGCTCAACTTCGTCGCCCCAGAAAACGACACGCACCACAATTTCCTCGTAGGCGAGGCGTATGTCGACGGTGTCGCCTTTGACGCGGAAGTTGCCACGCTGAAAGTCGACCTCGTTGCGTGAGTAAAGAGCGCCTACGAGCTTGCGGAGGAAATCGTTGCGGCTTATGCGCATGCCCTTGCGGACGGTGATGACGTTCTCGTTGAAGTCGGTTGGGTTGCCCATGCCGTAGAGGCACGATACCGAGGAGACTACCACGACGTCGCGGCGCCCCGAGAGGAGAGCCGAGACTGTAGCGAGGCGCAGGCGCTCGATTTCGTCGTTGACCATGAGGTCTTTCTCGATGTATTTATCGACAGAGGGGATGTATGCCTCGGGCTGGTAGTAATCGTAATAAGAAACGAAATACTGCACTGCGTTCTCGGGGAAGAACTGCTTGAACTCGCTGTATAGCTGAGCCGCCAGAGTCTTGTTGTGGCTGAGGATGAGGGTAGGGCGCTGCACCTCCTTGATGACGTTTGCCATCGTGAAGGTCTTGCCCGAGCCGGTGACACCGAGGAGGGTCTGCGCCTCGCGCCCCTGCCGAATACCTTCGGCAAGCTGCTCGATAGCCTGCGGCTGGTCGCCCGTGGGCTTGTATTGCGATTGGAGTGAAAAGTCCATTTTCTGAGAGATTAACTTACAAAGGTACAAATAATAACGCAAACAGCAAAGGAAAGCGCGAGGCAATAGCGCGAGTACGGGGAATTTTGTGTATTTTTGCGCCGCAATTATGGAACATATTCTCTCTCGGCTACTCGACTTACTTAGCTACGACGCATCGCACCCCATGCTTTTCAACACGGGCCTTTTCCTGGTGTTGTTCGCGTTGTTTATGGTCTTCTATCAGGCCGTGCGGCGACAGCGTACGGTGAAGATGCTGCTTGTGATAGCGTTCTCGCTTTATTTCTATTATAAATCGGGCTCGTGGTGCGTGTTTATACTTTGTGGCGTGGCCCTGAGTGACTGGCTGCTTGGGCTTTGGCTTGATGCTTCGCATTCGGCGGCGGTGCGACGCGGGATAGTGGCGCTCAATGTGTGTGTCAATGTGGGCATGCTCGTCTACTTCAAGTATTTCAATCTGCTGGCCGATGCAGTCGGGAGTATCATGGGTCGCACATTTGACCCTCTTGAGGTGCTCCTGCCCGCCGGAATTTCGTTCTTTACTTTCCGCTCGATAAGCTATATAGTGGATATTTACCGAGGCGAGATGCGAGCTTGCAGGTGCTTCCTCGACTACTTCTTCTTCCTCACTTTCTTCCCACCGCTGCTTGCCGGGCCCGTGGTGCGCGCCAAGGATATGCTTCCGCAGATACGTGAGAACCGCCCGGCTACGCCTGCTATGATTTCGGAGGGGCTCTTTCTGATAATGACCGGTCTTGTGAAGAAAGTGGTGATAGCCGACTATATAAGCGGGAATTTTGTTGACCGTATTTTCGATAATCCGTCGCTTTACACGGGCTTCGAGAATTTAATGGGCGCCATAGGGTTCACAATCCAACTCTACTGCGACTTCTCGGGCTACTCCGACATGGCTATAGGCCTTGCGCTGCTCATGGGCTACCGCTTCAAGGAGAATTTCGCGGCGCCTTTCAAGTCGCAGAACCCCACGGAGTTCTGGCGCCGCTGGCATATATCGCTCAGCACATGGCTGCGCGACTATCTCTACATACCTCTCGGGGGCAACCGCCGTGGCAAGGCTCGTGCCTATTTCAACCAGTTCATAACCATGGTGATAGGTGGTCTGTGGCACGGGGCGTCGGTGATGTATATAATATGGGGCGCGTATCACGGGCTTCTGCTCGTGCTGCATAAGTCGCTGCGCAAGGTGTGGCGCGTGCCCGAGAGTGCGCGCGGGCGGCTCGACATCCGCATAGCCAATATGGCGGTCACTTTTGCTTTGGTAGTCATAGGCTTTACTTTCTTCCGAGCTCCCGACCTCGCTACCGTTGGCGCCATGGCTGGGCAGGTGTTCGGAGATTTCCACGCCTCGGTTGCGCCGCAGTTTGTTGAGGGGTATATGATGATAGTGCTTGCCCTTGGCGTGGGGCTTGTGGCGCATCTCACACCACGCCGCTGGAGCGCCGGAGTGGCCGAGGCGTATACCACGCTACCGCTTGTGTGGCAGGCAGTTCTGCTGTCGGCGATAATCTTCCTGGTGATACAGGCTCGCCAGAGCGAACTTGTGCCGTTTATCTACCTGCAGTATTGAGAACAAGTAGGTAGTGGCGGGCGTTATATATTCATAACTATATAACGTTCCGACTATGAAAGTTCTTAAATTTTTAGCGGCAGCCGCACTTGTGGCTTCGGCATGGGCCGGGGCTGATGCGTGCTCGCGCGTGGTATATCTCGGCGACAAGGGCTATGTGCTTGTTGGCCGTACTCTTGACTGGCGCACGCCTATCCCCACAAATGTATATGTATATCCTGCCGGCGTTGCCAAGACGAGCATGCCTGAGGAACCCTGCCTCAACTGGCGCTCACGCTACGGCTCTGTGCTCGCCGTGGGCTACGACGGCGGCGTGACCGAGGGCATGAACGAGAAGGGTCTGGTGATGAACGGCCTCTTCTGTAAAGGCACAGTATATAAAATATCGACGGGCTCGGGCGATACTCCCGTGATGAGCCTGGCGATGCTCGTGAGCTATTTCCTTGATAACTTCGCCACTGTCGACGAGGTGGCCGCATGGCTGCAGGCCAATGAGTTTGCAATCTTCGGCAAGACTTTCGACGGGGGCACTGTCTCGACCCTGCACTGGGCTGTGACCGACACCACCGGCGACACGCTGGTAATGGAATATGTAGACGGCAAACTGGTGCTGCACCGCGGCAAGGAGTACAAGGTGCTGACCAACGATCCTCCGCTGCCTCAGATGCAGGCTATTGAGGCCTATTGGACCGGCGTTGGCGGCGTGAACATGCTGCCGGGCACGGTGAAGAGCGCCGACCGCTTTGTGCGCGCCTCTTTCTTTATCAACCATGTGCCTACCGACTTCGACTATCCGCAGGCGCTTGGCTCGCTTGAGAGCATAATGGGCACAGTGAGCGTCCCCTATGGCTATGAGATTGAGGGTGAGCCTAATGTGTCGTCGACCCAATGGCGGTCGGTGGCTGATGCAACCGGCGGTAAATACTACTTCAAGTTTGCCGATTCGACAGGCGATTTCTGGATTGACCTCGGGCGCCTCCGCCTCAACCCCGGTGCTCCTATTCTGAAGTTCGACACCACCAAGCACCCCGGCTTCACCGGCTGTGCCAACGACCTGCTTGAGAAGAGCAATGGCTTTACCCCTATGTGGTAAGCGATAGACGCTGATTGACAGCGGCTTGGCTCCATTGTATAAAAATGTTAACGAGGCATATATCTGTGTAAGCGCAGTTATATATGCCTCGCTGGCATTTTGCTCAGGGACTCCGGCTTTTTCTGCAAGAAATTGCAAGCAAATAGGTGGGCTCGGGCAAGGTGCTCTAAAGAATGTTAATATAAAGTGAAATAATGCCACAAATACTTGCATGAAAGCCGTGATAGCTATAATTTTGCATCGTGTTTTTCATGGTATAGATTTAAGGTTAACTGGATTGCTTGTCGGGAGATAAGCAATTTTTTTTGTGCATGCGGTTTTTCAACCGCAATTTTTTTACCGGCCCACGATTTTTACACTATAATAAAGCGCCCGATGCAACCGTTGTAAGCGGAGCACCGGGCGTTAAGGTTTTTACTTGTGATTATTTCTCAGCCAGCCATTTGCGGATGCTGTCGATGCAGGCGTTCTCGTATAGGAACAGCCATTGTGCATCGGGGGTGAGGGCTGCAAGGTGTTTGTGGTGGTTCATGTCGGCAACGTAGCCGGCGGGTTGGGTCATGAAGCGGGTGCGGCCGTAGGTGTCGATGAAGTCGGCTTTCAGAGCGTCGAAGTCATCAATAAGGGCGAGCAGGCGGTCTTTCGATGCGCTGTCGGCTTGCGAGTCTACGTCGGCGAGAGCGAGGAGGAGCTGTGCGGGGAAGGCGAAGAGCTCGCAGTTGCGTTGGTAGATGTCGAGTGTGTAGCGGTTGCGCAGGGCGTTGGCGCGAGCGTCGGTGATAGCTGTTGCTATGCGACGGCAGTCGTCGATCTGTGCGCGTGCCGAGTCGAGGCGGGCAGCATGGCGCTTGCTCCAGTCGCCGGGCTTGGCGGGGTCGGGGAGGTCGATGAGCGTGTAGTCGCGCACTTGCCATGCGGGGTTGCGCCGGCCGTCGACTATAAGAGCGCCGTCGAAGAAGTTGGCTGCGTTCTCAAGGTCTTCGATGAAGGCTGTGGCGCCTTTGTCGTGCAGGCCGAAGTAGTTGCGTGCGAAGGCTTCTCTGAAGTCGTTCTCATCGCGCCCGTCGGGCTTCCAGCCGTATTCGCCGAGTGCAGCAAAGCCGCGTTGCACGGTCTCCCAGTGGGGCGAGCCGTCGTCCCAGCAGGTGGCGAATATGCCTTCGTCGAGATTGTAGTCGTTGGCGAGGCGGCAGAAGGCGTGTATGTGGCTTATTTTGGAGCCGAAGCGTGGCATGTAGGGGCTGCCGCCGTCGGCAGCTGCCGTGGCACCCATTACGCGCAGGCCTTTGTCTTTGTACCAGTCGAGGACTTTGAGGTGTGGGTAGATAGTGGGGTCGTCGTAGTGCCACCGCATGTAAACGCAGTCGCGCGGGAACATTTCGATAGCTTCGTCGAGGCGGTCGGTGTGCCAGTTGGCGTCGACTTCCGCATCGGAGAGGCCGCCGTGAATCACCCACCACAGGTCGCCGTATTTGAGGGGCATGTCGTCCCAGAAGATTGGTGTGCGGCCGTGCTCGCGGGCGAAGTCGCACACGCGTTGCAGCCATTTCATCTGGAGCTGGAAGGGTGTGAGGCCCGTGGCGCGGCACCGTTCGTCAATACCTATCTCTGTGATTTCGTCGCCGCCAATGTGGAGGTATTTGCCGTGAGGCATGGCTTCGAGGGCGTCGGTGTAGAGGTCGAAGAGGAGGTCGTAGGTAGCGTCGTTGGCGGGGCAGAACTCCCAGTCGCTGTCGGGGCTCTCTCGCAGCTCCCAGTGGTGCTTGAGGATGTAACCGGCGTGGCCCAGACCCTGCACGAGCGGGTTGATGTCGATGTTGCGCTCATGTGCGTAGTCGCATATTGCTCTCATTTCCTGAGCGCTGAGGGCATTGGGAGCGGAGCACTCGGGCCGACGGGTGTATTGGAATTTGTCTTCGAGCTCCCAAATCACGGTGTTTACTTTCCACGAAGCGAGGCGGTCGATGAGTCGGTAGTAGTACTCGGTGCGGTCGAGGTGGTGTTTGGAGTCGAAGTGCACGGCTCTCACGGGGTGCACGGGGAAGTCTTCGATGTGCATGGGGGCGAGAGGGCTTGCCGTCTCGTTGCTGTCGTCGATGAGTTGGCTGAGAGTCATTGCTCCGTAGAAGAGGCCGGCGGCATCGCGCGAGCGCACGGTGGCGCCTTTTGAGTCGATGTCGAGGATGTAGCCTTCGGGAGATTCGGGGCTTGCTATGGAGTCGATGAGCAGTTGCACGCCGGCACCGGCGCGTTTGCCCTGCGGCAGGCGGTCGAGGGCACCGTAGAGCACGGGCATTTCAGCGCCGCTCACTGTGATGTGTGTAAGAGCCGAAGGGGCGAGAGAGGCTCCCCGGCGGTTTTCAATTTTCTGCGGTTCGGGAATTACCGGGAACACTTTAGCAGAGGCAGCCTTGGCTGTCGCGGCGCACGAGAGCGCCACGACAGCTGCTGCAAACCATAACCTTAAAAGGGGGTTCATTGTACGGAGAGTTTTTTAATCTGAGACTGTGCTGCGGCCACTGCGGCAGTAGCGTCGGTGGCGTTGATGTCGCGGAAAGCCGCCAAAACAGAGGAGAGACGGTTGACGCCTAAGATGCGGGCTTTCTCGAAGTCCTGTATACCGTCGCGCAGCATTTCGAAGCGTATGCTCGAGAGAGGTTTGGCGTCGGTGGTGTTGCCGCTGCGGTAAATCATGCTGAAGTCGCCTGCGGTGTTGCCGCGGTCGCGTGCGTTGAGCGGGTCAGAGAGCGTCCAGTAGTCGAAAGCCCAGCGCTGGTAGCCTTTGAATCCGAGCGCCATTGCATGCCATGCCATCCACGTCATTTCGGCGGGAGCCGTGGTTGTGGTGACGTAGTTGTTGGGGTGCTTCTGCGAGCAGCTTGTGTAGAATATAGGCAGTGTGATACCTGTTGCCGAGGGATAAGCGCCGATGATAGTTGAATAGTTGTAAAGCTCTTTCTCTATGGCGGCTGTCATGTTGCGGCCCGAGAGACCTATTTTCCAGTCGGCCCCGCAGGAGCGGATGAGGTTTACAATCTTCTGCATGTCGGCGTCGTTGTTCTCGTCCATGAACAGCACGGCTTTGTCGAACCAGCCTTTGCTCTGGAGGTGGCTGCGGAACGACGAGAGGAAGGCTGTCCATGTTGAGTTGAAATCAGCCGAGCCTATGGGGAGGTTTAGGGTGCGGGCTGCGCCTGTGTGGTCGGTGTAGCCAACGGAATTGTTCCAACCGGCTATGGAGAAGCAGTTTATCTGCCCGTCGATACCGAGCGATTGCATGAACTCGATGTAGCGGTCGAAGGGCGAGAAGTCGAAGTTCCAGCTGCCGTCGGCGGTGCGGCTCCAGTTCACCATAGTCTGACCTTTGTTGAAAGCGCCGTCTTTGATATAAGTGGTTATGGCTTTCTGCCCAGCGTCGGCAAGGAGGGTGTAGAAGGGGCGCAGGAGGTCGAAGTGAGCTTCGGAGAGCGGGGCTACCGACATCGAGCCGTTGCTTTCGATGAGCGAGGGGAGTTGGAAGGGGAACTGCCAAAGGTCGAGGTGGAATTTCCACTGCGCGGGGTCGGGGAGGGTGTGCGGCGCCACGAGCATGCGTATGTCGAAGGATAGAATCTCCCTGCCTTCGCTGAGCACGCTCAGCGAGCCTGTGTAGGTGCCGGGGGTGCAGTCGGCGGGTATGTCGGCGGTGAGCCAGAGGTATGCCTGCTCGCCGTCGGCGATTGTGGTGGGGAGGCTTTCGGCGAGGGCGTCGGCTATGAAAGCTTCGGGCCTCGGCAGGGGCTGGGCATCGACAGAGGGTTCGACGTCGCCCGCCACATACTGCACAGAGCGCAGGCGTATGGCTTCGGCCGGAATCTCCGACTCATAGTTTTTGAGCGGAGTGAACTCGAAAGTGAGGCCGGTGACTTTGGTGCCCGGCTCTGTCCATAGGGCTATCTGGCTGTATGCACGGTCGTTGCGCCATACGGTATCGGCCCAGAGAGAAGATTCCTCGCCTGCGTAGGGCGCGCCTTGGGAGAAACGCACATACTTGCCCACTACGGCTCCACGGAGCGAGCCGTCGGTAGCGACGTTGTTACCGGGCGGTGTGCCTGGGGCATCGGGTCCTTTATCCCACGAGCATGCTCCGAGTGCGAGCATGGAGCACAGAGCTGCTGTTATAATGGTCATTTTCATATCTTGGAGAGAGAGAATGTGTAGTAAGGAGAGTTGGAGAGTGTGAGGGTTATGCGGTATTCACCTGCGGTGCCCACTTCTATAGCGTCGCCCTCAGAGCCGAGCTGGCCGAGGATGCCGGTGCGGAGACCGAGGTTGAAGCGCGGGTCGCCGAAAGCTACGGGTATGGTCTCGAAGATGAACGAGCCTTGATTGAGCTTGGCTGTGAGGCTCCAGCTTTTTGTGCTTGCATCGTAGCGCATGGGTGTTAGCTTAGCTACAGCCGAGCCCGAAACAGCCCATTGTGTCATGGTCATATCGACGACGTTGGAGGCGGAGTCGTAGTTGACGCGCCATACGCCGGGTGAAACGATATCGGGGTTGCCGTTTGTGGCGAGCCAGTCGTTCCAGGGGCCGTCGCTGGGGAAGTATCCGTCGCCTTTGGCGGCTTTTTGCTCGGGGATCCAGCTGTAGAACGAAACTGCGGGCCACGGGCCGGCTGCAAGGTTGAGGATAGTGGAGAGGTCTTCGGTTACGAGTCCTACGTTATCCCAGTTTGAAGCGGTGAGGTCGACTTCGCCCTCATAGTAGCGGTCGTAAGTGCCGGAGGCAATCTTTACGGGGTTCTCAAGGTCGATGAAGTAACGGGCGCCTTCCGAGTCGCTGTCAGAGCTCTTCACAAAGTAGAAGAATGGGGGCGGGTTGAACGACATACGCACCGTGTAGGTCTCGGTAGCGTTGCCGCGTGTGAGCTCGAGGGGCAGGAGGTAGTCGTCGGAGAAAGTCACGAGATCGCCTGCCGCAATGGGGCATGAGTAACCGTCGGCGAGGGCGATAGTTGTGACTTTTGCGTTGACGGAGGGAATTTTCACGGCGAGGTCGAGCACGGAGGCGAAAGCGCCGTCGTCGGTTAGCGAGGGCACGGCGGTGTAGTCCTCACCGTTGACCTCGATTACGAGAGCCTTTACGGGCATAGTGCGCACGGGGTCGGAGGGCAGATGATGATCGGCACAAGCCGAAATCGCCACAGTGGCGTAAGCAGCCGCGCAGGCTGCGCATATGTTGAGGATTTTCATCGTATTAATGGGTATAACCGGGGTTTTGTGTAACGCCTGTCATAATCGACAGCTGGTCGGTGGGTTTGGGGAGGAGGTAGTTGTTGTCGGAAACCTGAGCGTCGGGGTAGTACGCCTTCACAGTCTCGGCAACGATGTGGCGGCGGCACATGTCGAACCAGCGGTTGCACTCGTAGGCAAGCTCCCAGTTTCGCTCGTTGAGCACAGCGCGGTCGAACTCATCGTGCGAGAGTCCGGCGAGCGGGTCGAGGCCTGCACGGCGGCGAACTTCGTTGATAGCGCCGTAAGCTTCTTTCGAGGGCGCGCCTTCGGCCTTGTTGGCAGCCTCGGCGTAGATGAGGAGAACATCGGCATAACGAAGAAGGCAGTAGAAGCCGTCGGCGAGGTTTGCCACGCTCGAGCCGTAGAAGTCGCCCGCCTTGGGGCCTCCGTCACGCAGTTTTGTTACATAAGGTTCTGCAACATCGGCGCTCTCCCACGAGCTGCCGTCGTTGAAAGTGAGGTAGAAAGTGCCGTCGAAGCGCGAGCCGGTGGGGAAGGTTTCCATAAAGCGGCGGTCGCTTGTCCAGTCGGCCCAACCGCCTTCGGCCACGGGGCGCACGGCACGGTTGATGTAGCCGCCTGTGCCTGCATCAGAGCTTGCATAGAGTGTGAAGATCATCTCGGGGTTGGTGTATCGGTTGGCAAAGAACCACAGGCCGAGGAAGTCGTTGTTGAGCGAATAACCTGCTGTCATCACCTGCGCGGCTTTGTCGCGTGCGAGTGCATGGCACTCCTCCTTGTAGAGGGGGAACCCGGCCATGGTGAGGTAAACCTTTGCCAGGAGAGCCGAGGCGGCAGCCGACGAGGGCTTGGAGGGGTTCTCAACCTGCGCGGGGAGCATGCTTTCGGCGGCAGTGAGCTCGCCTACTATATAATCATAAATGGCGCTTATCTCGGCCTCGGGCTCTTCAGAAGCCATTGCCTGGTTGTGCTCGGTGAGGAGGGGCACCTTGCCGAACCAACGCACCATGTTGAAGTAGCCCAGGGCACGCAGGAAGCGAGCCTCGCCTGCAATGGGGCGGAGGTCGTCGGGGGCGAGTTTGGTGTTGGCGTCGACGAGCTCCACGAGGGTGTTGCAGGCGCTGATGCTTGCGTAGGTGTTGTTCCAGAGCACGTCGGTGATTTCGTCGGGATTCGTTACGGCGTTGAAGTCGGCACGGTCGATACCGCGCCAGCGAACCACGCTCTGCACATTTACATCCTCGCCGCCTGCGGTGGCAACGTAAGGAGCGTCGGAGCCGTAGATAGCGTAGAGAGGAGTGTAGGCACCGGCTATGAAGCTGTTGAAGTCGGCGAGAGTGCCGAAGAATTTGTCGGTTGTCGGCTGACCGGTGAGGTCTTCGTCGAGGTTGCACGCTGAGAATCCGAGGGCTATAGCCGTGCCAAGGATAAGCGTGCGGAAGCGACTGCCGATATATTTTTTAGTTGTCATTGACTTCAATTTTTTTAAATCAGAAAGTGATGTCGAGCCCTATCGACCAGCTCTTGGCCGAGGGGTAAATTCCGCGGTCTATGCCGGCGCCGTAAGCGTCGGTGCCCATACTTGCTTCGGGGTCGTAGCCGCTGTAGTGTGTGAGCGTGAAGAGGTTAGTGGCGCTCACCGACAATCGCAGCTGTGCAAGACGCATGGCCTTGAGAGCCGAGGCGGGCAAGGTGTAGCCGAGGGTGAGGTTTTTGAGACGGAAGTAAGAGCCGTCTTCAACCCAACGCGATGAGTTTACGTATTCGTTTCCTGAGAAAGCGGGAACGTCGGTCTGGTTCTGCGGTGTCCAGTGGTCGGCGATCACGGGGCTTGTGGGGAACGACTGGCCGCCCGAGTAAGACTCGCGGCGCACGCGGTTCTGGTTGTAGACGTCGTTGCCGTACACACCCTGGAAGAAGATGTTGAGGTCGAAGTCGCGGTAACGCAGAGTGTTGTTGATACCGTAGGTGAACTTGGGCTGAGCGTTGCCAATGATGCCGATGTCGTTGTTGTCGATAAGGCCGTCGCCGTTAATGTCGGCATACTTTGCATCGCCGGGTTTGGCGCCATACATGGCAGCTATAGAGCTTTCTTCGGTTTTCCACACGCCTGCGTAGGTGTAGCCGAGGAATGTGCCCATAGGCTGGCCGAGCATCTGCACGTACGAGCCCACGAGACCGGGCATATCAACGTTGCCCGAGTTGATGAGGGTGTCGGAGAGACCGTCGAGTGCGAGAATCTTGTTGCGGTTGAAGTTTATGGAGTAGTTGATGTTCCAGTAGAAGTTGCCGGTGTTCACTGGAGTGCCGCCGAGGGTAAATTCCCAGCCGCGGTTACGCACTGAACCCACGTTTGTGAGCACGGTCTCGACGCCAAGGGCCGAAGGCACCTTGCGCCACATGAGGAGGTCGGTGGTTTTCTTTGCGTAGTATTCGCCGGTGAATGTAAGGCGGTTGTTGAAGAGGGCAAGGTCGAGGCCGACGTTGAACTCAGAGGTGCGCTCCCACTTGAGGTTGTTGTTGCTCAGCTGCGAGATAGAGAGTGTGGGGCCGCCCGAGGCGTCGGTGCCGGGGGTGAATTTCATGTGCGATGAGTAGGCCGGCACAGCTGCGTTGCCCACGGTACCGTAGCTGGCACGGAGTTTGAGCTGATTGATGATGCGCGTGGTGCTCTCCATGAATTTCTCGGAGGCGATGTTCCAGCCTGCCGACACAGCCCAGAAGCCGTCGAACTTGTGGCCGGGGGCGAGCTGACTTGCGCCGTCGTAGCGGTACGAGGCCGATAGCATGTAGCGGCTGTCGTAGGAGTAGTTGGCGCGCACCATGGTTGAGAGCATTTTCGTGGCGGTATATTCAAGCCAGGGTTTCTGTATGATGCTGCCGAAGTGCACGCCCTGGTAGCCGAGTTCCACGGGTATACCCTTGGCGGCGGCCTGTGTGCTCTCGTATTTGTCGGCGATGTATTCGTAGACAGCGGTGGCGCCTACGTGGTGCTTGCCGAAGTCTTTGTCGAAGGTGAGGATAGAGGTGCTTTGGAGAGCCATATACGAGCTCTGTGTCTTGCTGCCTGCGATGTCTTCCTCGGGGCCGAGGTTGTATACCTGGTTGTCGAACCAGCCTGCCATTGTGCTGTTGGCGCGGTAGGCGAGCATGGTGGAGAATTTGAGCCAGTCGGTGAACTTGTATTCAGCCTGGAGGGCAACGTTGAAAGTGGCGCGGTTGTTGTCGACCACAATCTCGTTTGCGAGGCCCACGGGGTTGAAGTCAGATACGGGGCCGATGCCTCCGCCGGGCTGCACGTAGTTGCCGTCGGCGTCGAACACCGACTTTGTGGGCGACCATTTGAGAGCCGATGTGAGTGCGCCTTCGGTGTCGCCTTTGTGCGACTGGCTGTAAGAGGCGAAGGTGTTGAGCGAGAGCGTGAGGCCCTTGAGAGCCTCAACCTTCATGTTGGCGCGGAGGTTGTACTCGTTGAAGTCGGAGTTCACTATCACGCCCTGGTTGCGGAGCACGCCACCGGCGATATAGTATGATACGTTTTTCGAGGCCCCGCTTATGCCAATATTGTGGTTCTGTGCGAAAGCGTTGCGGAAAATCTGGCGCTGCCAGTCAACGCCGCGTCCGAGCCAGGGAATCTCGTCGGGGTCGAACATCTGTGTCAGACCGTTCTCGCGGTATGCCTCGTTCATGAGCGAGGCGTAGTCGGAAGCACCGAGCGAGGGGAGCACCTTGTTCACCTGCGAGAATTTTACATATCCGTTGTAGGTGATCTGCGCGCGCTCAGAGCGGCCTTCCTTTGTGGTGACGATGATAACACCGTTTGCACCGCGGGAGCCGTAGATAGAGAGTGCGGCGGCGTCTTTGAGCACCTCCATGGTCTCAATCTGGTTGGGATTGAGGCTGCCGAGGCTTGCATCTTGAACGCCGTCGATAATCACAAGTGGGTCGTTGCCGTAGGTTAGCGAGTTGGAACCGCGGATGCGGATTGAAGCGGAGCCCGAGGGGTCGCCGCTGGTGTTCTGCACAACCACACCTGCCACGCGGCCCTGCAGAGCCTCGGCGGTGCTTGCCACAGGCGCTACCTGCAGCTCGGTGGCCTTTACCGACGATACCGAGCCGGTGACGTCGCTCTTGCGCATTGTGCCGTAGCCCACTACAACGACCTCGTTGAGGAGCTCGCTGTTCTCGCGCAGGCTAAGGTTGAGTGTGCCTCCTTTGGCAACGGCCTCGGCGGGCAGGTAGCCTACCGAGGAGAAGAGGAGCACCGTGCCGGGGTCTACAGAAATCTCGTAGTTGCCGTCGTAGTCGGTGGTCACGCCGCGGCGCTCGCCTTTAACGGTAATGGAGGCGCCGATGAGTGGCTCGCCATTGTCGTCAGTCACCGTGCCGGTGATTTTCACGGGCTCGGCTTTATCGCTTTTTGCAGCGTCCTTTTTTGCAGGGGCGAGGAATACGGTTTTGCCTTTGAAGGTGTAAGTTATGCCGTGATTGTCGAAAAGCGAGGCGAGCACCTTGGAGAGCTCGGTGTCGGTAACATTGACAGTCACGGTGCGACCGGCGTCGATAAGCTGGTCGGCGTAATTGAAGTTGTAGCCTGTGCGCTCAGTGAGCTCGGCAAGAACTTTTTCCAATGGGGCTTTCATCTGCAGTGTCACGGTCTGTGCCGAAAGCACATTCGACGACAATGCGAGCAAAGCACACCATAGCACTATTTTTAAGTTTCTCATGGTAAAATGGTTGGTTTAACAGCTTGATACATTAAATACACACTTCCTCGCGAAAGTGATATACCGGTTAGCTGTTTATTTTGTCGAATAAATACGCACGGTGTTGCCGTTCTTGGTAAATTTGAGGTAAGATATAGCTTCGAGGTCGCGGAGAATGGAGTCGAGGGGCATCGCCGTAGATGTGAAAGTGAAGGTGTGCGAGCACACTGTGCTGTCGGCGAGCTCGAAGTCGACACCATAGCGGCGGCTGAGGGTGGCCAAAACCTCGTCGAGCGAGGTTTTGTCGAAGGCAATCACGTTGTTGCGCCACAGCGAAGAGCGGGCGGCGCCGGTACCGCGGTCAATGATAGATACGGTGCCTGCCTCGTAGTCGTATATGGCTGACTGCTGCGGGTGCAGTTCGTAGTGAGTGTCGGCGTGCACGATGTCGACGGCGCCCTCGTCGAGGGTGACGGTGGCGGTGCGGTCGCCGCTGTAGTTCTTGACATTGAAAGAAGTGCCTTTGACACATACCGTAGAGTGACCGAGGTCAACGGTGAAGGGTCGGTCGCTGTCGTGCGCTACCGAGAAATAGGCTTCGCCGCTGAGGCATACCTTGCGGCTGTCGGAGCTGAAATGCGCGGGGTAGCGGAGGGTGGAGCCTGCGTTGAGGGTAACGTGCGTGCCGTCGTGGAAGAACATATGCACGGGTTGCTCACCTTCTTCAACAACAAGCGAGGCGTAGTCCTCCGGCAGAATTTCGGGAACGCGGGTATGGTGCCACATGATTGCCGTGGCGAGCGAGAAGAGCAGAGTGAGCGAGGCTGCCAGTGTTAGTGTGCGCCACAGGCGACGGCGCTTTATGCGCCGCAGCATGCTTTCGGCCACAGCCCTGCGGGCTTCGTTGTTGAGGTCGGCAGTAATATCTTCGCTCTCGAGTCTGTTATATACAATATCCATTTGAGACGAGAGCATTTCGCGGGCCTCCGGGTCGCTGGCGAGGGCGTCGGCAAGGGAGTTCAGTCCCTCGTCTGAGAGATTGCCACTCAGCAGATTGAGTAAATCGGTGTCTTTTATCCGGCTCATTGTAATAAAGTGGAGCAAAGTGTGAATATAATAATCATGAAAGTCTTGAAGCGGTCGCGCAAAGTGCGTATGCTCTGTGCGTAGTAAGTCTTGACGGTGTTCTCGGGTATGCCGAGGGCTTCGGCTACCTCTTTGTTCGACATACCCTCGCGTCGGAGCCTGAGAATCTCGCGGCGTGTCTCGCCGCGTATGTCGGCTATAGCGAGCTCGAGGAGCCTCTCGCGCTCGGCCCTCTCGAAGGCCTCTTCGGGCGAGGGGATAGTTGCGGCGGGCTCTGCTGCCGACTCGGCGGTGAACTTCAGATGCACGCGCTTGTTGCGCAGGAGGTTGAGCACGTGGTTTTTCATCGACGTTACGAGCAGGGAGCGGAGGCTTCGCTCCGGCTCGAGGCGCGCACGGTTTTCCCAAAGCGTCATGAACACATGTTGCAGGGCGTCGGCAGCTGCGTCGTGGTCTTTGAGATAGAAATATGCGAGCATGAAGAGAGGCCCCGAGTGCCGCCGGTATAGCTCGGTGAAGGCATCGCAGTCGTCGTGGCTTATGAGGAGAGCGAGTGCGCTCTCGTCGAGTTGGGCCAGGGCGTGTGAACGGCGGCTCGCGCTCATGGTCAGTCCTGGAAAATAATCGGGGCGAAATCCTGCGGGCGGTGGAAGTCGGGCTGCAGTGAGCGCACGGGCTGCCATGCGAGGAAGTGCTGACGGCTGAGTCCGTCGCCACATTTATAGAAATTGGCGCGTGCCTTGACGCCGCTGAAATCGCTTATGCGTGAGCGGAAAAATGCCGTGGCGGGGATGTCGAGCTCGAGTGTCCAGGGCTCGCCGAGCTTGCGCTCGCCGAAGGGCTTGCGGGGCAAAGATGTGCGCCTTACGATGCTGCCGAGCACTTCGGCGGGGGCGGGGCATACGTCGCGGTCGCGTCCACGGCGGCAAGTCATCAGCAGGGTGCCGATGCAGTTTACCTCGATGTTGTAGTAGGCACCTTCGCTGTCACCGAAGTCAATGAAAGTTTCCACGCAGGAGTCGTTCCACACCTCGCCTCCGTCGTCGGTGACGAGCGCCGCCGAAGTTTCTTCGTCGACGGTGAAACGCAGGTGGAGCATAGCGCCCGAGTGCCACAGCTCAAGGGTTACAGCGGGGGTGGAGGGCCAACCCTCTGGCCAGCAACAAACGCCCACGGCCACACGGGCCGGGGCGTTGCAGTTGTTTCTTGGTATCAGGAGCGGAATATTCATTGAGTGATTTCAGTGCGGTATTTATGAGCTATACGGGCAATTGCCTCGGTCATGGCGGGGTAGTTCTCCTCCATGCTTTCGAGCAGGCGCAGCTGTGCGCGTGTGCGACGGAGGTTGTGCTCGGCGTCTTTTGTCTTGTAGTACTTGTCGCCATCGATATAGTCCATGAGGAAGCGGAGCACCTGCTCGTAGGTGATGTATATGGCCGAGAAGGCGAGGTAGTCGAGCTCGGGCTTGGTAAGAATCGGAGCCTGACAGGAGAGGTAGCCGTCGGCATATGCCTCGAACATGGGCATGGAGAGGCCTACGCGCGAGAGGTCGGAGTCGTCTTCAGCGCCGGTGTTGGCGTAGGTGCGTATGGCGTCGCCGAAGTCGTTGTGCACGGGTGCGCTCATTACTGTGTCGAGGTCAATCACGCACAGCACGCGGCCGTCTTTACCGAAAAGTATATTATTGATTTTGGTGTCGTTATGAGTTACACGGGCGGGAATAACGCCTGTGCGCACGAGTTCGTGGTATTCGAGCATGCGTGCCCGGCGGCTCTCGATTGCTTCAATCTCGGCAGCAACAGAGGTGGCGCGGCCGGCGGCATCGGCTTTGAGTGAGGCATCCCACTGGCCGAAGCGGAAAGCTATGTCGTGGAAACCCGGTATTGTGGGCGTGAGGGTGTCGGTAAAGTCGGCGAGCTGAGCCTGGAAGCGGCCAATGCCGAGGCCGCCCATGCGTGCGAGCGCGGGGGTGTCGGCGCGGTCGTAGGCTATAGTGTCGGAAATGAATACCGACACAGTCCAGCAACCACCCTCGGCGTCGGTGTGAACGTACTTCGCGGCATTGTCGCGGAGGGGTACTATAGTCATAACCTCGCGCATGGGGTTGCCGCCCTCGGCGATAACTTTGCCTCGGATGTGGGCAGTGACTTTGCGGATGTTCTCCATCATGGCGGGAACGTCGGCGAAAATCGAGCTGTTCTTGCGCTGCAGAATATAGTCGGGGGTGTCGGCAGAGGCTGTGCGCACTATGAAAGTGTCGTTGATGAAGCCTTCGCCGAGAGGGCGTATTTCGGCTATATCGCCTTCGAGAGCAAAAGCCGAGGCCAGGGAGAGCAGGGTGTCGGTATTCATTTCAGAAGAGTTTCAGGGTGATAAGCTCTTATTTAACGATAACTTTGCTCGTTTTATTACCCCGGCGCACGATGTAGATGCCTGCCGCTGCGGGAGCTGCTACTTTTACGCCGGTGAGGGTGTAATATTCGGGCGCTGCGTCGGCGGCAGCCTCAACGTTGTTGACACCTGTGGAGTCGTATCCGGTGAACTTGACAGTGGAGTTGGTGTGGTCGAAAACGATGTCGTAGCTGCCGGTGGCGCATGTTACCCATGCGTTGCCTGTAGCGCCGAGGGGTATGGTGGCGCCTACTGTGTCGTCGTCGTTCTCAGCCCAGCCGTAGGTTTTTGACCATGTCGAGTTTGTAATCTGGAAGTTGATGCCGTCGGTGCCTTCGGGAACAGCGATTGAGTAGTTGCTGAGCTTGAAGAGGCCTTCGCCGTCGGGCTTGAGCTCGGTTGTCTCGTCTACGGTCCAGCTGTTACCGTCATATACGAAGTACCATTTGTCGGCAGCGGGGTCCACGGGGTCGAGACCGCCTGCTTCAACGAGCGTGAAGAGGATAGTTTCGTCGGCAGCGTTGAAGGTGATGTCGTAGGTGCCGTCTTCACAGTTGATCCATGCGTTGCCCACATGGCCGAGTTTGTAGGTGTTGCCTGCCACGTCGTTGCCGTCGGCTTCGGCGCACCAGCCGTACATTACCGACCAGTCGGCGTTGGTAATCTGGTAGTTTACGCCACCTTTCTCGGTGTCGGTAACCACGGGGTAGTTCTTGAGTTCGTAAACATCGGGTTTGTCGGTGGGCTTGAGCTGAGTGCTTTCGTCGACTTTCCAGTCGTTACCACCGTAGACAAAGTACCAGTCGGCTGCGTTTACAGCCACCGAGGCAGCGAGAGCTACCAATGAGAGTAGAAGTTTTTTCATGGAGATTATTGAATTAAAGTTCAATAATCATACACTCTCGTGAGGTGAAGTGATATGTTTATAAATGTTAAACTATTCTTCAGGCTGCACAGGCACTATCCGTCGGCCCGGGTTTGTGTTGATAATCAGGGGCACAGTCTCAACCGATACCACGCTTGTGTCGAGGCCCAAGGCAGAGCTGTCGGCGATGCCTATGTGCCTCAGACGCTCGTAGATTTGCATAAGCGAGGTATCGGCGCGGCTGCAGTTGCTCGTGGGTGAGAACACGCGGTGGAGGAGTATGAAGCGGAAGTCACCTGCTATGCCCCGCTCGCGGAGCGATGAGTAGCCGCTGCGTAGGTCGAGGCGCCCTGCGGCCACGAGGTCTTCGACAATCTGGCGCAGGTAGACGCTCACCTTGGCTTCGACGCGGAAGCCGAAGCGCATGGTCACACAATATACTGTGCCGGGCACGGGTGTCTCCACCGTGTACTCGAGGGTGTCGGGGTTGTCGGTGTACTCGATGCGCACAAACCAATAGTGATCGGCGCGCTTGGGCTGCTTGTTGGCAATGGAGTAGAGGAGCTTGCTCTCGATGAGTTCGGGCGAGGGCGAGCGGCTGAAAAAGACGATGTTTGAGGCGTATTTGGGAATGCTGCGGTCGTCTTTTATAGCAGAGATAAGGCTTGTGGAGCCTTCGAGGGGGCGGTATTCGATGAATGATGCGCGGCGGCGTGTGCCGTTACGCCAAAGAATCATCACCGTGACAATTATGGCTGCCATGAGCACGCTGTACCAGCCTCCATGGGTGAATTTAAACATGTTTGCCACGAAGAACACACCCTCGATAGCCCCGAAGGCAGCGAGAAATAAGCCGCAGAGCAGGCGGTGTACACCGCGTGTGCGCATCCATACGGCCATGAGCAGGGTCGTCATGAGCATGGTCACGGTAATGGCAAGGCCGTAGGCGGCCTCCATGCGCGAGGAGTCGCGGAAAAGTAATATGGTGAGCAGGCACCCGGCGAGGAGCGTCCAGTTGACGGCCGGGATGTAGAGCTGTCCTTTCTCCACCGAGGGATATTTGATGCGTATTTTAGGCCAGAAGCCAAGGTTCATGGCCTCGGAGAATATCGTGAACGAGCCGCTCAGCAGAGCCTGGCTCGCGATAATCGCAGCGCCTGTGGCCATAATCACTCCGGGTAGCACGAACCATGAAGGCATAATGGCGTAGAAAGGGTTCTCGCCCGCTGCGCCCGGGTGCGTTATGAGCCATGCGCCCTGGCCGAGGTAGTTGAGCACGAGAGCCGTCTTTACTATCGCCCAGCTTACGGAGATATTGCGCCGACCACAGTGGCCGAGGTCGGAGTACAGGGCTTCGGCGCCCGTCGTACAGAGAAATACGGCACCGAGGATAAGGAACCATGCCGGGCTGGCAATGAGGAGCTTGACGGCATACCAGGGGTTGAAAGCCTTGAGTATGGCAGGGCACTCCCACAGACACACTACACCGAGGGTGGCGAGCATCACAAACCACGCTTGCATGAAAGGGCCGAAGAAGCGGCCTATCTTGTTGGTGCCCGCCTGCTGCATGATGAAAATCAGGGTGATGATAGCCACCACCACGCCTGTCACGGGTATGTCGGGCACTATTGTGCCGAGCCCCTCGATAGCCGATGTCACTGTGATGGCAGGGGTGATTACGCCGTCGGCGATGAGTGCTGCGGCGCCTGTTGCCGCCACTGCGTAGAGCCAGCGGCGGGGCGAGTTGCGCAGCAGGGCGAAGAGGGCGAGTATGCCGCCTTCGCCGCGGTTGTCGGCACGGAGCACGAGCAGCACATATTTAAGTGTTGTCTGCAGTGTGAGTGTCCATATTATGCACGACACGGCACCTATGATATACTCGGCGTCGTAGCCGGGGTTGACGGCCGTTATGGCTTTCATTACATAGAGGGGGGAGGTGCCGATGTCGCCGAACACTATGCCCATAGTCACCACTACACCGAGCAGCGACAGCCGTTTTAATTTGCCTTGTGATGAATCTGCACTTTTCATAAATAAAGAACGCGTGCGGGCGCCTACGGGTTCAGCACTTTCTCGAGCACTACGGCGTTGTTATGCACGGGGTCGTGCGAGGAGTAGAGCAGAGTCACCTTCCGTTTGCCCGCAATGGCAAGTTTCAGAGCCTGCAGAGCGGGGTTGCGGGCGAGTTCGGCGGCATAGCGTGCGGCAAAGTCGTTCCAACGGTTCGCGGGGTCGGCATGGAACCACTCGCGCAGCTCTGCCGACGGCGCTATATCCTTATCCCAAAGGTCGTAAATAAATTTTTCATGCGAGAGGCCGCGAGGCCACAGGCGGTCAACGTACACACGGAAACCGTCGTCGGGTGTTACCGCGTCGTAGGCGCGGCGTATCATAAAATCTTGTGCCATATTGTTGTTTTATAAAAATGAGTTTATATGGCATAACGCCTTGGCGGCGGCTTTGTTCTGCGGGAAATAAAACGGCCCCTGGTCGCAATGCCAGGAGCCGTTTTAAGAGTTGTCGGGTTGTTATTTAAAAAACTACCTTGCGCACCGAGTTGCCGCGGCGCTCGATGTATATGCCGCTCTCGGGCTTGCTCACGGGCATGCCCTGGAGGTTGAAGTACTCGGCGGGGAGCTCTTCGGCGGCGTTGATTTCAGCGACGGCCGATACGTACTGACCCGAGAAACCGGCCTGTGTGTATATGCCGCGATTTACGAGGTCGAGGTCTACGGTCTTGCCGTTGTCGCCGCCGGGGTTGAAGATGCACATGAGTTTGGGTGCGGTGCTGTCGCACTGGAAGGAGTATTTGTAGTAACCGGTTGCGGGGTCGGCTGTCATGGCTGTTCCGGGCCAGGTGCCGCCGGTATAGTTGCGGTTGCTGTCGGCGGCGTCCCATATCCAGGTGAAGACGGCACCCCATGCTGTGGCTGAGTTATCGTAATATACGGTGTAGTTGCCGTCGGTCACGGGGCCGGGAGTGGGGTCGGGAGTGGGCTCGGGGTCGGGAGTGGGCGTAGGAATGGGGAGGGGAGTGACGGTGCCTGTGCGCATCTTGCCTACGGAGGCGAGCTCGTAGGTTATGTTGTCGATGTCGTCTTTCTCGTGCGATGTGGAGTCGTCTTTGCCGTATATTTCAAATACGTTGTCGACCATCGAGGGGTCGAAGGGCAGGCAGTCGATGCCCGATTCGCCACGCGATGCCACTACGCGCACGCCAATGCCGTTTGCTTCGAGCCATGCGCGGTCGATTCCGAGCTCCGAGAGGGGTATGCTCATTTCGTAGAAAGAGTCGAAAGAGGTATCGTGGGGCTTGAGGTCGGGGTTGGGTGTGTCGCCGAAGAGGTTGTCGTAGTTCTCGGCGTCGTAGATGTTGTTTACAATCGAGGGGTCGGAAATGAGGGTGGTTGCATCGGCCCAGTCGGCTGCTGTTTTCTGTCGCCAGAGGTGCGAGGGAGCGAAGCCTTCTTTCATAGCATATTTCACGCCCGAAGTTCTGAAGGTACGGCAGCCTTTGCCGTAGTCGGTGTTACCGGCGGCGTCGACGGCGGTGAACATCGCGGGGTCGCCGAGGCCGGGTTTTCCGCTCATGAAGAAGAGGTGGTCGACGTGGCTTGTGAAAGTCACGCCGCTCGAGGCCTCACCCCATATGAAGCGGCCGTCGGTGAGTTTGCCTGTCAGTGCCGTAGATGCGGGGTCGACGCTGAGCGCCACGATAAGAGGAACGTCGCCTACGCGTCCGCCGTCGGTGAGGGGGCCGTCGCCGGGGCGTGCCCAGGTGTCGCCGGTGTTGCACATCTGCCAGGCGATGTAGAGGTTGGCGTCGTCCCAGGCCGCGTATACTGCGTAGAGGTCGAGCACGCAGTTCTCGTGGCTGCCGTGGAAGGCGTTGCACTGGTCGTTTGCACCGCCGGTGGTGACGATCATGTCGTCGGTCCAGTCGTTAAATTCTCCGTCGATGGCTATTGAAGCCGGTTTTCCCACCGCCTCACCGGCGTTGGTGGAGTAGAATGCACGTGTCTCGATGAGGCGCTGTTCCTGTGCGGCAAGGCCCGAAGCCGAGGCCGCAGCGAGTGCGCACATGCACAATGTTTTGAATTTCATGATAGTAAAATGTGGTTGAATGATAAGTATGATAAATCGGGTGCAAAAATAGAAAATATTTTGCAGAGATAAGGCTTGTGCGGGCCGAAAAAAAGCAGTAACTTTGCCAAAAATATACTCATAAACAAACATTACACAATGGAAATCAAAGGAACAATCATCTACGCGCTTCCCGAGACGAGCGGCGTCTCCAAAGCCGGTAACGCGTGGAAGAAAAAAGAATATGTGCTCGAGAACACCGAGGGGCAGTTCCCCCGCCGCGTGGCTTTCACCTGCTTCGGCGACAATGCCGATAAGATCAACCTCAAGGTTGGCGATGTGGCTACTGTGTACTTCGACATCGAGAGCCGCGAGTGGAACGGCAAGTGGTTTACCGACATCCGCTGCTGGCGTGCCGATGTAGAGGCTCCCGGCGCTGCCGCTCCCGCACCTGCCGCCGCTGCCGCCGCCCCCGGCGCCGTGCCCCCTCCTCCTGCAGTACCCGGTGGTGGTGATGATGAATTTCCGTTCTAATCAAGGCGCATATGGCAACAGAACTCAAGAATCTTACAAAACGAAGCGAGAATTACTCGCAGTGGTATAACGAACTCGTTGTTAAGGCCGACCTCGCCGAGCAGTCGGCTGTGCGCGGTTGCATGGTAATCAAGCCCTACGGCTATGCCATATGGGAAAAAATGCAGCAGACGCTCGACCGCATGTTCAAGGAAACGGGCGTGCAGAACGCTTATTTCCCGCTGCTTATTCCCAAATCGTTCCTCTGCCGCGAGGCCGAGCACGTTGAGGGCTTCGCCAAGGAATGTGCCGTGGTTACCCACTACCGCCTCAAGAACGACCCCAACGGAACGGGTGTGATTGTCGACCCCGAAGCCCGTCTGGAAGAAGAGCTCATTGTGCGCCCTACTTCCGAGACCATTATCTGGGGTACATATAAAAACTGGATTCACAGCTGGCGCGACCTGCCCGTGCTCTGCAACCAGTGGGCCAATGTTATGCGTTGGGAGATGCGCACGCGCATGTTCCTGCGTACTTCGGAGTTCCTCTGGCAGGAAGGCCACTGCGCCCATGCCACCGCCGAGGAGTCGGAGGCGCGCACCGTGCAGATGATTAAGCTCTACGCCGAATTTGCCCGCCGCTACATGGCCATGCCTGTGCAGATTGGTGTTAAGACCGCCAACGAGCGTTTCGCCGGCGCCCTCAACACCTACACCATAGAGGCTATGATGCAGGACGGCAAGGCTCTGCAGGCCGGTACCTCGCATAACCTCGGCCAGAACTTCGCCAAGGCTTTCGACGTTACCTTCGCCAACAAGGATAACAAGCCCGAATATGTGTGGGCTAACTCCTGGGGCGTGTCGACCCGCCTTATGGGTGCGCTCATCATGACCCACTCCGACGACAACGGCCTCGTGCTTCCGCCGCACCTCGCTCCTATCCAGGTGGTTATCATCCCTATCTACAAGAACGCCGAGCAGCTCGCCACCATTACCGAGAGCGTGATGCCTATTGTAGAGCGCCTCGGTCAGCTTGGAATCTCGGTGAAATACGACGACGCCGACAACAAGCGCCCCGGCTTCAAGTTTGCCGACTACGAGCTCAAGGGTGTGCCCGTGCGTGTAGTGGTAGGTGCCCGCGACCTTGAGAAAGGTGAGGTTGAAATCATGCGCCGCGATACCCTTGAGAAGCACAATGCTCCCCTGGCCGGTATCGCCGACTATATCAACAGCCTCCTTGAAGAGATTCAGGATAACATCTACCAGAAAGCCCTCGCAATGCGTAAGGCACAGACCTACGTGTGCGACAGCTACGATGAATTTAAGGAGAAGATTGAAGACGGCGGTTTCTTCCTCTGCCACTGGGACGGTACCACCGAAACCGAGGAGCTCATCAAAGCCGAGACCAAGGCAACTATACGCTGCATACCTCTCGACGGCGACGATACTCCCGGCGTCTGCATGGTCACCGGCAAGCCCTCGAAGCGCCGTGTGATTATCGCACGTAACTATTAATGGCCTGAGCCATGGCCGACACGACGATAAACCGACATGCTGTCGCAGAGCGCCCCGCGCGCCCTGTGATAGCACTTGTCGTGCCGTGCTACAACGAAGAGGATGCTCTGCCGGTAACGGCGCCGGTGTTTGTGGATGTCGTGCGCAGGCTCGCCGAGAGCGGTCTTGCCTCGCCGGAGAGCTTTATCCTTTTTGTGAACGATGGCAGCGCCGATAATACCTGGTATCTGATACAGCGCCTGCACCGCTCGTACCCTGTTATCAAAGGTATATCGCTGGCTCACAACCGAGGGCAGCAGAACGCGCTCTTTGCCGGGCTGATGACTGTGCGTGAGCATTGCGACGCCGCAATAACAGTGGACGCCGACCTTCAGGATTCTCCCGAAGCCATTCTCGATATGGTGAGGGCATACAACGAGGGGGCCGACATTGTGTACGGTGTGAGAGCCTCGCGCAAGACCGACAGCTGGTTCAAGCGCAACTCGGCACGCGCCTTCTACCGCCTGCAGAAGAACCTCGGGCTCGACACCATATACGACCACTCGGAGTTCCGCCTCATGGACCGCAAGGCTCTCGACTGCCTCAGCGAATACGGCGAGACGAATCTCTACCTCCGCGGGCTCATGCGCCACATAGGCCTCCGCTACGAGATTGTGAAATATGACCGCCAGGAACGTACGGCCGGGAGCACCAAGTACTCGTTTGGCAAGCTTCTGAGCACGTCGATCGACGGCATAACCTCTTTCTCGGCACGCCCCATGCGCCTCATATTCATCATCGGCCTCATACTGCTCCTGCTCGACATCGTGGTTGGGGTGTGGGTACTGGTGTCGCACTTCCAGGGGCGCGCTATCTCGGGCTGGTCGTCGCTTATGCTTTCGGTGTGGTTCCTTGGCAGCCTCGTGCTCATAGCCCTTGGCATAATAGGCGAGTATATAGGCAAGATATTCTCCGAAGTGAAGCGCCGCCCGCGCTATGCCGTAGCCGACACGGTGTGGTAGGCTCTTCTTAACCCCACTCATTCTCTCCTGCAGTGAAACGCACGACTACCCTCACCATATTTATTCCCGACATAAGTTCGGAACTGCCGCTGCCCTATGCCGACGGAGGCATACAGGCCGGCTTCCCCTCGCCCGCGCAGGATTATATAAATGAGTATATCGACCTCAACCGCGAGATAGTGAAGCATCCTGCGGCCACTTTCTACGGGCGTGTCAGCGGCGACTCCATGTCGGGCGAAGGCATAGACCCCGGCGATATTCTCGTTATCGACCGTTCGCTCGAGCCTGCCGACGGCGACCTTGCGGTGTGCTGCGTCGACGGCGATTTCACGCTCAAACGCATACATCTCACCCCCGGTGCGGTGTGGCTCATTCCTTCCAACGAGTCGTTCGACCCCATACTTGTGACTCCCGACTGCCGCTTTGAGGTGTGGGGCGTGGTGACGCACACCATAAAGAATAACCGGCGCCCGCGCGCGAGGCGCAAAAACATGGCCTGACAGCCCCCGGCGGTAATGGTAGGCCTCATCGACTGCAATAATTTTTTCGTATCGTGCGAGCGTATCTTCAACCCTCGCCTGCGCACTGTGCCCGTGGTGGTGCTGAGCAACAACGACGGTTGCATAGTGGCGCTCTCCAACGAGGCCAAGGCTCTGGGGCTGCGGCGCGGTAACCCCTATTTCCAGGTAAAGGAGCTGTGCGAGCGCTCAAATGTGGCGGTGCTCTCGGGCAACCACCGCCTCTACGGCGATATCTCGAACCGCGTGATGACTACCGTGGCGGCCATAACCGGCTCGGTGAAGGTGTACTCTATCGATGAGTGCTTCATAGACTTCAACATATGGCCTGACGCCGAAGTCGTGGCTGCCGGGCGCGAGATAGTGCGACGCATAAGGCGCGACGTGGGTGTGCCCACATCGCTCGGAATCGCAACTACCAAAACTCTGGCCAAGATAGCCTCGCGTTTCGCCAAGAAATATTCGGCGTACCGATGTGTGTGCGCCATAGATAATGAGTACAGGCGCCGCCGCGCGCTCGAGCTCACCGAGATTGGCGATGTGTGGGGCATAGGACGCCGACTTGTGAAGCGTCTTGCTCCCTATGGTATAACCCACGCGGTGCATCTTGCCGACCGTTCGCGCGAGGATGTGGAGAAGATTCTCAACATCACAGGCGTGCGCACGTGGCAGGAGCTCAACGGTTGCTCGTGCATAGACATCGATACTATCGACAATGGCCCCGATACCCCGCTGCAGAAGCAGATGTGCTGCTCGCGCTCCTTTGCCACCGATATTGCCGAGTATGGCAAACTCGAGTCGGCAATAGGGCTCTTCGCCACGATCATATCGCGACATCTGCGCGAGCGAGGAGCCGCTGCAGCAGGCCTCTCGGTGTTTATCCAGACCAATATGCACAGGCCCGACCTGCCGCAGTACTCGGCATCGGCCTACCGCCCTCTGCCCGAGCCTGCAAACGACACCATGGCCATAGCCGAGGCTGCCACCGAGGCTCTGCGCGCCGTATACCGCAAGGGTTACGGCTACAAGCGTGCCGGTATCCACATAAGCGAGCTCTGCAGCGCGCAACATGCGCAGCACTCGCTCTTCGGCGACCCGGCCGACCGTGAGCGGCGGCGACGCCTCATGCAGGCTGTCGATGCCATAAACGCATCGTCGCTCAGCAACGACAGTATACATATTGCCTCATATATGCCCGTGGAGAGCCACGCCCGCTGCGAGAAGCGCTCGCAGCTCTTCACAACGCGTATCGACGATATTATTAAAGTGAATTTTCAAAGAAATGGATTATAAGAATCTCAGAACCCGCCTCGCCGCCGCCACCGGTCGCCCGGCAGCCGACATCGACGCCCTCACCGACGCCCTTGCCGTGGTGCTCCGCGAATCGGCGTCGGCTCTCGACAGCGTGGCCATACCCACCTTCGGCACCTTTGTGCCCGTGAAGCACAACGAGGAAGTGCGCACCGACCTCTCCACCGGCCGACGCATGCTTGTGCCGCCCGAAATAGTACTTGAGTTCAACGCAGGCGCAATGCTCCAAAAACGATTGAGAAATGAATAACACCATAACCCTCTCGCAGCTTATTCTCCGTCTGGCCAAAGTGGCCGGATGCGATACTACGACGTCGCGCCGCTTTCTCCGCTCTTTCTTCGCTACCGTTGAGGAGGCCCTGATACATGGCGAGACGGTGACGGTGCGCGGTATAGGCACTTTCCGCCCTGTGGCCGGTATCGAGCCGGGCGCGCCCGTAAAGGTGGCTTTCATGCCTGACGCAGCGCTTGCAAAGGAAATTAACGCGCCATTTGAAATGTTTGAACCCGTGGAGCTTGCCGATGGTGTCGATTTTTCGGAAGTCGACAATAAAGAAGCCGAACCGGCAGCCCCGGTTGCTGTCGCCGCTCCTGAGCCTGCCTCAGAGCCTGCGCCCGAACCTGAACCGGAGCCTGCACCCGAGTCAGAGCCCGTGCCTGCGGCAGCCACTGAGCCTGTGGTGATACGCGAAGATATTGAAGAGACAATCAATATCGTGCACGACCCTGTGCCCGCACCCTCAGCTTTCGAGCCCGAAGTTGCTGAAGAAGTCGCTGAAGTATATCCCGAAGCCGAAGCAAAAGCCGAAGTCAAGCCCGAGGGTGGCAACAGCAAACTATGGCTGATAGGCGGTGCCATTATAGTGTTGGGCGGTCTTATCGGCTTCCTGGCAGCCCTGCTTGCCACCGCCGACGATGACAGCGACACGACACCGTTTATTGAAGAGAGCATCGAAACTCCGGCGCCTGCCGATACCGTTGCCATAATCGAAGAGGTGGCGGTTGAAGACATCGCTGCTGCCAACGAGCCTCAAGCCGCTGCCGCGCCTGCTGTGGAGCCCGAGCCCACGCCTGCGGCACCTGCACCTGCGGCCAAAGAGCCTGTGTACGACACAGTGTCGGCAAGCAACTACCTTGCCACAATGGCACGCAAATACTATGGTAAGAGCGGCTATTGGGTATTTATCTATCAGGCCAACGCCGACAAGCTCTCTAACCCCAACCGCATAAGTCCGGGCACACGTGTGCTCATCCCTGAGCTCTCGTCGTTCGCCGAGCCTACCGAGAAGGAGACAACACGCAAAGCCGAACTCCTGCGCCAGGAACTTAACCGCAAATACGGCAACTGACCATGGACCGATTCAACGAACTCAGACAACTGCTCGAAGCCGATCGCAGCGTGCGCCGCTTCGAGCAGTCGCGACCGATAGACGCAGACACTCTCCGCGCTCTCGTAGACCTCACCCGCTATTGTGCCTCGGGCCGCAACCTGCAACCCTTGCGCTACCGCCCGGTGTACACCCCGGCAGAGTGTGAGGCTGTATTTCCGCTCACCGCATGGGCCGGCTATCTTTCCGACTGGCCCGGTCCGGACGATGGCGAACGCCCTGCGGCATACCTCGTGCAGTGCCTCGACACGCGCCTCACCGCAAACTGCCTGTGCGACGACGGTCTGCAACTGCAAGCGATAACCCTTGGCGCCCGTGCCCTGGGCATTGGTGCCTGTATAATAAAATCGTTCAAGACGGCCGAGCTTGCTTTCGTTCTGACACTCCCGGAGCATTTCAAGCCCCTTTATGTGCTCGCGCTGGGCTATCCGGCCGAAAAAATTGTGCTCGAAAAGATGACATCGCCCGATGATATCCGATACTACCGTACTGCTGATGAAATTCATCACGTTCCGAAGCGCGAGCTCGATGAGCTGATAATCAAATGATAAGCAAAAACGAGTGAAAAAATATTGAAAAAAGTTGCTCAAAAATTTGCACAATCAAAAAATAGGCCGTAACTTTGCACCGCAAATGAGAAAAACACCTTGCCTTGTGGTGTAATGGTAGCACGTCGGATTCTGGTTCCGCCTGTGAGGGTTCGAATCCTTCCAAGGCAACAAAAAAGAGCTAAGTCGTTTTGACTTGGCTCTTTTTTTGCCGTTTTGCGAGGAGAGGGGAGTGGGGGATGCTGAAAAGTCAGAGAGTTTAGATTAAATTTGAACGTCAAAAATAATCGATACAAACCCTCTACGCAGCAATGACAAGTATTAAAGTAAAAATCAAGGAGCCCGATGAAACAGGAGCAGGAAGAGTTTTCTATCAAATAATTCACAAACGCGTTGTGCGCAGGATTTTGACAGATGTCAGATGCCGGAAAAGCGATCTGGGGCAACTTGTTGATTAGCGCAGATGTTGAACATTTGAAATCTGAGATAAAGAAGCTCGAACAATCGGGTGTGTGCTACCACTGTTCAGATATTGTAAGGAGTTTTATGCTGTGGAAGAGCCGCCCTTCGTTTGAAGACTATTTCCGGAGTGTGATTGCAAGGCTTGAGCTGAGCGGGCGTGTGGGCAGTATGAAAACTTATAAATCCACGCTTGCAAGTTTTCAAAGATTTTCCTCCGGGCACGAGCATATGCCGAACGAAATTACATCGAAGTTGGTTGTCGACTATCAGGGCTGGTTAAGTCAAACGGGTTTGATGGAAAACTCGGTATCATTTTATGTGCGGCATATACGTGCGGTTTACCGTATGATGGTAGCCGAAGGGCTTGTTGTTGATTCGCGCCCTTTTGCCGGAGTTTCTACCGGAATTGCCAAGACACGCAAACGGTCTATCACGGAGGCCGAGCTTAAAGAGATATATAAGGTGGACTTAAGTGATGACAGCGCTCTTTCGTTTACGAGAGACTTATTTATGTTGAGCTTTTATTGCATGGGTATGCCTTTTGTTGATATTGCCTTTCTGAGAAAAGAAGATGTCAAAGGAAGCCGGATAGAATATCGGCGAAAAAAGACAGGTCAGACAATAAGTATGCGAGTTCTGCCAAAAATCAAGGCGATTCTCGAGCGGTATCCTTCAGAGGAAACTTCGCCGTATGTATTGCCTCTGATCTCCAGACCATATGTAAATGAGCGCTTGCAATATGAAAACTCACTGCGCTATGCCAACAGAAATCTCAAGAAGATAGCGCTGCTGGCCGGAGTGAAATCGAGCATCAGCACCTATACGCCACGCCACACGTGGGCCTCTATAGCAAAAATGAGGAAAGTGGCGCTAAGCACTATAAGCGACGCCCTCGGGCATGACAATGAGTCGACAACCCAAATATATCTCGCCACTCTTGATTACAGCCATGTGGATATGGCTAATGAACTGGTGACAAAGGGATTCTAAAAAGAGAAGTGGAAGATTTCGTAAAGCAGGGTAGGGTAAGTGCTTATCCGTTTACTATTAAATAACGGATAAATCCCGTTAGTCCTCTGATTAATAAGCCTATGCAGAATTAGAGTTGTTGACCAAATCAACCTTTCGCGTGAAAACATCAACTAACGGTCAAACTATCCGGGATTGGCCCTGTGTTTTATATATGCGAATCAATAAATGTAACCTTTTGTCTATCAATGGTATTAAGCAGGATGAAGAGCGGCGCGGAGGATAAACAATTTTGATTTTCGGGAAAATGTTGCTAACTTTGCAGCGCTTATCCGTTATTTAATAGTAAACGGATATAGAATATTAAAGAGAATTGATAGTCAAATCTTTCGTGAAGACTGTCGCAGACAAAATTCAGTATTTACTGAACTTTTTATACAATCGCTGTAACTCCTTGAACAATAGGGCTCTCTGCTCTCAAGGGGGATAGGAGGAATTTGCCTTTATGAAAGAGAACCTGCATTACAGCCCCTTGCATATTGTTGACGAAGCACGGCTCTCGACAACACCAAGTGAAGACTTGCGCTGGGTGGTGATGCGTTCACTCCAAAATAAAATTCCCTGTGAGGTTCCATCGGAAGACGGCAAGCTAACGGTTGTGCGGTAGTATGGCTATGAATGTGCCGGGCACCTCTTCTGCGAATTTTTTATGCCGATGAAGGAGGCTGTCTCTGTAATTCGCGGCAAGCGTGTAATACGTCGGGAGCCGGCCATTGCCGGATTGTTCTTCGTGAGAGATGCCATTTCGCGGATACAGGAACTCTCGTCAGGGGCACATGGCTTCGAACTGAAATACCTCAAGGGCCGTAAGTACCGGGAGCCTGTCATAATCAATAATGCAGAGATGACGTCATTTATAGAAGCTCTGCAGGTAGCCCCCAACGTGCGGTTTTACTCTCCCGACGACAATGCACTCCGAGGGAAACTCGGAAAGAGAGTGCGAGTTTATAAAGACGACAGCTATTTCGAGGGAACAATAATAAGTGTTCGCGGCTCACGCAAGCGCTGGTTGCGCATCGGTATCGAAGGATTTTTGGCAGCAGAACTCGAGTTCAATCTCGACGAGCTTCAGAAATCCGGCCAGGTAGTAGAGCTGCTTGATTAACAATTCTGTCGATCAGACTAAGAAACATATAGTAAAACAATAATAACGACATGAAAGGTATAGTGCTTGCCGGCGGTTCCGGCACACGCTTATATCCCATAACCAAAGGCGTGAGCAAGCAATTGCTGCCAATTTTCGACAAGCCAATGGTTTATTATCCCATATCGACACTGATGTTGGCGGGCATAAGGGATATTCTGATAATCTCTACGCCTCGGGATTTGCCAGGCTTCAAACGATTGTTGGGTGACGGTTCTGATTATGGTGTAAAATTTACCTATGCTGAGCAGCCATCGCCCGATGGACTCGCCCAGGCCTTTATAATCGGAAAAGACTTTATAGGAGATGATGCAGCTTGCCTGGTGCTGGGTGATAACATCTTTCATGGAGCCGGCTTCTCAGAGGTGCTAAAGACTGCTGTGCATGCAGCCGAAAACGATGATAAAGCTACGGTATTCGGTTATTGGGTTAATGACCCTGAACGCTATGGTGTGGCTGAGTTTGATAAGGAAGGTAATTGCTTGTCAATCGAAGAAAAACCGGAGGCTCCTAAGAGTAATTATGCCGTTGTTGGTCTTTATTTCTATCCTAACAAAGTAGTCGATGTTGCAGCTTCGATAAAACCGTCGGCCCGAGGGGAACTTGAAATAACAACAGTAAACCAGGAGTTTCTTAATGTCGGAAACCTTAAGGTGCAAACCCTCCCTCGTGGATTTGCGTGGCTTGATACCGGGACTCACGATTCGCTCGCAGAAGCTTCAATCTATGTAGAGGTACTTGAGAAGCGGCAAGGTCTGAAAATAGCTTGTCTTGAAGGCATTGCATACCGTCAAGGCTGGATTACCAAAGAAAAAATGCAGGCACTCGCCAAGCCTATGTTGAAAAATCAGTACGGGCAATATCTGCTGAAAGTTGTAGAAGAAGTAGAACGTACAGGAAACAAGAATCTTGACTGAAAATGGATATTATATCAACCGATATTGAAGGAGTTCTTATAATTGAGCCAAGGGTATTTACTGATTCACGTGGATACTTCTTTGAAAGTTATAGCGAGAAGGTATATGAAAAAATACTCGGTGATGTGGTTTTTGTTCAGGATAATGAATCCTGTTCGTCGCGAGGAGTTATGCGTGGTCTACACTTCCAGCGTCCTCCCTATGCCCAGGCAAAATTAGTAAGATGCGTGCGCGGGTCGGTGCTTGATGTTGCTGTAGATATTCGAAAAGGATCTCCGACGTATGGTAAACATGTATCGTGTCTCTTGACAGAACATAATCATCGTCAGTTCTTCATCCCTCGCGGTTTTGCTCATGGTTTTGCCGTGTTGAGCGATATTGCAATCTTCCAATATAAATGTGACAATTACTATCATCCAGAGGCTGACGGGGGCATCTCTATCATAGATCCAACGCTTGATATTGATTGGAGAATAGATTTGACAGAAGCAATTTTGTCGGAAAAAGATAAGAAACATCCACTGTTGAAAGAGTTGGAATCTCCATTTACGATATGAATATATTAGTTACCGGCGCAAACGGTCAGCTTGGCTCCTGCATGCGCGAAGTTTCTTCAGATTCATCGGATAAATATATTTTTACCGATGTTGCCGAACTTGACATTACAGATGAGAATGCTGTGCGGTCAATGGTCAGTGAAAACGATATCAAAGTAATAGTTAATTGCGCGGCATATACCAATGTAGATAAAGCGGAGTCAGACGTCATGCTTTCGGAGAGACTCAATGCATTGGCTGTGGCAAATCTTGCATTGGCTGTAAAGGCAAATAAGGGCACATTGATTCACATATCTACCGATTATGTTTTTGGAGGCTCTCAAGGGAATACTCCGCGAACTGAAAATGAGCCTGTTAATCCGACAGGCGTCTATGGCTTGACAAAACTTCATGGCGAGGAGATGATAAAAGAGAGTGGATGCAAAGCCTTAATATTCCGTACGGCATGGCTATATTCCGAATACGGTAAAAACTTTGTACGCACCATGCTTGCGCTTACATCTACAAAGCCCGAACTGAAGGTAGTTTTCGATCAAGTGGGGACTCCTACCTATGCGCGAGATTTGGCGGAGGCCATTTTTGACGTAATCGAAAACCGTAAATATTCGGGAAATGAAGGCGTGTACCACTATTCTAACGAAGGAGTCTGCTCATGGTATGATTTCACCAAGAATATAGCAGAGATTGCCGGAAACAATAACTGCAAGATTAGTCCTTGCCATAGCGATGAGTTCCCGTCAGCAGTTGTCCGTCCCTCTTATTCAGTCCTCGATAAAACTAAGTATAAGAAAACTTTCGGACGCTCAATTCCCTATTGGACTGATTCTCTTAAAACATGTATAAAGAATATTAGAGACAAAAATGAAGCGTAATATACTAATTACCGGAGGCGCCGGTTTTATCGGATCTCATGTAGTCAGGCTGTTCGTAAACAAATATCCTGATTACCACATAGTCAATCTTGATAAATTGACTTATGCAGGCAACCTCGCCAATCTTAAGGATATTGAGGATAAGCCCAACTATACCTTTGTGAAAGCCGATATCGCCGATCTCGACGAGATGCGGCGAGTGGTAAGAGAGTTCAAAATCGACGGTATTATTCACCTTGCCGCCGAAAGCCACGTGGACCGTTCGATTAAAGACCCCTTCACTTTTGCCCGCACCAACGTGATGGGTACATTGGCTCTGTTGCAAGCTGCGAAAGAATATTGGGAAACACAGCCCGAAAAGTACGGAGGCAAGCGCTTCTACCACATCTCTACCGACGAGGTTTATGGCGCTCTCGAAATGACACATCCGACAGGCATTCCCGCCCCCTTCACCACCAAGGCTTCTTCCGGCAAGAATCATGAGGCCTACGGCGAAGAATTCTTTGTTGAAACAACAAAATACAATCCGCACTCGCCATACTCGGCGTCAAAGGCCTCGAGTGACCACTTCGTGCGCGCTTACCATGACACATATGGTATGCCGACGATAGTAACCAACTGCTCCAACAACTACGGTCCCTACCAGTTCCCGGAGAAACTCATTCCACTGTTCATCAACAATATCCGTCAGCGCAAACCCCTGCCTGTGTATGGCAAAGGCGAGAACGTGCGCGACTGGCTCTTTGTTGAAGACCACGCCCGGGCCATCGACCTTATTTTCCATAAAGGGAAGATCTCCGAGACCTACAATATAGGCGGCTTCAACGAGTGGAAAAACATCGACATCATAAAGGTGATAATCAAGACCGTAGACCGCCTGTTGGGCAACCCGGAAGGAGCTTCGCTCGGCCTTATCACCTACGTGACCGACCGCCTCGGCCATGACATGCGCTATGCCATAGACTCGCGCAAGCTACAGCGCGAACTTGGTTGGGAGCCAAGTCTTCAGTTTGAAGAAGGGATAGAGCGGACTGTGCGCTGGTACCTCCAAAACAGCGAGTGGATGGAAAATATAACATCCGGAGAATACGAAAAGTATTACGACGAGATGTATGGTAAATAAGGCCATGCTGAAAAGATTCTGTTGTGCCATTTGGACCAACCGTCGTTATTGGCGGTCTGTGTTGCCAAGTTTGATATTTAATTTTAAATATCTTCCATTCCAACAAGCCCGGCGCTTGCCGATTATCGTATATCGCTGTAATGGACTATGGAATAGCGGCACCATAAGGATAGAAGGTATGGTTAAACCAGGGATGATTCGCCTGGGTATCAATCGTGTGCCTCTTTATCCTGATAATGGTATAAAACTGCGTATAGAAGGTACGATGATTTTCAAGGGAGCCTGCAACATAGGCAATAATTCCGTTCTTTCTGTAGGTAAGACAGGGACTCTTGAACTCGGTGATGGCTTCAGTGCCTCGTGTGCGCTTAAAATTGCCTGCCATGCTCATACTGTTTTCGGCGATAATGTGCGCGTTGGTTGGGATTGTATGTTCTCGGATTCCGATTTTCATGCCACAAAGACTGCGGGAGTGAAGTCGGAGGGTGTACAACCAATCTTGATCGGTGCTAATAATTGGTTTGCGATGCAGTCGCTTGTTTTAAAGGGAGCAAAGACCGCTCCATACACGATAATAGCCGCTAGAACTGTCTTAACCAAAGATTATACAGAATTAGGCTCAAAGGTGTTGATAGGAGGTAGCCCCGTAAGGGTGCTTCGATACAACACTTACCGTGACCTTGAGGATGATATTCTTGACCAAGGGAATAATGGGTAGCAATAAACGTATTTTTGTAAATACCGGCGTCCTATATTTGCGTGTTGTTCTTACGCTTGTAATATCCTTGTTATCTACAAGATATATTTTACAAGCGCTTGGCGAGACAGATTTCGGTCTCTACAACCTCATAGCAGGAGTTGTTACACTGCTCTCGTTTCTTTCGACATCTATGTCGTCGAGTACTCAGCGGTATATGTCTTATGAGAAGGGTAGAAGCAAAGATGTGCAGAGCATGCGTGAGGTGTATTCGTGCAGTATGGGAATGCATATCTGGACTGCCGTTGTATTATTTATAATAGTATCAGTCGGAGGCGGGTTCCTTATTGCATACGGTCTGAATATCCCGACAGAGAAGGTCGGAGCTGCTTATATTGTATTGTTTACAGTGAGTATAAGTCTGGCGGGAGCTGTTATGCACGCGCCATATGATGCGGTCCTCATGGCTCGTGAGAATATCGTATTCTTTGCAATTTGTCAGTTCGGGAGCGCTTTATTGCGCCTGATTATGGCGATTGGTGTAATGTTCTTGCCAGGGAATCACCTTATACAATATGCCGTTGCCACTGCATTAATCCCATTTGCGACGCTCTTTGCAGAGCGTTGGTATTGCAAAGCTCATTACGAAGAGGTAAACGAATGCCGGATAAAGCTTGATTTGAGAAAATCTCCGCTTGTGAAGCAAATGGGCAGTTTTATGTCACTCACGCTTTTTGGGTCTATGGGTTGGACTGTTCGCACTCAAGGCTATGCAATTATTCTGAATCTATTCTGGGGAGTTGTGATAAACGCTGCTAATGGAATCGCTACCCAGGTCTCAAACGCAATCACTACATTCTCCACCTCTCTTACGACGTCAATGCGTCCTCAGTTGATTCAAGCAATTGCGGCTAAAGATGAAGTTCGTTCTCTTCAACTAATAGATTGGAGTTGCAAGTTCCCGATTCTACTGGTAAGTTTGCTGTCAATTCCTGTTTTTATAATGCTGCCGTATATTATGGAAATCTGGTTAACAGTTGTTCCTCCTCATACGGTATTTTTCTGCCGCTGCTTGCTTATTGCTATGATTCTGAATCAGGCAACCCTTGGGCTTGCCATATGCCTTGATGCGAAGGGGTGTATCAAACAGTTACATCTATGGGTCGGCGGATCTCTGATAGCATGTACTTTGCTTGCGTATTTCTGCTGTAGGATGGGCCGCTCTGCCAACTTCATGTATTACCTTTTGATAGCCAATAATCTGTTTATTTGTGTGACCAGGGTTATTCTTGCTGCCAGGTACGGAGGCATTTTCATATCAAGGTTTCTATTGAAAACCATTTTGCCTCCGGTAATAGTGGGAATAATAACATTTCCCATAATTTATGTCTTATGGAAATTGTTGCCGGCCAATATATTGACATTTATTTCAACAGGTGCAGCGGCAGTAATTATCTATTCTCTTCTGGCAGCATACATTGTGTTTAACGCGCAGTCGCGTCGGGAAGTTGTAGCAAAGGTCACGAGTTTAATTGCTAATCAACGTAAATGAAGTTCTTCTTTCGAAAGCTTGCCCGCAGGCTATTGCCTTCAGGAGCTATAAAACTGCTTATGGATTATTTTTGGGCTCATAAGGATCTTGTACGTAAGTATCCTCACTCCATGATTGGTAATCCATTATACTTAAATCCTGAATATATTGAACTTGAACCCTTTACAAAGCTACATGATAAGGTGCAGATAATAAGTAGCGGAGGTCGTGTAATCGTGAAGAAATTCACAGGAGTGGCCGCCGGTACATGTTTTGTCCCCGGCACGCATGTGCCTACTGTCGGACTTCCACAGTGCCTTTCCGGGCTTCATATTAACGATAAGGCAAGTACAATTATCATAGGCGAGGATTGTTGGATAGGAACTGAATGTATTTTTCTCCAAAGGGCTAAAGTAGGCAGAGGAGCCGTTGTTGGTGCCCGTTCTTTGGTGACGAAGGAGATAAGCCCATATGCAGTGGTTACGGGTTCTCCTGCGAAGGTGATAGCTGTACGCTTTGATATTGAGCAGATTATTGCTCACGAAAAGATTCTATATGCTGAGCATGAGCGCTTTTCAAGAGAGTATCTTGAAGATTTGTTCAAGTCGGAGTATGCAGGACTAAGGGTATTGGGCACCTCTGAAATTTCGCCTGAAAATCTTGAAATCCTGTCTGGCGCGAGAAAGAAAATAGGACTCAATGAATAAGATTCTTGTAATTATAGTTACCTATAACGGCATGCGGTGGATAGATCGCTGCCTTGAGTCTGTAGCGCAAAGCAATCTGCCTGCAGATATATATGTAATAGATAACGGTTCCACAGATGGCACCATTAAGCATATACGGGAGAATTATAAGAACGTCGCTTTGCTTGAAAGTTCTGAGAATCTTGGATTTGGGAAGGCTAATAATCTCGGTCTTGAATATGCAGTTGCGAAGGGATATGATTATGTGTATCTCTTGAATCAGGATGCCTGGGTCTCGCCGGCGACTATTGGCACTTTGGTTGAAATTAACAAGCGTCGCCCCGATTTTGGCATTCTGAGTCCGGTGCAGATTAATGCTTCAGGAGCTCTTGATCGCAACTTCTCGTACTGCTGTCCCCGAGAGGTCCTATCCGACTTTTTCCAAGAAAAGCTTAAAGATCTTTATGAAGTTTCAGAGGTAATGGCTGCTCACTGGTTGATATCATCCGACTGTTTAAGAAAAACCGGGGCTTTTTCTCCTGCTTTTCCTCATTATGGCGAAGATAATAACTATGTGCAAAGAGCTGCATTACATGGTTTTAAAACGGGAATTGTTACCGGTACCAAAGCCGTGCATGATAGGGAAAACCGCCCACTTACGAAAGCACAAATAATGTATCGCCAGTATATTGCCGCGATAACTGATTATTCAAATCCATTGATTTCGCAATCCTTGTTAAGAATCTCTCTTTGGCATTTTGTCAAGAATGCTTTTACAATGAAGAGTATGACACCTTTCCGATATCTTGCTCGGTTTATTGCTGCTAATAGTAGATTGCGACGCATAAGGAAAGAGAGCTTCAGAGAGGGCGCGTTTCTAAAAATCATTCCAACTTGCGAAAGGTAAACATTAGTAAAATGCGATTACTCTTCATAATATATTCTTTTATAGACAATACTAACGGAATCTCGAAAAAGATTCAAGCACAGGTTTCGGCTCTACGGGCGGCCGGAATTGAGGTTGATTTATGCCATCAACAGCTCATTGACGGTAATCGATACTGGGCAGTCAATGGTTCTCCTATTGCAAAAATCGGTTCCGGTGTTAGGGCCCTCCTTAAACATTATTTGTATTTTGGGCCAATAAAGTCGTATGTCAAACATCATAGTGTAGATTGTGTATATCTGAGATATGTTCACAATGCCACGCCTTTAATGCTGCGTTTCTTCGATTTTTTAAAGAAGCGCGGTATTCGGCTGATAATGGAAATTCCGACATTTCCCTATGATGGAGAATATGTAGGTGCAAAAGGCATAAGCCGTATTATACGTAAAATTGAAAGGTTCTCAAGAAACAAATTTTCAGCTTATTGTCACAGGATAGTGACTTTTAGTGCCGATACTGAGATTTTTGGAGTGCCTACAGTCCGACTGTCTAACGCCGTAGATATAACTAATATCCCGCTGAGAGATGAAATTGTTCCCCATCGTGGAGTAAAACTTTTGGGGGTTGCAAACATTAATTTTTGGCATGGATTCGACCGCTTGATTTCCGGATTGGGAGCGTATTACCGTACTCCCCATTCTACAGAGGTTTCGTTTACCATTGTCGGGGGTGGTAGTTATATTGCTCCTTTGCGTGAGCTCGCCAAGAAAGAGAACGTTGCCGAACATGTGGTATTCCGCGGGCGGCTTGGCGGAGTTGATCTTGATAAGGAATTTGAGGATGCCGACCTCTGTGTAGGGTGCCTTGCCTGTCACCGAAAGAATATTACCGAGGTGAAGAGTCTTAAAAATGTGGAGTATGCGTCGCGCGGAATCCCGTTTGTATATTCGGAACTTAACGATGACTTCGATTCGATGCCCTATGTCATAAAAGTACCTCCCTCCGAAGAGCCTGTGAATATTGACTATTTGCTTGATGCGCTAAAACGCATGGATGTCAGTCCGAGCGACATACGCAAGTCCGTTGCTAATCTTACCTGGACGGAACAGATGAAAAAAGTTGCATCTGCCCTCATGGATTGAAATACGTATGGATTTTATATTCTTCTTCGGGATAATTGCTTTTATACTGCTTGTAAGTAATAATAGAGCAGTTCTTCAAGTTTGTTTCTTTGCCATTGCGGTTTTCTTCTCAATGAGAAACGATCTTGTGCCCGACGCGGCTGCCTATAGGGAGATGTATGAGGATTTGCCGTATAGCTGGTCTGCCCATATTGAGGCCGGATATCTTTCGTTCAAGGAGTTTTTTAAGTTTCTCGGCTTCTCGTTTCAGGGATTTCTTTTTATACTTGTGCTTGCAGAGCTGGAGTGCTGGTACTATGCGAGTATGCGTCTTTTCAAGAAATTCAATATCTCGCATTTATTTTTACTGTGCTTTGCCTATTACGGGATCTATTTCTACGGTATAGTTTTAAGGGCTTCGATTTCGCTTACGATAATCTATGTAGGCTACGCCTTCCTCCTGACTACGAACAAGAAGCCGGTTTTGAAGTGGGCTATATTTACAGGATTTGTTTTTCTGTCGTTTCTATTCCATCGCTCTTCAATAATTTATGTTCTTGTACCTCTCTTTACCCTACGTTTCGGGTATCGTTGGGAGATGGTCGGTTTGATTGCTGGTGTAATATTATTTTTCACTACAAGTATTTCGGCTCTCAATCAGTTTATAGAGTCGGTGATTGGGTCGGTAGATGATTTGGATCGGTTTCAAGGTTATGTAAACACTTCAGCTGAGCAGTCGATATCGTTAGGTTGGCTAACAACTTTGTTGATAACGATCTTGGCAATAATTGCCAAGCGTCCCGGCTCGAGACTTCAAGATGACAGCAAATTTAATTTCTTTTCAGAGATGTATCTTGCAGGATTTCTTGTTACGTCACTAACTATTCACATCCCTGCAGGAGCTCGTCTGGGTATGATGTTTATTTTCTTTGAATTTGTGGTGGTCTACTATCTCATAAACAAATGGAAAGTTCGTAATCCGTATATGAGATTTTGTTGGCTTCTTGCTTATATCGGTTTGAAATTCGGATATCTCATTCATAAAGTTCCATTGCTTCTGAACTATAGCTTTAGTTAAGAGTATGAGGTCAGATTTATTATTTATTGCCCCGGATTTCTTCAATTACAGTTCAATCATACTCGAAGAACTCAGGCGCAGTTACGAAGTTACATACTTTACGCTTTATCCTAAGACAACACTTTTTAAGTGTGCATCTATCTTTAAGTTAGAAAAAGGAGAAGCCTCTTTGATTGACAATCATTACACAAAAATCACGACTGTCCTTGAAAAGTCGAATAAGCATTTTGAGACAATCTTAATAATCAAGGGATCGCCTATACCGCATGAGTTCTATGATTGGTTAAAGGCTAAATATCCGTCAGCTCGCTTTATACAATATCTTTGGGATGATATTAGGGTAGATACTAACTCGGTAGAGACATTTAAGTATTTTGATAAGATACTTTCGTTCAATCCTGACGACTGCATGGCTTATGGTCTCGAATTCCGTCCGTTTTTTTTCAAGGAAGATCTCGTAGCTCCAAAGCCTTATATGAGCAGGACATACGACTTAAGTATATTCTGGAGCTATTCAAATAATCGTGCTGAATTTCTGCATAGGCTTGTTTGTGCAAATAATCTAATAGATTCGCAGGATAATTATTTCTATCTCAAAGGAAGTCGGCTTCTTTATCTGATGAATTATAGAACGGCACGAAAGGTGAGGGATTATTATCATTCTACTCCAACACCATATGCAGAGATGATGAAGATTCTGAACGACTCTAAATGTCAGATAGAGATTCCTCATCCTCTGCAGAAAGGTCTTACGACGCGTCCGTTTGAAACACTTGCGAGCAAGACTAAAATTATAACTACCAATAGGGAGATTATAAACTACGATTTTTATAATCCCTCCAATATCATGGTTATCTCAGAAGAGAGTCCGGTAATAGACTTTGCTTGGCTCAAAGAGCCTTACCATGAAATACCGGAGGATATTCTGAAGAAGTATTCTCTATCAACGTTCATTAAAACATTATTGTCGTAATTATGCCATCTGCAGATGTTATCTGGCGATGCTGCAAGGGCGAATTTTATAAATGGCTCTTCGCGCTACGCTTGCTTCGCCCTCACGGAAACCCTCTGAATACAACCGAATCACGAGATAGAAAGCTCGTAGTCTCGCTCACAAGCTACGGGCGCCGAGTTGCTGCCGTAGCACCCTATGCAATTATGTCGATGATGCGACAGACGGTAAGGCCGGATGCAATAATTCTTTGGCTGGACGATGATAACTGGAGTAGCTCCAATCTCCCTGAAAGTATTGTTAAGCTACAGAAGAAAGGGTTGACAGTTAAGTTCTGTAAAGATACCAAGTCGTACAAAAAACTCCTCCCCGCACTTGCAGAATATCCCGATGACTTGATTTTCACCATCGACGACGATATTTATTATCCTTCTGATATGCTTGCAAAAGTAATGAAAGCATATGAGGCAGATAATAATAAAATATATTGTGTGAGAGGTTATACTCTTGCTTTTGATGAACTCGGAAAGCTCAAACCTTACAATGACTGGCCTCCGATTTTGACAGGCCAAACCGGAAAATGTATTTTTCCAACCGGGGGAGCCGGCTGTTTGTACCAGAAACGATTGCTCCATAGCGATATTACCGATGATGTTCTATGTCGGGAACTCGCGCCGCATGCCGACGATATATGGTTCTTTTTTATGGAATTTCTTGCCGGTACTCCTATCGAGATACTCTCGATATGCAACCGCAATACTATTTCGATTGACTCATTTTACCAGCATTTTCATGCGGGGTCAAATCTCTCGGCTATCAATTGCGGAGAGAGCAAAAATGATACCCAGTTCAGAAATCTAATGAATCACTATGGGTTGACAGACAACAACTTTCTACGCGAAACGACTAACGACAAACTAAATAAATAATAACGAATGTATAAAGACATCAGAATCTGCGTAATCGGTCTCGGTTACGTTGGCTTGCCTTTGGCACGCCTGTTCTCAACCAAGTATCCTACGGTTGGTTTTGACATGAACCAGAAGCGCGTCGATGCGCTCAATGGCGGTCATGACGCCACTCTCGAAGTAAGCGACGAACTCCTTCGCGACGCTATTGATAACCATGGCTTCCGCTGCACCACCAATCTCGATGATATCCGCGACTGTAACTTCTATGTTGTTGCAGTTCCTACTCCCGTCGATGATAATAATCGTCCTGATCTCAAGCCCCTGTGGGGAGCTTCGGAGACTGTCGGTAAAGTAATTGGTAAGGGCGACATCGTGGTCTATGAATCCACAGTTTATCCCGGCGTGACAGAAGAGGAGTGCCTACCTGTCGTTGAAAAGGTGAGCGGGTTGGAATTCAATAAGGATTTCTTTGCCGGTTATTCGCCTGAGCGCATCAATCCAGGCGATAAGCTCCACACAGTAGAGAAAATCAAGAAAGTAACCTCGGGCTCTACCCCTGAAATAGCAGACATTGTAGACGGCGTTTACAATTCCGTGTTGGTTAACGGAACACATAAAGCCCCTTCTATCAAAGTTGCGGAAGCCTCGAAGATTATTGAAAACTCGCAGCGTGACGTCAATATCGCTTTCATGAACGAGTTGGCAAAAATCTTCAATGCCATGGGCATTGATACTCACGATGTAATAGAGGCAGCTTCGTCTAAGTGGAACTTTATCAAACTCTCGCCGGGGCTGGTAGGCGGCCACTGCATTTCTGTGGATCCCTACTATCTCATTCAGAAAGCTCAGGTTTATGGTGTTTTGCCACGCATAATGTTCTCGGCACGCCGTCTTAACGATGGTATGGGCGCCTATGTTGCAAACCAAACCATCAAGTGCATGAACTTGAAAGGTGTTAAGGTAAAGAATTCTAAAATTCTGATCCTCGGTATAACGTTCAAGGAGAACTGCCCTGATATCCGCAATACCAAGATTGTAGATATCTATCATACCTTGGAAGAATACACACCAAATGTAACAGTCTTTGACCCCTGGGCAAATGCACAGGCTGTCGAACACGAATACGGTATCAAAATTAGTGACAAATCTCTTGAAGAGCTTCGCGGCCAGTTCGATGCGGTGATTCTTGCCGTAGGTCATAAGGAATTCGCAAATCTTGACGTCCGCTCACTTCTCTCCAATCCTGCCGAAGGTGTGATATACGATGTCAAGGGTCTGCTTCCCCGCGATATTATCGATGGTCGCCTCTAATGAGATTCATCTGGTTAATTCTTTACAATAGCATTGCTCGGTGGCTACCTGCCACTGACAATGCTATGTTCTATTCTGGACCGATAAGAAAGTTTCGTTCATTTATTGGATGTCGGTGTTTTGAAAACGCGGGCAAACATGTCAATGTAGAGCAAGGTGCGGATTTTGGTACGGGTCGCGGTATTGAAATAGGAAATAATTCCGGACTCGGGTTGCGTTGTCGTGTCCGAGGACCTCTTATAATAGGCGACGATGTAATGATGGGCCCCGAGGTTGTGATCCTTGGCGGCGGTCATTGCACAGATAGAACGGACATTCCTATGCGATTGCAAGGTAGCATTTCCAATCCGAAGACTACAAAGCTTGGCAACGATATATGGATTGGTACCCGGGCGGTTATTCTTCCAGGAGTAGAAGTGGGTGATGGTGCTATAATCGGAGCGGGTGCTGTGGTGACAAAAAATATACCGCCATATTCAGTGGTTGGAGGAGTTCCGGCGAAAGTAATAAGGATGAGAAAATAGAAGAAAGATGATATCTGTAATTTGTCCCATTTATAATGAGGAAAAATATATTGATGCTTGTATAAAATCGATATTGCGTCAGGATTTCCCAAAGGAGAACCTTGAGGTTATTTTTGCCGACGGTATGAGTACCGACAGAACACGCGATATTGTTAATGAGTATTCCCGGACCTACCCATGGGTTCGTCTTATAGATAATCCCAAGCGTATCGTGCCGCCGGGACTTAACAAGGCTCTTGCCGAGTCGAAAGGTGACATAATCATTCGTTTGGATGCGCATGCTGAATACCCCGAGAATTATTTTTCTGCACTTGTCGATGCTATAGGTAAATATGATGCCGATAATGTAGGAGCTGTATGTAAGACTGATGTACTTAATAAAACATCGAAATCTTTAGCAATCAAAGCTGTGCTTGCACATCCATTAGGGGTGGGCAATTCGGCGTTCCGCACAGGTATTTCGGAGGCAAGAGAGGTCGATACCGTTCCTTTCGGTTGCTGGCGTCGTTCCGCTTTCGATAAATACGGAACGTTTGATGTTAGATTAGTCCGTAATCAAGATATTGAGTTTAATAAACGGATTCATAACGGAGGTGGAAAAATATTTATTATTCCTGACACCTTTTCAACTTACTATGCACGTGAGAACTATGGGAAACTTGCACGCAACAATTATGGCAATGGCAAATGGAATATTCTCACAGTATGGTACACCCGGCAATTGAAGTCGCTAAGCTTGCGTCATTTCATACCTATTTTATTCATATTGTCGTTGGTGCTTCCGATTATTGGTTCCATATTTTGGTGGCCACTTATATTTTTATCGGCAGCTTCTTTACTGGCGTATCTTACAGTAGTCTCGATATGTAGCGCACGAATTGCCCGGAAGGAGCATCTCAACTTTTTCCGGCTCTTAGTTACATTTTTTGTACTGCACTTTTCTTATGGCGCAGGCTCGCTCGCCGGAATCATGAAACTTCCTTTTATAAAACGATAAAATGCTTAATAACAATGTGTTGCGGGGGGGGGGTACACTGAGTATAAACATTGCCTTATTTGGCGTGGTAATCCAGCCGAAGAACCAAGGCTGAGTGGACGACAGGCCATGTCCTTACTATCGGAAAGTAAGGCCTGGATGCTCAGGAATATATACGATAGGGATTGTGGAGTCGCGACTGAGTTTTGGGAAATAATTAACGATACTCCACACAGTATTGAAGATTTACCGTCAAAAGTTCGCAATCAAGTCAGACGCTCGCATCGAGATTGTGAATTTCGCATTATTTCTGCACAGGAATTAGTGGACTCTAATGGCTATGAGGTTTACAGTAAGTCTTTTGAGCGTTACCGCGATGTCGTAAGCAACATCCCAACACGCCAAAATTGGGAGAGCGGTATTTTAAAGAGTTCAGAATATGAATTTTGGGGTGTCTTTAAAAAAGATAATGGGCAGTTAATTGCGTGGGCGATGAACTCAACAGCAGGAGACTGTGTGAATTATAACACACTCAAGGCGATTCCAGAGCTGATGAACAAACATTATCCCTATTTTGGCTTGTTGTTTGAGATGAACCGCTATTATCTTGAGGAGAGAAAGTTTGGTTATGTATCCGATGGCATGCGTTCGATAACCGAACATTCAAACATACAGCCATTCCTTGAAAAAAACTTCTTGTTCCGCAAAGCTTACTGCCGCTTGGCCGTTTACTACAAACCCTGGTTGAAGTTCTGCATCACAATCGCTTATCCATTTAAGAAATTTATACCTTTAAAGTCTTTCCAATATTTACTGAACCTCGAAAAAATCAGGCGAGGTTGTTATTGATATGACCCTGAAATACATCTTCGACAGGCTGATGGCTCTCATCGGCCTGCTATTTCTGTGGCCTGTGCTGCTTGTAGTTGCAGTGCTTATACGCGTTAAGATGCCGGGCGGCCCGGTCATATTCACTCAGAAGCGTGTGGGTAAAGACGGGCGTCTTTTCACGTGCCACAAGTTCCGTACCATGACAGTCAAACATGGCGGCTCTACTGTGAGCGTTGCGGGAGATAATCGCATAACACCGCTTGGAGCGAAGCTGCGCCATTATAAGCTCGATGAGCTACCCGGATTGTGGGACGTGCTTGTCGGTAATATGTCGTTCGTGGGTCCACGGCCCGACGTCCCAGGTTACGCTGATCAGCTCAAGGGGCGCGACCGCGAGGTGCTTCAACTCCGCCCCGGCATAACCGGCCCGGCCACTTTGAAGTATCGCCTCGAAGATGAGATGATTTCGGAATATGTGGCACAGAAACAGGCCGGAGGCGACTGCCGCCCCATGCAGGTTATCGCAGAAGAGTATAACGACAAGGTGATTTATCCCGATAAAGTACGCATAAACCTCTATTATCTTAATCATTACAGTTTTATAAAAGACATCCGTATGATTTTCTGCACTGTGCTGGGCAGAAAAATGGAGTATGCAAACGAAATAATATAAGTAAGATTATGAGAGACCGAATACTGCTTTGCCTGGCTCACATGAGCGGCAAGGAACAAGATTTTATAAAAGAGGCTTTCGACCAGAACTGGGTAGTGCCCCTCGGCCCCAACGTCAACGGCTTCGAGAAAGACCTTGAGGACTTCGTGAACGAAGTCAAGGTTGAAGGCAAAAACCAAAAGGATGACGTGGCGTATCTCGACAAGAAGGTCGTGGCCCTCAGCGCAGGCACTGCCGCCGTCCACCTGGCACTCATAGCCTGCGGTGTGGGTGCGGGCGACGAGGTGCTCGTGCAGTCGTTCACCTTCTGCGCATCGAGCCATCCCATTACCTATCTCGGCGCCACTCCCGTGTTCGTCGACTCTGAGCGCGAATCGTGGAACATGGACCCCGACCTGCTCGAGGAGGCTATCAAAGACCGCATCGCCAAGACGGGTCGCCCCCCCAAGGCGATTATCCCCGTGGCACTCTACGGCATGCCTTACCGCATCGACCGCATCATGGAGATTGCCGACCGCTACGGAATCCCCGTAATCGAAGACGCTGCCGAAGGCCTCGGCTCGCGCTACCGCGGCCGGGTGCTCGGCACTTTCGGCAAATACGGCGTGCTATCGTTCAACGGCAACAAGATGATTACCACCTCGGGCGGCGGCGCACTCATCTGCGACAACGCCGACGACAAGAACACCATAATGTGGTATGCCACCCAGGCCCGCGAGTCGTACCCCTACTACCAGCACGAGGCCATAGGCTATAACTACCGCATGAGCAACATCTGCGCAGGCATAGGCCGCGGGCAGATGACAATTATCGACGACCACATCGCCCACCACAAGCATGTGCAGGAGCTTTACTGCAAGCTGCTTAAAGACGTCGAGGGTATCACCATGCACACCAATCCGGGAGGGGATTTTGACTCCAACTTCTGGCTCTGCACCGCCACCCTCGACCCCGAGCTCCGCATCAAGGGGCAGGAGAACGCCTACAAGACCATTATCACCGGCGCGGTGGGTGGTGCCGCAGGCGTAATCCATGCCGCCTCGACTGCCACCACCGACTGCCAGCCCAACGACAATGTTGAGGCGCTGCGCGTCTTTCTCGACAAGGCCAACATCGAGGCACGCCCCCTGTGGAAGCCTATGCACCGCCAGCCGGTCTACAAAAACGCCCCGGCTTATGTCAACGGTGTGAGCGAGGAGTTCTTCAAGGTGGGCATCTGCCTCCCCGCGGGCCCATGGGTTACCGACGACGACGTGCGCTATATAGTCGACTCTATCAAAGAGGCTATCGTATAATAGTAAAAACGCTGAATGGCTGTTCGCCTGTTTGACTACCAGCGCGAGATGAGAGATGCTGTGCTGGAGTCTTTCTCTTCGCACAATGCCGTTATGTGTCAGATGCCTACGGGCACCGGAAAGACGCATGTGCTCGCATCGGTGGTAAGCGAATATGCCAAGGGCAAAACTGTCTGGATTATCGCTCACCGCCGTGAGCTCATCGCGCAAATCGAAGCTACGTGGAGCTCTTTCTATAAGTCGCGCAGGAATGCGCCGGATGTAAGGGTGATGTCTATCCAGTGGTTGTCGAGAAATTGGGCGACGGCTTCTGAATCGCCGCCAGCAATGATTGTGATCGATGAGGCTCATCATGCCCTCGCCGATACTTACAGAGAGCTTTTCAACCGTTATCCCTCAGCTAAAAAACTTGGAATGACTGCGACCCCTTACCGCTTGAGCGGCAAGGGGTTCGCTGATTTATTCGATGTTCTTCTGCAGTCGAAAAGCATACCGGAGTTTGTAATGATGAAGCGCCTCTCGCTGTTTGATTATTACGCTGTGCCCAAGGATAGCAAGGTGCGTCGCCGGATTGCATTGTTGAAAAAGCGTGGAGCTGACGGCGACTACCAGGTGAAGGAACTTGATTTATCGTTAAACACGCCTCAGAATATCGAGTATCTTTACAACTCGCTGATGCGCTATGCCCCCGGGCGCAAGGGCATAGTTTACGCCATTAATATCGACCATGCCCACGCCATTGCGGCTTACTATGGTTCGCGAGGGCTGAGGTGCTGCGCCATTGATTGCACCACGCCTGCTAAAGAGCGCGAGGAGAATATCGAAGCATTCCGCCGCGGCGATATCGATGTAATGGTTAATGTGGATATTTTTTCCGAAGGTTTCGATTGCCCCGATGTGGAGTTTATCCAACTTGCGCGTCCTACGCTGTCGCTCGCTGTTTATCTGCAGCAGGTAGGGCGCGGTTTGCGCAAGGCCAAGGGGAAAAAGTATTGTGTAATACTCGATAACGTCGGGCTCCACCATACTTTCGGCTCGCCAATCAGCAAGTGGCGCTGGGACAGGATTTTCAGAGGCGAGGCGGATAAGCCCACGGCTGCCGATAGCGATAAGCGTGAGCTCTTGAAGACTTTCGGTTATCCCGGGAAGCTTGTCGATGAACCAATGGAAATGATTATCTGCCACGAGGAGATGTTCACAGCGATGCGCCACAGTGAGGTACTCAAGTTCTATCCGTCGACAAACTTAGCCGGGGTTATCCTTAAAGGCCGGGAGGTGGCAAAGAAACGGGTCCGGGAGGTGATTGCAAGTAAGCCTGAGGCGGTAGCCTTGCGGCTCGCCAATCAAACTGCCTGCCTTGTGCTGGCTTCGGGGCGTGAAATTGCTATACCGGCAGATTGTAAAGATTTTGAGTTTGTAACGGAGAATGTTCTGAAAATCATTGGCGCACGTAAGAGTTACTATATCGACCTTGTCACCAATCTCGAATTCAACCATTGCCCTTCGGTTGAAAAATTCGGGCCTCTCGAGTTCATAGACGACGGCGAGAAGTTGTGGCGACGACTGATTGACAGCAGGGTGGAGTATGATAAAAGTCAAATCGAGAAATCATGCTGGAACGGCTTTTACTTCAAAACCTACGGTATATGCCCGATTGCCAACAAGACTTTTATTCCTAATGTTACGGTTGGCAACGGCCACAAATGCTGCTACTCTTATGTAGTGCTTTTTCAGAGCGACGCTCACGAATATTATTTAGTTGATGAGTTGGGCGACGGCAGCATTATACTTGTTGACTTCAATCTCGGGTATTATCTTGTGAGGCCCGACCTTACCCACAAATATCTTTTCACCTCCTCGTCGTACAGCAGCTCCAAGCAGAAGCTCGAGGAGTGGATGAAGAAACTTAAACGGTCATAAGTCTCTAATTCAAAGCATACATATCTATTTCTATCAATAAAAAGAGAGGGGCTGCCTTGCAAACTTTGCTTGGCGGCCCCTCTCGTCTTGCATGAAAATGTTGTGGGGTCAGAAGCGCGATTTTTCGGCGTTGCCGGCGCCTGTGCCACGGTAGCGGTCGCGGGTGGTGTTGAAGCGGAACTGTAGGGTAAGCATCACCGAGCGGCCTTTTGAGTAGTTGGTCTGCATAATCTGCACGGCGTCGCTGCAGAGGCGCATGTTGCGCGCTGCGCTGTTAAAGAGGTCTTTGGCTTCGAGTGTCACGCTTAGAGAGTTGTTGAGGAAGCCTTTGTAGAGCTTGGCATTGATGTACCAGGGAGTGTTGGTGAGCTTCATGTTTGTATCCCAGGTGGATGTCATGAGCTGGGCGTCGATGTTGAGCCATATGTCGAGGGGCAGGTGCAGGGCGTTCTGCCACTGAATCATGAAACCGGGGGTGTTCATCTTGGTGGGAGTGCCGTCGACGGGCAGCGTGAGCCATTGTTTGGTGACGCCTGCGTTTACTTGCGGCTGCCATATGCCTGCGCTGAACTGCGCGCCTGCAAAGGCCCGGAGGTAGTGGCGCCAGCTGAGGTTCTCGGTCTTTATAATGGTGGCCATGCCTTCGTTGCCGAAAGGCTCGGTGATGTGGTAGACGCCGTCGTTGATGCAGGAATATGAGATTTGTGCGAAGAAATTACGCCACTGGGCCATATACTCCACGGTGTGCAGTTTGGTGGGTTTGAGGTAGGGGTTGCCTGTCTCGTAGGTCAGGCGGTTTATGTAGCTTATGGCTCCGTCGAGCTGCCCGTAGCCGGGGCGTACGGTTTTTGAAGTGTAGTTGAGCGCCATGCGCACCCGGCCAATCTGAGTGGAGACGTTTATCGAGGGGAAGAAATTGTTGTAAGTCTTGCTTTGGCTGAGTTGGTGTTCAACTTTCTCGAAGTAGTCGTAATCGACATGCTCGTACCGCAGACCCACGCCAATGTTATAGCGGCCGAAGCTGCGTGCAAACTCCGCAAATGCGGCGATGTTGTGCTCGTCGACGCGGCTGTCGCTGTTGCCGGTCTCCGCAATATCCGATGTGAAGAGGTTTGTTGAGCGGGTGTCGGTATATTCCTGGCCTACTTTGAGCTGACCTTGCCAAAGAGGGTAGGAGAGCACGAGTTTCTCGGCAAACATGCGGTTGCGGGCTGTGGAGGCGGTGTTTACGATGCGGTCGGAGCCAAGTTCTGCGGCTTCGTTGTTGAGTGAAGTCTGCCTTTGTTTTGTTCGCAGATAGTCGGCGTTGAAGTCTATGCCCAGGCGTCCTGCCGAGCCATTGTAGTAAATATTTGCCGAGTGCATGGGCACAGAGTTTGAGCTTGCCGCCATGCTTGTTTCTATGAGTTCGGCGAGGGTGCCGTCCTGCCAAACTTCGGTTGGTGTCGAGCCTGTCATGCTGTGGCGGTTGCAGCCGTTGCGGTAGTAGGCTCCTATGCTGTGGCGGTCGTTGATGAGCCACGAGAACCCTATCTTGCCGTTCATGTCGTTGTAGCGCTCCTTCCAGTAGGTGTGTATTTTCTGGAGAATCTTACCGTTGGCTACCGATGTGCTCATGTCGTCGGCACGGTCGGTGCGGTCGTAACCGTGCCACCAGCCGTAGTTTGCGAATATTTCGATGCCTCGGGTGCGGTATTTGAGGTCGATGCTGTTGCCGGTGCGGAAGTCCTGCATGAAACCGTTATCGGTGCGGAGAGTACCGCTCCAACCGTCGCCTTTTGGCGGCTTCGTGCGGAGGCGTATCACCGATTTTACTTCGGCGGAATATTCGGCGCCGGGGTTCGTGATTAACTCCACATCTTTAATATCCTGCGAGTTGAGCTGCGAAAGTTCCTGAAGGTCGGTGAGTCGCCGTCCGTTTATGTATATTGCCGGTTGCCCCTTGCCGAATACTTCGAGAGCGCCGCCGTTGTCGATAACCATGGGTACGCGCACAAGCACGTCGTTTGCCGTACCGGCGAGCGCGAGCCCGCTGCCTGCCACACTTGTTACAAGAGAGTTCCCTTTGAGGGTAGTCGAGGGACGCGAAGCTTTCACCACCACTTCGCCGAGGGCAACTGCCGTCGGCTTGAGTTCAACGGTGCCGAAATTGCCTGAGGAGGGTACCGCGGCAGAGAGAGTTTCATAGCCTACCGATGATATGCGTGCCGAGAGCTTCCAGGCGGCTTCGGTAGCGATGATAAACTTGCCTTCGGTGTCGGTAATAGTGCCTGTAATATAAGTGGAGTCGCGGTAGAGAACGACGTTCACAAAGTCGAGCGGCGCGCCGCCTTCTCCTATAATCCGACCTTTGATTTCGCGCCCGAGGGCAGTAGCTGCCGCAAGCAACGCGATGATGATGAGTGTGATTTTCCTTGTCATATTTGCATCAGTTTTTTTAATTTTTCTGATGCAAAATTAGGTCTGAAAGCGTTTTAATACCAAATATTAAAGTCTTAATATACGAAGGTTAAAGGCTTGAATATCAAGGCTTGATATTTCTAAAAAGCTTAATACAGGGGGCTCTGCTCTTAATGGCATCTTAAGAAAAAGCGTTACGGAGGAAAAGCACAATATCTTCTTTCTCGGTTGTGCCGAGTTTCTTACGTATCGACGACTTGCGCACGTAGATAGTGGCTGTAGTCTGCCCGGTGATAACGCTTATCTCTTTGGTGGAGAATCCGGCGGTCATCAGCACAATTATCTGCTCCTCCTTTTCGTTGAGCACCTCGCCGAAGGCTGAGTGGAGCTTGTTGTAGAAGCCGCCGTAAAGGTTGTTGATTAGCTCGAAGAGGCTGCTCCAATTTACGAGGGCGCCGTTTGTGTCGCCGTCAATCGACGATATTTTGCGGAGCATCTCGCGGTTTTGTTCCGTAGGAGTCTCGGCCACCATTTTTATAATGCCTAACTGCTGCAGCATGGCACGGCGGAGAGCGGGCGTAGCGCTTGGCGATGATTGCGCGGGAGTGGCATTAAATTCATCGACCATTTTCTGCAGGGCTTCGATGCGCTCCTCGTTCTCACGCTCACGCCTGCGGCGCAGCATTATTATCCATGCGGCTCCAATGAAAACGATAAGCGCTACCAAAGCTATCACCAGTATAATCACGGTTTTATGCTCGCTCTCGGCTTTGAGAGCCAGAGCCCGCTGCTGCTGATTGAGTGCACCGCGCTCCGACTCCCATTGCGAGGCCCGCATGCGGTTGAAGCGCTCCATTTGGCGGTTGTTCAGGCGGTTTACGTGCGCGAGCTTCATGCGGCCGGTCTGATTAAACTCTATCATAGTGTGAATCAGATTGCTGTAGCTGCGGTAATATGCGTCATCGGCATTGCGCAGGCTTGCAGCAAGGCTGTCGGCAATGGCGAGTTCCTTCGATGCGAGAGCCGTCTTACCCGTGTTGAGTGCGTTGATAGCCCGCTGCATGTGCAGGTAGTCGGCGGCGCCGTTTTCACGTCCGGCGAGTGCAAAAATCTCATCGATTACAGCGTCGCTCTCGCTGTTGCGCCCCATTTCTGTAAGAATCTGTGCGCGTTCGAGTTCAAGGGAGAACTGCTTTTCACCCATATGCTCTGCGGCGGCATATTCTTTTGCTTCGAGCACCAGGGCGAGAGCCGAGTCAAGTTCTCCGGCGTATTCATAAGCTCCTGCCAAGAGGTACTTTGCCTCTAACTGCCGCATCGGGTCGGTTTCAAGCTCAATGAGCCTTTTTGCCACAGATATAAGCTCCCTGCCTTGATATTCCGAGGCTCCCAAGAGGGTGCGGATTCTCACCGTGGGGAGCATGAGAGAGTCGGGCACGTTGCCGAGCGCGACCAGCGAGTCGAGCAAGGCTATAGCTCCCGGAGTATCGCCTACCCAGAACTTGTACCATGCCAGGGCTGTGCCGGTGCGCAGGTCTTTCACAAGGTCTTTCCCGCGGTAGTACTCATGCGCGAAAGCGATGAGCGAATCGCTTATCATCGAGCGGTTTTGCCGGAGGTGACCCCATGCCCGCAGATATTCATACTTGGCTTTGAGCGAGTCGGTGGTGAGCTCGGCGGCATCAATACCGTCGAGCAGGGCAAGCACACTGTCGGTATTGGCGGTAAATCCTTTTTCGGCGGAATTGATTATCTCGGCATATCGCGATTGCCTGTGCGAGCATGAGGCCAAGCACAAGGTGCCGATAATGAGGAATATAAGAAAAGGTCTAAACATGCAGATAATCGCGCATACGTTCTACCTCGCCGATAGAGTCGCCGGGAATGAAGAAATCGTCGACACGCCACGCTCCGTTTTCTTTTATCAGGCGTAGGTTGGCGCCGGTGTTCATTTCGTCTTCGCGGACTTCGGCAATTATCACAGAGTCAGATTCGAGGGTGATTTGCTTAATGGCGAACACCGGGTTGTCGGGGCCGTCTTGAGCCGAGGTCCAGTGGTTATAATTGAAGAAGCCTACTTCGTCGGGCACGGTGTCGGTGGCTGCTATCGCGTCATATAGAGCGAGATAGCCTTTAGAGCAGTATTTGTATTCGAGCCCCGGCTCCGACAGCTTGCCGTAGATTTCAGCAATTAATTCTGCTATACCGTCGCTTACGCTGTCGGTGGCTACGGTTTCGCTTTCGCAAGGAGCTACCTCTGAAGAGTTTACCGAAGTTTTCGAGGTGCATGCAGCCGCGCAAAAAGCGAGCAGGAGGGCGGCTGTTATGATTATATGCTTATACAGTTTCATTGAACGTGACTTGTGTTGGTGAGACAGATGCAAAATTAGCGAAAATAATTTGGGGTGAACGCTGTTTTCTCAGAAATTTTGCCGAAATTTGCACATTGAAAAACCGGATAAAGTGGCAAAGAAATTCCGTTTGTGTTACAATGGGGTTACGATTGCAAAAAGTATGTAAATTCGTCAAAGATTGTAAACAAAACGGGCTTAGGGTAGTTATTAAGTCATAGCGCCGATGAAATGCTTGCATGGAATACCGGGCTTCTTTATTCAACTATTTGTCGTAAAGAAATAAAAAGGTTTTACAATGATTACCAAGAAAGTAATCCAAACGTTATACAAGAAATACCGCAAGTTGCCCGAGAGCCCCGATTGCCTTGATATGCCCTTGCTTTTCGACTATGCCTCCAAGCATCACAATGTGACCATTGACATGGACGGTCCTGTCGATACGCTGGTAATAAGGAGCATCGACCCCGATTCGCCGTTCCACAAGATACCTCTCGAACGTATTCATGCGATAGTGCCTTTTGAGGAGTGGGTTGCAATCGTGCTTCATTCATCTATTATATTTCTCAGCAGAAAGAGCTCGAAGGTGAGCGTTCATGTGCGTACTCATGCCCCCTCGCTTTTCGACCGCGTCTGCGACTTTTTCAGAAAGTAGTTTTGTCTGACATAAAAGCGATTCAAGATGGCCGGGAGCTTTCCTTATGCCAACAGATAGCGCTGACAGCCAAGCTGTCGGCGCCTGCTATTATAGCGCAACTCTCAACTATAGTCATGCAGTATATCGATGCCTCGATGGTCGGGCGGCTCGGCGCCGACGACTCGGCGTCGGTAGGCCTGATGAACAGCAGCCTCTGGCTCTTCTGGGGTGTGTGCAATATGCTCACCATGGGCTTTTCGGTGCAGGTTGCGCACCGCCTCGGCGCCAAAGACGGGCGCGGGGCGCGCCGTGTGCTGCGGCAAGGTATTACGGCGGCGGCGCTCGCCGGTACGCTCATGGCTCTCATAGGCATAGCCATTTCGGGGCAGTTGCCGCACTGGCTCGGCGGCGACCCCGCTATCTGCCCCGGCGCCTCGCTCTACTTCCTTGTGTTTGTGTCGGCGTTGCCGGTGCTTACGCTCAACTATCTGGCCGGTGGCATGTTGCGTTGCGCCGGTAATATGAAGGTGCCGGGCTTGCTGAGTGTAGGCATGTGCATTCTCGACGTCGTTTTTAATTTTTTCCTCATCTTTCCAACCCGCGAGCTCACGTTTGCCGGAATTGAAATGACTATGCCCGGCGCAGGGCTCGGTATTCTGGGGGCTGCCCTCGGCACCGTTGCCGCCGAAGTTATCGTGGCCGGGCTTATGATGTGGTACCTTGTGAGGCGTCAGCCCGATATGGCTTTGCATGGCGCGGAGGCTCACGAGAGCTATATTCCCACTCGCGAGGTGCTGCGCAAGGCTGCCACCATAGCGGTGCCGATGACTGCCGAGCACATTATTTTCTGCGGTGCGCAGATTACCATTACCATGATTGTAGCACCGCTCGGGGTGGTGGCTATCGCCGCCAATGCCTTTGCCGTAACTGCCGAGAGTCTTTGCTATATGCCGGGATTCGGCATAGGCGAGGCTGCGACAACACTCTGCGGGCAGAGCTATGGCGCAGGGCGTTTCCCCCTCGTAAAAAGATTCTGTCACCTCACCACGCTGTTAGGCATTGGTGTGATGACAGTTATGGGTGTGATTATGTATGTGTGCGCGCCTTTTATGATGGAAATCCTGACGCCGGTGGCCGACATTGCCGCGCTCGGCACCGAGGTGTTGCGCATCGAGGCGTGGGCCGAGCCTATGTATGCGGCCTCGATAGTGGCCTATGGCGCCTTTGTAGGTGTTGGCGACACGCTGATTCCGGCTATTATGAATTTCGGTAGCATATGGCTTGTGCGCATACCTTTGGCGGCTGTTATGGCACCGGCCCTCGGCTTGCCCGGCGTGTGGATTGCCATGTGTGCCGAGCTCGTTTTCAGAGGTCTGATTTTCCTTTGGCGTATGTTCTCGGGCAAATGGCTCAAGCCTGGGAAGTCGCCGGCTGAGGCTCCAGCATAAGCTTGTATATCTGCTCGGTATCTGCGGCTTTGAGTTTGTAGTAACCGCCGATTTCCTCGCCCTTGTTGGCGTGCAGACGGCTTACGAGCGCAGGGATGTCGGGGTTCTCTATGCCGAGTTCCTTGAAGGTCAGGGGCATGCGGAGCACTGCCGAGAAGAAAGCGCGGAGCGAGGCTACGGTCTCTATTGCGGCCACGCGGTCGTCTTTTTCATCTACACCGAAAATGCGGCGCCCGAGTTGTGCAACCTTCGAGGGCTTGTGGTGTGCCATGAAAGCCATCCACGCAGGGAATACCACAGCCAGACCGGCACCGTGTGCAACATTGGGGTAGGCGGCACTGATCTCGTGCTCCATGGCGTGCGAGGCCCAGTCTTCACGACGTCCGCAACCTACTATACCGTTGTGGCCGAGGGTTCCGGCCCATTCCACATTGGCGCGTGCCTGGTAGTCGGTGGGGTCGGCCATTGCCTTGGGAGCTTCGGTCATAAGTGCCATGAGCAAGCCTTCGGCGAGGCGGTCGGAGACTTCGACACGTGTTGTATTGGAGAAGTAGCGCTCCATGATGTGCGACATCATATCTACCACACCCACGGCAGTCTGATAGGCCGAGAGAGTGAAAGTCATCTCGGGGTTGATAATGGCGAAGCGCGGTTTGAGTATACTGTCGGTGCGGAGACTCAGTTTTATGGGAGCCTCAACATCTTTGGTGCGGGTAATAACGGAGTTGCCCGAGCCTTCGGAACCACTGCCGGGGATAGTGAGCACGACGCCCACGGGGAGAGCCTCGGTAACCTGAGTCTTGCCGGTGTAGAAATCCCAGAAATCGCCCTTGTAGCCTATGCCTGCGGCAATGGCCTTAGCGGTGTCAATCACCGAGCCGCCGCCTACGGCAAGCAAGCCGTCGATATGTGCGGCGCGGCCTTTCTTGATGCCTTCATACACGAGCACATCGGTCGGATTCGGCTCCACTCCTCCGAGCTCCACGCTGTCGATGCCAATGGTAGACAGTGAGTTGGCAAGACGGTCGATAAGACCGTTTGTCTTTGCATATTTCTTGCCGTAGACAATCATGACCTTGCTCGCTCCGGTGAGGAACGTGAGCATGCCTACCTTTTCTTCGGCGCCACGGCCAAATTCATAAAGAGTGGGGGAGTAATATGTGAAGTTTTCCATAATGCGATGAATTTTGATATGTTAACACCCGAAGGGTGCAAGTGGTTCATCACTCGTCGAAGATTCCGGCACCTTGACGGATGATTTCGGGCGAGCGGCTGTCCGTGAGGTCGATTACCGTACTTGGCACGGCGCTTCCCTCGCCGCCGTCGATGCACAGAGCAATCTCGGAGTTGCCCTCGTAACGCATGGCAAGCGAGGAGGCCGAGGTCAGTTCATCGTCATCATCGGCTTCGGCTGATGAGGTCATTATGGGGTTACCCAACTCTTCGGCAAGGGCACGGGCGAAGTCGCAGTCGGGGATGCGGACGCCCACCTGCTTGCGCCCCTTGAAGACCTTCGGGAGGGTTGTGGAGGCAGGCAGGATAAAGGTGAAGGGGCCGGGCAGGTAATGTTTGAGAAGGCGGAAGGCGAAGTTGTCGATGCGGGCATATTCGGCCGCCTGACTGAGGTCGGAGCAAACTATCGCCAGTGTGTTTTTATCGGGGTTTATGCCTTTTATGCGGCACAGACGCTCCACGGCGCGGCCATCGAGGGCATTGCAGCCCAAGGCATAGAGGGTATCGGTAGGGTAGAGTATGATTTCGCCGTCGCGCAGGGCTTGGGCAGCCTCGCGGAGGGCGCGGGAGTCGACTCCACCTCGGTTTTCAATTATTTTCATTGGCGATAGAATAGGTCTTTACGGCGATGTCGCTTGCCGAGGCATACTGCGCGAGCAGGCGCCTGAGCTCGGCCTCGAGAGCCTCGAGAGGGAAGTCGGGGTCGTCGCCGTAGATGTTGAATGTTACAAGGAGCCGCCGGGTGGCGGGGCTGAGTTTGGTGCGCTCGTTGTCGGAGGTGGGTGTGCCTATGCCGCCTATGGTATCGCGGTATACGGGCAACCCCGCAATGTTGAGTTCGCCGCGTCCTATGGCCTCGTAGGGCTCACCCTCGGCACCCACGCCGAGAGTAAGGGTGTTGCCAACAATCTTGGAGGCGTCGAAAGCTCCTATGGAGTGTCCTGTTGTCAGCGAGAGCAGGTTGATAAGGTCGATGACGGCTAAGGAACGGTAGAGATCGAGCCCCTTTATCGCCCTGCGGCCGAGGGCTTCGGCGCTGGGGCGGTAGCGGTTGGGGTCTTTGCCGCAGCGCTTGTAGGCCGTGCGTGTGGCATCTATAGCGGGGCGGTGGCGCAGTTCCTCTATGCGGTAGCGCTCGCGGAGCCGCGCGCATGCCTCCTCGATTTCAGCCCAGAGGGCGTCGTCGGTCTCGCCGTTTACGATGTCGGCCTCCAACAAGAGCATCTTGAAGCCCGGGGCTGCTGCCTTTATCTCTTTGTCAAACAGAATCTCCATAGTGCGGTATCAGAGTGCTATAGGGTTGGCTACGGGTTCGTCGAGGATAGCTTTGGCAATAACCTCGCTCACGGTGTCGACGAAGTGGAAGCGGAGCCCGTCGGTATATTGCGCGGGCATATCGTCGATGTCGCGGCGGTTCTTCTCCGACATTATTATATCGGTTATCGAGGCGCGTTTGGCTGCGAGTATTTTCTCGCGTATGCCACCCACAGGCAGCACCTTGCCGCGCAGGGTTATCTCGCCCGTCATTGCCAGGCGTGGCGCCACACGGCGCTGCAGGAAAGTCGAGACTATAGATGTGGCTATGGTAATGCCTGCCGAGGGGCCGTCTTTGGGCACGGCGCCTTCGGGGAAGTGTATGTGCAGCGAGTATTTCTCGAAGAGCTCGGGATTTATGCCCAACTCCGAGGCATGGGCCTTTACCCACTGGAAAGCGATAGTGGCCGATTCTTTCATAACGTCGCCGAGTTTGCCTGTGAGGGTGAGTGTGGGAGTCTTGGCCGGGGTGAGCGACGACTCTGCAAGGAGAATCTCGCCGCCGACTTCGGTCCATGCAAGGCCTGTCACCACGCCTGCGAGCTCGTTGCCCTCGTATTGGTCGTGGCTGAAAGAGGCCAGCCCGAGGAGCTTGTAGAGGTCAGATGCCTCTACGGGGTCGGGGAAGGTCTTGCCCTGCATCTTGTAGAGCACGGCCTTGCGGGCCACGGCCTGCAATTTCTTTTCGAGGGCGCGCACGCCGCTCTCGGCGGTGTAGTCGGAGATAATGTGGCGCAGGGCGTCGTCGCTGATATTCATCTCTTCCGGAGCGAGCTTGTCGGCCTCGAGGATGCGGGGTATGAGGTGACGGCGGGCAATCTCTATCTTCTCTTCGAGCAGGTAGCCGCTGATGTCGATAATCTCCATGCGGTCGAGCAGCGGTCGGGCAATGGTCGAAAGGGTGTTGGCGGTGGCAATGAAGAGCACGTCCGAGAGGTCGAAGTCCACGTCGATGTAATTGTCGTGGAAGTGGCTGTTCTGCTCGGGGTCGAGCACTTCGAGGAGGGCGGCTGCGGGGTCGCCCTTGTAGTCGTTGCCTATCTTGTCGATTTCGTCGAGCACGAGCACGGGGTTGTTGACACCGGCACGCTTGATAGCGTCGATGATTCGGCCGGGCATCGCTCCGATATATGTGCGGCGGTGTCCGCGTATCTCGGCCTCGTCGTGCAGACCGCCGAACGAAACACGCTCGTATTTGCGGCCGAGCGCGCGGGCCACCGATTTGCCTATCGAGGTCTTGCCAACGCCCGGTGCGCCCACGAGGCAGATTATGGGAGCGCGGCCGGTGGGGTTGTGGAGGAGGAGAGCGAGCTGCTCCACTATGCGCTCTTTAACTTTCTCGAGGCCGTAGTGGTCGGCTTCGAGTATGTCAGTGGCGCTTTGGAGGGTGGCGTCGCTCGTCGTTTTCTTATCCCATGGCAGAGCGCAGAGTATGTCGAGGTAGCTGAAGAGCACCGAGTAGTCGGGCGACGAGGGATTGAAGCGGCGCAGTTTCTCTATCTCTTTATTGAAAAGCTCCCATACCTTGGCGGGCATGCCTGCTTTCGAGCCTTTCTCAAGGAGCTCGTCGGCCTCGTCGCCGTCGCCGTAGAGGGTCTCGCGTATGGCATCCATCTGCGACTGCAGGAAGGCGTTCTTCTGGTTCTCTTCGAGCGAACGGCGCGCGCGTTTCATTACATCGCGCGTGATAGCCATACGCTGCTCAAAGATGTTGAGCTCGGCAAGCAATCCGAGGGCGCGGTCGGCCAGACGCGATTTGGCAAGCAGAGTTGTCTTGTTGCGGGTGTCTATGGGCAGGTTGGTGCACAGGAAGTTTACCAGCGTGCTGTTGTCGGTTATCTGCCGCACGGCGGCGAGGAGTCCGGCGGGGTCTGAGTCCTCGAGAGCCGCAGCCGCCACCTCGCGAATCTGGCCGCAGGCCACTTCATATTCTTTGTCGTTGTCGTCGAGCTCGTCGGGAATAGGTTTCACGCGGGCTATGAGCCTGCCTGCGGCGGGAGTTTCGGCGCCGCGGCCCAGGATGCGGAACTTGCCGCGCGAGCGCACCAGGGCGGTTTTCACGCCGTCGGGGCGCTCAAAAATATTGAGGACATCGGCAACCACACCATATTTATAGAGGCCTGTGGTAATGGCAGGGTTCTCTTCTTCGGGGTCGAGCTGGCACACTATGCCCACGGGTATGGCATGCTCGTTGGCATACTCGGCCAGGCGGAGCGAAGACTCGCGCCCGAGTTCAAAGTTTATGGTAAGGCCGGGGAAGAGCACGAGGTTGCGCGTGGGCAACACCGGCAGATTGCTGTAGTCGGGTTCCTGTTCAAAGCGGCGCAGGTCGATTTCTATACGCTGTATGCCTGCGTCGAGGGTATCGCCTCCGCCGCCGTTCTTATTGTCGTTATTATTGTCCATCAGGGTAAAAAACTTGTAACGCTTCCAAGCATAACAAAATTCAGGCCAAAATTACGAAATTTTGACCGAACGGCAGCCCGCGCTGCCAAAAAATATGTTAAAGCCGACGGCTAACCACGTAGTTCTTAGCGCATAATTCATTTTTATGTTGTGAAACATATTATTTTGAAGTGCCATTTAGAAAAAATATGCCTAAATTGCGTGCCGAAAAGCTATTTGACAGCTTCTAACCCGAAAAACTACACTGACTGATAACATGAAAACTTACCAAACCAATGAAATCAAAAACATAGCCTTGCTCGGTAGCAAAGGCTCGGGTAAAACCACACTCGCCGAAGCTATGCTCTTCGAGTGTGGTGTTATAAAACGTCGTGGCACTGTGCTTGCCAAAAACACCGTCACCGACTACTTCCCAGTAGAAAAGGAATATGGCTACTCGGTATTCTCCACCGTGTTCTACGCCGAGTTCCTCAACAAGAAACTCAATGTCATCGACTGCCCCGGAGCCGACGACTTCGTTGGTTCGGCAATCACCGCACTCAACGTTACCGATACAGGCGTTATCGTTGTTAACGCACAGTATGGCGTGGAGGTGGGCACGCAGAATATTTTCCGCACCGCTTCGTCGCTCCATAAACCCATAATCTTCGCTCTCAACCAGCTCGACGGCGAAAAGGCCGACTATGAAAATGTAGTAGAGCAGATGCGCGACATCTTCGGCCCGAAGGTGGTGCCCGTGCAGTATCCGCTCGCCTGCGGCCCCGGCTTCAACGCCATGATCGACGTGCTCCTCATGAAGAAATATTCGTGGGGCCCCGACGGTGGCACTCCCACTATCGAAGACATCCCCGAATCGGAGAAAGCACGCGCACTCGAGTACCACCGCGCACTCGTGGAGGCAGCCGCCGAGAACGATGAAACCCTCATGGAAAAATTCTTCGAGACCGAGCACCTGACCGAAGACGAACTCCGCCTCGGTATCCGCAAAGGCCTCGTGGATAACTCTATATACCCCCTCTTCTGCGTCAGCGCAGAAAAAGACATGGGCGTGCGCCGCATGATGGAGTTCCTCGGAAACGTCGTGCCCTTCGTTGAAGATATGCCCGCCCCCGTAAACACCGCCGGCGAGGAAGTACGCCCCGACTCTGACGGCCCCCTCAGCCTCTACGTTTTCAAGACTACCGTAGAACCCCATATAGGTGAAGTAAGCTATTTCAAGGTAATGTCGGGCACCCTCAAGGCAGGGGCCGACCTGGAGAACATCACGCGTGGCGGCAAGGAACGCCTCGCGCAGATTTTCTGCACCTGCGGTCAGATACGTACCGCAGTCGACGAACTCAAGGCAGGCGACATCGGAGCAGCTGTGAAGCTCAAAGACGTGCGCACGGGCAACACCCTCGACGAAAAGGGTTGCGAATATGCCTTCGACTTCATTAAATACCCCGCTCCTAAATACACACGCGCAATCCGCCCCGTTACCGAAAGCGATGCCGAGAAACTCAGCGGCATACTCACCCGAATGCACGAAGAAGACCCCACATGGATTGTCGAGCAGTCGAAAGAACTCAAGCAGACTATCCTCAAAGGCCAGGGCGAATTCCACCTCCGCACCCTTAAATGGCGTGTTGAAAACAACGACAAACTCCCTATCATCTTCGAGGAACCCAAGATTCCCTACCGCGAGACTATCACCAAGGCTTCGCGTGCCGACTACCGCCACAAGAAGCAGTCGGGAGGCGCAGGCCAGTTCGGCGAAGTACACCTCATCGTAGAACCCTATACCGAGGGTATGCCTGCGCCCGACACCTTCCGTTTCGGCAACCAGGAATTCAAGATGAGTGTGCGCGACACTCAGGAAATACCCCTGCAGTGGGGCGGCAAGCTCGTGGTGTGCAACTGTATAGTGGGTGGCGCTATCGATGCCCGCTTCATCCCCGCTATCGTCAAAGGCCTCATGGACCGCATGGAGCAAGGCCCCCTCACCGGCAGCTACGCCCGCGACGTGCGCGTCTGCATCTACGACGGCAAGATGCACCCCGTTGACTCCAACGAAATCTCGTTCCGCCTCGCAGGCCGCAACGCTTTCAGCCAGGCCTTCCGCGAAGCAAATCCCAAGGTGCTCGAACCCGTATACGACGTTGAGGTACTCGTACCCGCCGACGTTATGGGCGACGTTATGAGCGACCTCCAGGGCCGTCGTGCCATAATCATGGGCATGTCGAGCGAAAACGGATTCGAGAAAATCTCGGCCCGCGTTCCCCTCAAGGAAATGTCGAGCTACTCAACATCGCTCAGCTCGATAACCGGCGGCCGCTCGTCGTTCACCATGACCTTCAACGGCTACGAACTCGTGCCCGGCGACGTTCAGGAGAAGCTCCTCAAAGAGTACGCCGAGAAGAACGCCGACGAATAATCTGACCCTTAAAAATCCCGAATAGTCGGGCTCCCGCAGCCGCAAGGCAACCTGCGGGAGCCCGACAATCTTTTTCAGGCGGTTCACACCAACCATTTTTAATAATTGGTTGTTGACAAAAAACAGACTTTAAACTTTTGACTTCCCATTGACTTCACCAGACATTCTCTCACACGGCTTCGAAGCCATAACCATTGACCAGGGACGCGACTACAGCGGCCCCGTGCGGTGCACCGTAGTGCGAAAACTCAGCGGCAAGAGCCGCGGGCGTGCAGTGCTGTATGTGCATGGCTTCAGCGATTACTTTTTTCAAGCCGAGATGGCCGACGAGTTCGTGAACCACGGCTACGATTTCTATGCCGTGGATTTGCGCAAATACGGGCGCTCGCTCTTGCCGGGGCAGCGCATGTTCGAGGTGCGCGACATCAGCGAATATTTTGCCGATATCGATGCCGCTCTCGGCGTTATCCATGCCGATGGCGGCCGTGAGGTGGCGCTCCTGGGGCACTCCACCGGTGGCTTGACCACGGCCTTGTATATGGCGCAACGCCCCTCGCCGCTTGTTAAGTTGCTGATGCTCAACAGCCCGTTTTTAGCGTGGAATCTCCCGGCGCCGGTGCGCCGCTTTGCCGTGCCCGCAGTGGGTTTTATAAGCAAGTTGCTTCCACATCTTAAAGTGCATCAACCCGCCGATGCGGGATATGCACGCTCGCTCCACGCCGAACTCGGCGGCGAGTGGAACTACCGTCGCGACTGGAAGCCCGACATCATGCCGGACCCCAACGCCGCTTGGGTCGCAGCCATAGACAGGGCTCAGAAAGAACTTCGTCTGTGCAGGATAGATGTGCCCGTGCTGCTCATGTGCTCGGCTCTTTCGGCACACCGTGGCGATACGGCGTCGGCCTACGCAAGTGCCGATGCAATTCTTGACGTAAACGCCATTTCGGAGGCCGGACGTGCTCTCGGCCCCGATATTACCGAGGCTGTTTTTGAAGGCGGTTTGCACGACCTTGTGCTCTCGCGCCCCAAGGTGCGGGCCGAGGTCTACGGCACCATGCTTGGCTTCATGGCTGCACACGGGATGTAAGTGTCAGAACGGCTGGTCGTCGGCCTGCGAGAGGAACGATTCGTTGCCCGCGGGCGTGGAGCCTCCAATGCCGAGGGCAGCGGCATCGGCAGCTGCCTGCTCGGGGTTGGCCTGAGGCACTGCGGTGTTGTCGCTGGCGCCGCGCAGCACATAGCCGTTGTTGGCGCCGCCGGTAATATCCTCGTCCCAGTTCTCGAAGCGCACGAGCTCCTTACGGAAACGCATCTTTACCGTGCCCACGCCACCGCTACGGTGCTTGGCTATGATAAACTCGGCCAGGCCGCGGATGTCGTCGCTGTTCTCGTCGGTGGCACTGTGGCTGTAATACTCGGGGCGGTGTATGAAGCACACGATGTCGGCGTCCTGCTCTATGGCTCCCGATTCACGGAGGTCGGAGAGTTGGGGGCGCTTGTCTTTGTTGCCGCGGTCCTCAAGTTTACGGTTGAGCTGCGAGAGGGCTATGATAGGCACATCGAGTTCCTTTGCCAACTGCTTGAGCGAACGCGAGATAGTTGATACTTCCTGCTCGCGGGAGCCGAGTTTTATGCCTGCCGACATCAGCTGCAGGTAGTCGATTATTATAATCTTCACGCCGTGTTCGCGCACAAGGCGGCGCGCTTTCGTTCGCAACTCCATGATTGTCAAGCCCGAGGTGTCATCGACATACATAGGCAGTCCCTGGAGGCGGCTGAGGCGTGTCGAGAGCTGACCCCAGTCGGTCGATGAAAGGTTACCGCTCTTGATCTTCTCGCCCGGAATCTCGCAGGCATTGGAAATCAGACGGTTCACCAGCTGCACGTTACTCATCTCAAGCGAGAATACGGCCACGGGATCGTTGTGGAGCGCAATGTTGAGTGCCATGGAGAGTACAAAGGCAGTCTTACCCATGGCCGGGCGGGCGGCGATGATGATGAGGTCGGATTTCTGCCAGCCCGAGGTGTCTTTGTTGAGGTCGCGGAAACCGGTGTCGAGGCCGCTCAGACCCGATTCCCGCTGGCTTGCAAGCTGCATCTGCTCAACGGCGCGTTCGATAATTGGGTCGATTTGCGATACATCTTTTTTGAGGTTGCGCTGCGAGATGTCGAAGAGGCGCTTCTCGGCTTCCTGGAGGAGGTCGTCGATGTCATTACTTTCGTCAAAAGCAGCGTTCTCAACCTTCGAGGCAAAGGCTATGAGCTCGCGTGCAAGATATTTCTGTGCCACGATGCGGGCGTGGAACTCCACGTGAGCCGCCGAGGCGACATTTATGGTAAGGCCGGCAACAAAGGCGGGGCCTCCAACGGCATCGAGCTCGCCGTCCTGACGAAGGCGGTTCGTCACGGTCATGATGTCGATAGGCTCCTGCGCCATACCCAAGGCCTGGATAGCAGTGTAGACTTTCACATGGCGCGGCTCATAGAAGCTCTCGGGCGAGAGCAGGTCGCACACGGCGGTGAAAGCGTCGCGCTCGAGCATGAGGGCGCCGAGTACGGCGGCTTCAATCTCCACGGCGCGGGGCACGAGGCGCCCTGCGATTTCGGCAGGCAGGTCGGGGTTCTTCTTGCGGAATTGTCGTTGCTGCGTTGGCGTGCTTTCCATTTATTTCTTGCGGGCTTTGTCGATAAAGTTCTGAGTGGGGATAAAGTATATCTCAACGCGACGGTTGGCGGCACGGTTGGTAACGCCGGTGTTAGGCGCCACAGGTTCGTCCATGCCTATGCCATAGGGTATTATGGGCGTCTCTACGCCGTTGAGCTCTGTCGAGAAAAAGGCGTCGACGGCGTTTGCGCGGTCGGCTGTTATGGCGTCGGCATAAGTGGCATCGCCGGTGTTGTCGGCATGCACGGCAATTACAATCTTGTAGTTGTCGGTGCGCTTTACATAGGGCACGAGCGGGCGCAATGTCTTGGCCGCTGTGCTTTTTAGCTCAGTGGTATTAGGGGCGAAGAGGGTGGAGCAGGGTATGGTGACCATAATCACCTCGCCCGAGCGCACTTTCGACACCTTGTAGCCGGCGTCGCGCAGAGTGCGGGCAAGGTTGCCCATGGCCGCAGCGACAGCGGCGCTGTGCTTGGGCTGCACGGCCGGGGTCGAAACATTCTCTTCAATACCGGCCGAGAAGGGGTCGAAAACCTCTTTCTTGCCCTGGGCCGTGGCTGTAATGCCAATAGCCATGGCAGTGCATAGTGCCAGGGAGCGTAGCGTGGTCAAGGAGAGGAATTTCATATCAGAAGAGTGAGTTTTCGTATTCAATCTCGGCGCGTACCATGGCGGCGAGCTCTTCGGCGGTGAAGGCCACCTCCGAATTCTTTTTCATGAAACGCGCGATGTAAGCCACCATGCCATCGATGTCGGGCTCATCATCGTCGTCATCGCCACAATCAATGTCGAGGTCGCCGTTTTCGTCGTAATAATCGTATATGAGGTCGAGCACCTCGAAGGCGGCGTCGCTGTTGCGGCGCTCTTCGGGCAGGGCTGCGGTCATGAGGGCAACAGCCTCGTTTTCATCAAATTCTTTCATAATTATAAGTCAAGCAGACCCTCGGGGAGAGTCATTTCTATGGTCGATTTTTCGGGGTCTACGGCGTCGATGAGGCTGTCGTCGGCAGGTATCAGCAGCTCGCCACCCTCGGCGGTAGCCACTTTGAAAAGGATGTTGGCAGTAGAGTCGTCGTAGTCGGCGATTGTGCCCAGGGCTTTGCCGCCGCAAATCACCGTGAAGCCGATGAGGTCGTCGAGGTAGAAACCATCTTCGTCGTTGGCGAGCTCCTCGGGCAGCAGTTCGGTCTCCACATATATATCCTTGTTGGCCAGAGCCGAAGCTTTCTTTTCGTCGCTGATACCTTTGAGTGTGAGGAGCACGGTCTCTGAGCTCTTGGGGCGTATGCCCTCAACGGTAAAAGGTACCACGAGGCCGTCGACAGGCACGAAAATATGCCCTATCTCCTTGAGGGCTTCGGCGGTGTCGGCGTCAATGGCTGCCGTAATCTCGCCCTTTATGCCGTGAGGCTTGGCAAAAGTGCCGATGTCGGTAAGGCGGTCGAGCGCAATCATCTTTTTTTCTTCTTTTTACCCGAGGGAGTGGGCGCCTGTTTGAAGTCGAGGAGGTGCGTCTGCTCGGGGTCGAGAGTCAGGATGCCGTGCGACATTGCGCGCAGGTCGTCGAAAATGCGGCGGTCCTCCACATTGTCGAGTTTGTAGCCCATGAGAGTTTTCTTCATCTGGTGCGCTATCATCAGCACAAGGGCGTCGCGCTCCTCGCCAGGCTCCATGGCGGCAGCCGTGTCGATGAGTTGCGGAATAATCTTGCCGTAGTTCATGAAAGGCATGCTCCCGGGACGCTCGGCAGGCACAGGGTCGGGGGCTCCGGCGAAAACCTGGCGCTCCACGTGCTCGAAGGGGCAATCTACGTCAAGCGAGAAATCGCTCATTATCATCAGGTGGTCCCACAGCTTGCGGCGGTATTCGGTGGCATCGCCCGTAGCCGGGAAAAGGGTGAGCATGGCCGCCACAATGCTGTGGGCGCAGCGTGTGCGCTCATCGCGATCCTCGATAGTGAGGCAGTGGTCGACCATACGCTGTATGTTACGACCGTACTCCGGCAGTATAAGCCGCTTCAGGTGGTTGTTATATGTGAGCATTATTGTGCGTTATTTTTATGACTCCAAAGTTACGAAGAAAATCCTTCATAAACAAAAAGAACGACGCACCGGTATTATCGGCGCGTCGATAAGTCGTGGATTGTTGATAACTCAAGAACCGAGGTACGATTTGAGCAGGCGGCTCTTCTGGCCTTTGAGGCGGCGGATAGCTTTTTCTTTAATCTGGCGCACACGCTCGCGGGTGAGGTCGAATTTGGCTCCGATTTCCTCAAGAGTCATCTCCTGGCAACCGATGCCGAAGAACATCTTCAGAATCTCACGCTCACGCTCGTGGAGCTGGCGCAGTGCGCGGTCCACCTCATTGGAGAGCGACTCCTGGTTGAGGGCGGCGTCGGCCATGGGGCTGTCGTCGTTGGTGAGCACGTCGAGCAGGCTGTTATCCTCGCCCTCGACAAAAGGAGCATCTACCGAGATGTGGCGACCCGAAACCTTGAGGGTGTCGGCGATTTTCTCTACAGGCACATCGAGCTGCTCGGCGAGCTCCTCGGGAGAGGGACGGCGCTCGTTCTCCTGTTCGAATTTAGAGAGAGCCTTGCCGATTTTGTTGAGCGAACCAACCTGGTTGAGGGGCAGGCGTACAATACGGCTCTGCTCGGCAAGCGCCTGGAGAATCGACTGGCGGATCCACCACACGGCGTATGAGATAAACTTGAAGCCTCGGGTCTCATCGAACTTGCGTGCAGCCTTGATAAGGCCAAGGTTGCCCTCGTTGATAAGGTCGGGGAGCGAAAGACCCTGATTCTGATATTGTTTGGCCACCGAAACCACGAAACGCAGGTTGGCGCGGGTGAGCTTCTCGAGAGCCACCTGATCGCCCTGGCGGATGCGCTGAGCAAGCTCGACCTCCTCCTCTACGGATATAAGTTCCTCACGGCCAATCTCCTGGAGGTATTTGTCAAGTGACGCGCTTTCGCGGTTTGTAATCGACTTGGTGATTTTTAGTTGTCTCATGTGTTTTATTGAATCTTAATTCGATGCAATTAGCGTGCAAAGTTACAAAAATATTGTGGCGTGGCCAAATAAATTTTGCAACGCTCATAAGGGATAACGCAAAAAAGCTGAAAATGTTACGTATGGCAGCAAAAAAATCGACCTCACGTTCTTGGATTCCCGGAAAAAATACTTAACTTTGCGGCCACAAATGCGGCAGTAGCTCAGTTGGTAGAGCATCAGCTTCCCAAGCTGAGGGTCGCGAGTTCGAGCCTCGTTTGCCGCTCATCTTTGTAAAGTGTTGAGGATGTTTAATATACAGCCTCAGCACTTTTTTAAAAAGCTCTTGAAATAGCATTGTAAAGTCAAAAAAAAGCCATTGAAATTGCTGCTTTAAGTAGCCATTTGCGGCCTTGTGTTGCAAAAAGTGTGCTTAAAATTGTGCAAATCTGGCGACCTTTTGACTATGGCAACAATCAATTTTTATCTTGATTCGCGCAGTCCCAAGAGTGACGGGACGTGTCCTCTGAAATTTTCTGTAACACATAAGGGAAAAAGGCGCTATCTGAGCCTCGGTGTTTCGGTGCGCCTTGAGCACTGGGACGAGGCTCGCGGATGTGTTCAGCCCAAGGCGCCTCTGAGCGCTAAGGTGAACCGCCTTCTTTGTCGCTACCGTCTTGATGCTGATGAGGCTCTGCTTGATGTTATCGCTGACAAGGGGGCGGCCGGTGCTTCGTTTGAAGATGTTTTCAACGCCGTGAGGTATGCCGTGCCGGGGGAGGCACCGAGAAAGGCGACTTTCGTGGAGCGGCTTAATGCGTTTGCCGCGTTGAAGAAGGTGGGAACGAAGCAGCTCTATATGCAGACGCTCTCCAGGATGAGGGCTTTCTGCCCCGGGGTTGAGTCGCTGCATTTTGAGGATTTGACGGTGGAGTGGCTGACGCGTTTCGACGCTTTCATGGCAATGACGGCACCGAGCCGCAATGCCCGTAATATCCACTTGCGCAATATCCGGGCTGTGTTCAATGATGCGGTGGCCGCCGAGCTTACGTCGTTCTATCCGTTCAGGCGGTTCAAGATTCGGGCTGTGGCTACGCCGAAGCGTTCGCTTTCTGTTGAGCAACTGCGCATGTTGTTCGACTACCCGGTGGAGGATTATGCGGTGAAGTATGTGGATATTTTCAAGCTGATGTTCATGTTGTGCGGCATCAATGCTGTGGATTTGTTCGGGCTTCAACGTGTGGTGGACGGCAGGGTGGAGTATTACCGGGCTAAGACAGGGCGTTTTTATTCGCTCAAGGTTGAGCCTGAGGCTATGGAGATTTTTGACCGTTAGGGCGGTCGGAAGTTTTTGCTCGATGTCATGGAGTGTCAGGCTGACTATCGGAATTTCGTCAAGCACATGAATACTGCTTTGCAACGCGTCGGTGCCGTGGAGCGGGTGGGTCGTGGGGGGCGCAAGGTGATTGAGCCTGCTTTCCCCGGCTTGACTTCTTACTGGGCACGGCACACATGGGCTACCATAGCTGCCGAGCTTGATGTGCCGGATGCTGTGATTTCGCAGGCGCTGGGGCATGCGGCGGAGAACTCGACGACGGAAATATATATCCGGCGCAATTTGCGCAAGGTGGATGAGGCTAACCGGCGTGTGCGTAATTGGGTGCTCTACGGAAAAGAATAATTTTTAAAATCAAAAAAAATCGGACTCCTCGCGCGTGTATGCGCGGGGAGTTGTGTTTTTATAAAATTATTGATTATAATTTTACTACATTTACATTTACATTCACATTCACCGCGCGCGCGTATTAGGTTAGGGTTTGGTTTCGTTTTGGTTTTGGTTTGGTTTTTGAAGTTGTTACAAATACCTGTATATAAACCGATTACGAGGGGTGTGACTGCTGCGCGTTTTGCGTTTTTATGTGCGTTTTTTGTGTGTTTTTTACGTGTTTTTTTGGGGGTGGTTTTTTGTAGGTTTTTTGCAAAATAACCATAGGTTTTGATTTTTTGCATTTTGGTTTTGCTTTGGTTATTGTTTGGTTTCGTTTTGGTTTTTTTGGGGTGTTTTTCTGAGGGTGGATTGGAGGGGTCTAAAAGTAGATGAAAGTAGAGGAGAGAGGGGCTTACCTTTGCTCTCACTGGCTGTCGTTTTGACGTTGTCGAAACTGGCTGCGCTCGGCAAAGGTTAAGCAAGCTTACCTTTGCTCTCACTGGCTGTCGTTTTCGAGGGCGAGGCGTACGAGGCGGTCGGCTATTGTCTGTTTTTCTTCGGTGAGTGAGATGTCGACAGCTGTTGCCTGCATCTGCGGGGTATGGAAGCGGAGAATTTTTATTTCGGCGTCGGCGCGGTCGGTTGGCGGCATGGCTTTCATGTCGCGGTCGAAGTCGCTTATGCCGTCGGGGTTGTCGGGGTTGGGCGCGAAGTAACGGAGTGAGTGCTCGCGCAGCAGCGCCTTGAGCGGTTTGTCTTTGTTGGGAGTTCCTTTGGTGCGTCCACCTGTTTTTTTTCCTAATGCCATGGGGTAATACACAAGTTAAAATTACGGTACAAAGTTAGTGTGTTATCTTTGCGGGGAGTTTTTAAGTTATGTTTTACTTTTTAATGGTTATCTAAGTATGTTAGGGACTCTGGCGGGCGCAGCCCTGAGTATTGGCAGCGCAATTTTCGGGGGTATAAAGGCTTCTGCTGCGGCTCGAAGTGCCAAGCGTGCCACTGAGCGTGAGCGCGAGGCGAATCAGTCGTGGTACGACCGTAATTATAATGTTGATGCTGCGCGGACGGCTACTGCTCAACGTGTGCTGACTCTTACCCGTGAGGCTCTGCGGGACCGCAATCGTGCGGCGGCGGGCACTCAGGCTGTAATGGGTGGTACCGATGAGAGTGTCGCGGCTACCAAGGCTTCCGGCAGCGGTGCTCTTGCGGAGGCGGCCTCACAGATTACGGCTGCGGGAGAGCGACGTCGGGACGGTATTGAAGAGCAGTATCGTGAGCGCGAGTCGCAGCTTCGCAAGGAGCTCAATGGCATTGAGTATGGGCGTGCGCAGGCTACTGCGGGTGCCGTGGAGGGTGTGGCTAAGGCTGCGGCTGCTCTTGCGGGGCCTGTTGATGACTGGTTCAAGGGCGATGCGAGCGCGGGTTCGGCCAATCCGAGCGCGGGTTCGGGCAATGAAAACAAGGGGGCGTCGAACAATGATATGCTTGGATAATGGAGCGGGAAGATACGAAGAGACGTTCATGGCCGTCGGGCGGGGATGCTCCTTATTCTGAGCCGGGGCAGCCTGCGTCACCGGCGCCTGCTGCTGATGAGAGCACGGGTGTGGAGGGCGTGGGTGTGAACTCGCAGGCGCCTGTAAATCCTGCGGGCGCTGCCGGTGTTGTGTCGCGCGGGCTTGTGTCGCCGTCGGCGTCGCACTCGGCTGAGTGGGGGCGGGTTGAGAACTTGGCAGACATTGAGGCTCTGACACGACGACGTATGCGCACGGCTGCCGAGGAGGCTGAGGAGGCTGCCCGCGAGGCGAGGCGTGCCCGAACGGCGGGTATCATCGGCGGGATTGCTGATGCGGCACGCGCGGTGTCGAATCTTTATTTTACGACGCGCTATGCCCCGAATATGTATAACGCTGAGCAGGGGCTTGCGGGCAAGGCTCGTGAGCGCTATGAGCGTGCCCGTGCGCGAAAGCAGGCGGCCGATGATGCGTACTATAATTATGCGCTGAGTCTTGACAAGCGCAAGCAGGCGCAGGCGGCTCTTGCAGAGGGTAAGAGGCAGGCTGAGGCGGCGCAGAGGTATAAGGAGAAGAAGGATGCGGCGGACGCTGATCTGAAGCTTTATGAGATTGCGTCCAAGGGGCAGCAGGAGGCTGCGCGCGAGGCTGGGCGCAATGCCCGGCATGCGGAGGACATCGCCACGCGTAAGTCGGAGGGTGCTAAGGATAGAGCCGTGACCGTGCGGGGGCAGAACACGCGCGGGTTCGATGTTCATGACACACACGGCAATGTTTTAGACCAGCAGGCTCCGAACTTGCAGGAGGCACAGCGCAGGGAAGTTTATATCCGTTCGATGAATGAATATAGACGCAGGCATGATGAATGGGAACGGAGCGACCGTTCGGAGCAGGAACCCATGCCTGATGACCCTGAGAATTTCCGAGGCATCGAGGGGGTATGGAGCTCGGTGATTGAGAAGCAGACGATAGAAAGTGAGTTTGGGGTTCCCAACTTGAAAACTACATATGCGATACAACGCCCGAGTGTTTTTATTCCCGGCTTGAAGCAGAAGACAGATGAGGAGCTGATTGCTGAATATCTGGAGAATAAAAAGAAGAAGGAAAGAAAGAACGACCCGATGAATGGGGTAGACGATAAAAGAAGACCTTATCCTATAAATTAAAAAATGGAAGCAGATAACAGGAGGAAGTTATACGATGCTCTATGCGACGATTATGAAATGGTCGGTTTTGAGCAGTTTTGTAAAGATATATCAGACGAGGGGAAGCGCCGTAAGCTTTACGATGCTGCGTCGGAGTTATATGATTTTGGCAGCTACGAGAGTTTTTCAAAGAAACTTGGTTTCGGCAGTGCTCCTGCGGCTGCTCCTGCCCCTGCCTCTGCGTCGGCTCCCACTCAGGCAGACGAGCCCTATGACCCCGTTCAGGGCGCTGCGATGTTAGGCGCGGCGCAGGAGTCGATAAACCGTTTCGGCGTTCAGGGTGCCACGGGCATGGCGAACTTGAATCGTCTTGCTGATTATTATACTCCTGAAGCTGCCAAACGGCGTGAGGTGCTCCGCAACACGGGGGCTGCCGGGCGGCATAGCGTTATGGGCGTGGCTGCGGCCTTGCCTGACGCGACGGCTCCGAGTGGCGGGGAAGGTGGCGATGAAGCACCAAAGGATTTTCGCGGTCCTGTGCTCCATGAGGTGCGCCGCAATGCCGACGGTAGCGAGAGCCCGGTGTGGATGATGCCTGATGGGTCGCTCTCGGAGAATCGGCTTGAGGCAGAGCAGGCTGAGGCTTCGGCACGGCAGGAACGTATGCGCGGCAACGAGGGTTTCACGCTTGGCGGTAAGCTGCATTTTGAGCGTGAGCGTCTTGCGGAGATAAGGCGGCGTAAGGCTGCTCGACAGGAGGAGCTGCGCCAGGAGGAGACTGTCCGTTCGGAGGCCAAGAGCGGGCTTGAGCGTTTTGCTGCGGGCTTGCAGGCTTCGGAGTCGGGCGTGCAGGGTGTGGGTGCGCTGGGTGCAGTATATACGGCAGACTCGGAATACCGGGCTCTTGCGGCGGCTGAGCGTGCGAGTGAGGAGCGTATAGGTAAGCTTACGCGCACAAATGATGTTGAACGAGGCAAAGACGTGGGCTTCTGGCGCGGGTTCGGCGATACAGCTCTTGACCCGCGTAGCTATACGGGTATCCCGGGGTTGCGCGATGCACTGCGAGGTCACGCTCTGAAAGCTAAGGTTGAGAGCGGCGCCCCTCTGAGCGAGGGCGAGAAGCTCATGCTTGCAACCGAGGCCGATAATGCGGCGACAGGAGATGTTGACAACTGGCGGTATAACGCCGGTGCGATGACCGGCTATATGCCTGCTTTTGCAATGGATATAGCCTTAATGGGTGGCACGGATGCCCCGAGTGTGCTTGCTCCGAGGTTGCTTGCGTGGGCAAGTAAGCGAGTTCCTAAGCTTGTGTCGCGCAAGGCAGGACGTTTCTTTACCAAGGTTATAGGCGCCCTGCCGGAGGATATCGGGCGCAGCATTGTTGGTGTCAACACGGTTCAGGCAGCCTCGACTGCTTCGGATATTGTGGAGCGTGTGACGGGCACGGTGCGGCATGACGAAGACGGGAATTATTCGTACGAGGGTGCGCAGGGCTTGCTTGAGGCTACCCTGCAGGCCGAGGGCGACCGTACTATAGAGCTTTACAGTGAGATGTCGGGCAAGTACCTGGACGCTGTGGGGCGTTATTTCAAGTCTAAGTTTGTGACTCGTGCTATAGCAGCAGCTGACCGCAAGGGTCTTGAGGGTCTGCGGAAGAGTACGGGGCATGGATGTCGCGCCTTGGTATTCAGAGTCCTTTCGGTGAGGTAGGCGAGGAATATGTTGGTCAGGGCTTGCGCACGGCGTTCGGCCTTGACAGCGCTCTCGACGGTTCGGGCGATAATAATTTTCTTAATTCGGAGTGGCACCGTGATGTGTGGGTCGGCACTATTCTTGCGGCTCCTGTTATGCGTGCTGTACCTACGGCGATGTATGGAGTTGGACGTGCGGCGCGTTATTGCCAGGGTCGTCACCGTGTGTCGCGTGCTGACTCGTATGGGCAGGGTGCTTTCGGTTCTCTGGAGTGGGAGCAGTGGCGCAATCTTATAGATGAGACTCCCAATGAGCGGCTTGGCGATGTCGTGCGCGATGCTCTGACTCGCCAGGGTATGAGCCGTGCCGAGCGTGAGGCTGTTGTCGGTTACGTAGAGGCAGTTGCCGGGATGCGTGGCGGCAATCTTATGGAAGTGGCTCTGGCCAACAGAGCAGCCGATGTGCAGTCGTCGGCCAAGGATTGGGCAGACAGCGTCGAGGGCCGGGCGTTTATCGAGGGCTACAATGCCACTGACAGTGAGCGCGAAGAACTTCACAGAAGACATATGACTGCGTTAGATGCGGTTTATGAAGCTGCCGGTCTGGAAGCGCCTGTATTCATGGTTGGAGGTGACGGTTACGCCGATATTCATGAAGCGTTCGAGGCCGCGGTAGTATCGTCGTCGGTTGAGGGAAATGAGCAGCTGAAGGCTGCAATCGATGCTTATCATGCGGTGAATATGCGAGCCCGCGGTGCGTCGCAGGCGAGCTATGACGCTGCTGTTGAGGCGCAGGCGGCGGTGCGCTCGTTTGTGGCGGCGCGAGCCTATGATGCGGGAGACGGTCGGAAGGTGATACAGCCGGTGCGCATGAGAGTGGGTGACGATTCTGAGCCATGGTGGCTGGTATCGGGCCACGTGGTGCTCTTTGATGACGGCACTATAAATGAAGCCGCCTCGGAAGCGACGCTTGCTGTGGTTGACGCCAACGGTGAGCGTAAGGTTGTAGCTCCGTCGGCGATATCTTCGCTCGGAGAGGCTGTGGAATTGGAAGCCGCTATAGCTACGGCTTGCGAGCAGAACGGGTCGCGCCTTGCTATTGAACGTCATGCCAGGACCAATGCGCTCACAGAAAGAGCTGTCGCCCGCACTGAGGTTGAGGTCGATGATGACTTTACGGTATCTGAGGGGGCAGAGACGGGCACTGAGCCTGCGGCACTTGCTATAGGCGCGCAGGTAAGGCTTGCCGACGGCAGCGGGGGTGTTGTTGTCGACATCGACCGCTCGGGTGTTGAGCCTCTGTATGTGGTTGAGCATGCCGACGGCCAGGGCGGTGTGCGTGTAAGTCCTCTGCCTCTGTCGGAGCTTGAGGTGGCGGGTGAGACCGCTGCTGCAGGAGTCGGAGCTGAAGCTCCTGTCGGGAGACAAATTGATGAGGCGGAAGCCGATGAGCTGTTGTCTCGCATGGAGGCTCGGGCTGAACCTGCGCAGCATATTGAGCTTACGCCTGAGAATTGGATAGCGCAATTCGGCGAGGACGGTAAAGTAACAACTCCTATAGGGAGTGTTAAAATGGGTGCCAATCAAATTGCCAAGCTCTTTGAAAAGGGGCGTAGTGAGCAATTTGGCATGATACGCCCGACCCTTGAATCTCCTCTTGCCATTATCGAGGTACCGTCAGAGGCTGCTGACGGCAATACAGAAAGAGCAACGACGTTGCTCTTTGTAAAGACGTTTATCGGTAAGAACGGTGAAAAGGTGTATTATTTCAAATCCGTTACTGTAAAGAAAGACGGTATGGAGGTCAGCGTCAGCAGCCATTACGACCGACCTAAACGAATAAAGGAGGCGTTAAAAAAGGGGAAGCTGTTATACCGATTTGACGGTGGCGCACAGACCGAACAACGCCCTGCCGATGTTTCTGTGACAGCCTCCCCGGGAAATGCGCAGGGAACAGAGAAACTGTCCCCCGGTTCTGAGAGGTCCTTAACCGAGGCTCCGCAGAAAGCGGAGGGACCGGACCTTGTTCCTTCGTCCGACAAAATTTCTTCCGACGGCAAAGTTAATGCATTGCCTTCGGAAAAACAAGTGTCGGGAGCGGAAAGTGCGACGGCGAGATATGGTGCGGGGCAGATTACTATACGCAATGCCGACGGTTCGGAGTCTCGCGGTGTGCTCACCGGCATAGTTGATGAGCAGGGACGGCATGAGTATTTTGTAGAGGGAGACCTGCAGAATATGCACTATGCAACCGAGCAGGAGCTCGACGGTATTGTCACGGATTATAAGCCGGACTCTGTCGGAAAGGAAACGGTTGTTAAGACCGAACCTCAACAACCGAACAGTGCCGTTTCAAGTGACTCTTCGCTTTCAGCAGGTGAGCAAGTTGGCACTTCATCTACTGAACCTAACGGTGAGTCAGCCGTTTCCACCGGCAAAGTTAATGCATTGCCGTCAGAAAAACAAGCGTCGGGAGCTGAAAGTTCTGCCGACACTGCTCTTGCCGCTGTGCCTCGTGATGAGGCTGGGAATCCTCTGTTTGAGCGTGCCCCGAGTGCTGAGGCGGGTTGGGTGGCTCTTGTGGAGTTCTGTCATGGCGACGTGTCGGCGGCTAAGGACGTTGCCGGTGTTATGGTTAAGGAGAAGCGTAAGGCTTTTGAGAAAGCACAGAAGCTTAAAGCGAGGGGTAAGACTCCGCAGGAGGTGCTTGCCTCGCGCAATTCTAATGAAGACGCTCTTGCCAATGCCCGTGCTGACTATGAGGGCTGGCAGGCTATTGTGGCAGCGGCGGCTGAGGCAGAGAGGCGTGCAGCGTTTGACGCCGAGTTTGAGGCAGACCAGGCGCAAAGGCGTGCCGAGCGTGAAGCTCGTGAGCGCGCTGAGGCCGAGGAAATAAATGCCAATCTGTCTGAAGAAGAAAAAGACGAGTATGGAAAACCGTTGGTACTTGCTAAAGACGGTACTACTACTTTCGGCATTATTGATGCTGAAACCGGATTAACTGAGGCTCCTATTCGTCTTAGTCTTGGTGAGAACACCACAGACGATGAGGGTAAAAATCACGGTTATGGCTTACTTCATATCGAAGCCGGTCATGGCGACCAAATAAGAAATGCAGGATACGCATCTGTAGAGGAATTTGTAGAGGAGGTAGCCAAAAACTATACAGACATCCGTGAGGGTGCGTTGATTGGGGAAAACCAAACGTACCTGCTCGAAGTGTCAGATGACCATAACAACACCCTCTTTATACAACTGTCAAAGGACGGAACGTATTGGAATGTAAACAGCGCGGGCATTTTCAAAAAGAAATACTCGCGCCGTAAGCCAAAAGTCTATTCCGTACCCGCAGTTGGAGAAGGTACTAACACCGATACCTCCGAAGTTAATAGCGGCCAAACAGAGGGTGCAACCGCGCCAGCAGGAAATTCTTCACAGACTTCTGACCGCAAAGTTACCAAATCTTTGACATATGAACAAATTTCGGGAGAGGAAAGTTCTGCCGAAAACCGCGGAGATACGTCGGGTTACGACGGAGCGGGAAGCGCAGCAGCGGCAGGACGAAGCCAGGGAGAAGGAGCTCCTCAAGGAGTTGGCGGAGATTCGGGCTCGGCGGAACGGGCAGCTGTAGAAAATCAAGAAGCCACAATAAAAGACGATGAGGCGAAAATGCCTCAATCGCTTAAATGGAGCAGCGAAAGGGCTGCTAATGGGGAGCCTTTCCTTGAAGATGCAAACGGCAATATTGATTTAGTTGATATTGCTAAAGAAGTGTTTGACAAAATGGGCATACAAAAAGCTCCTTTCCGTCTTACGCCCTCTATGGTGGCGCACGTTTTCGAGCGTCATAGAAAAGAACTTAAGCTTAAAACTCCCGAAGAGGCGGTTGAAGCCATACTCAATGTAATGCGTAATTTTGACCACGTCCGCAGAGGTCGTGGTAACACATTCGTATTTTCGATAGAGGGTAATAGAACTAAATCAGCACGCAGAGCGATAACCTTTGTGCTTGAATATGACAAAGGTGAATGGCTCGGAATAAAGACATTTGGCTACGACCATATTTCCAATATACAAGAATTGACCACTCTTTGGGAGAAGGGCGAGGAAGAATCTTCTGCTACAGGTGTCGCTACTGCAAATGTTACTTCCGACCAGTCCTCACAAGGCGACGGGACTGACGGCATCGCTTCAAACCAAAGTGCGGCCATTTCTGCCGACAAAGGTACAACTTTGTCAGCAGAAGAACAAATCAGTAGCAAAGAAAGTTCTGCCGAAAACCGCGGAGATACGTCGGGTTACGACGGAGCAGATGCGCCGCTGTCGCTTGATGACATGCGAGGTGCCGACGGAAGTGCCAAGCTCGCCGGTAATCGTCTGGTTAGCGAAGAGCGGTATGCGGAGCTGAAGGCGAGGATGAAACGAAAGCTCGGCGGTCAGCTTAATATGGGTATCGACCCTGAGATACTTGCCATAGGCGCAGAAATGGCTGTGTATCATATTGAGAAGGGTGCCCGTAAGTTTACGGAGTTTGCCCGTGGTATGATAGCGGATTTTGGCGATGCAATTCGCCCCTATCTAAAGTCGTTCTACAATGCTGTGCGTGATATGCCAGAGGCAGAGAGCGCGGGATTCGTGGGAGAAATGGATAGCTATGAGGCCGTGAGCAAGATAGACATTGCCAACTTTGACAAGGAGAGTACCGATGTAATTGCCAGGGCTGCGGGTATCAGTGCTGAGATTGAGGCCGAGAAGCAGCGCGAGGAGGCCGAACGGAAGCTCAAAAGCGAGCGCGATGAGCGCAAGCGTCAAGAGCGCGGCGATGAGCCTTTCGGGCTTGTTGGCGGCGAAGATTATGTTGCGTTGGCTGCCCGTGCGTCGGAGGTTGGGCGCTCGAAGCGCGATGCCGAGGATCTTGCCGGGTATGTTAAGCGCACTGAGGAACTCGCTCTTGATCTGGAGACGACCGAGCCGGGACCGGCTGAAATCGTTGGTGCTATCAATGAGTTGCAGAGCATGTGGGAAGCGACTGTAAGGATGTATGGCGAGGAGCCTGCGGAAGAGTCGGCTGGTGATGCACTGCGCCTTATAGAGCGCGAGCTTCAGCGGTGGCGCGGGCGCGATGTGGTTCTTGCCGAGAGCCGTAGCGCAGTTGAAAATACTGCTGCGAAGCTTGCTACCGAAGAGCACGCCGACTCGGAAAGCAAAGACTCCGCCGAGGCTGTTGAAGAATCGGCAGCTGCGGGTAGCATACAGGATTGGGGCGAAGAGATATGGGGCGCCCGCAAAAACATCATGAAGGATATAGCCCGCAAGCTCGACAATGTTACTGCCGCCGATTTACTGACCAACCCGCTCAGCAAGGTTTTCAAGGCTACGGATTGGAAGAAATATGTAGAGAAAGGCGAGCTTACGGCCGATGACGCGCTGATTCTCGAAGCCATTACGCAGCTCATACTTCGCGACAAGAAACCACGCGAACTGAGCCGCAATAGTTATGCCCGCCGCCGAGGCGAGGAAGCCATAAAGGCGTGGGCTGAGCGTGTGGCATTTTATATCGACAAGCTGCGGGCGGTGTGTGTGGCTACCACTGCAGAGGAGCGAGCTGCGGCTGTGGCGGCTCTTGATATGCGGGATATGAGCGCTATGGCCGAGCGTCGTGCTTCGTCGCTGAAATTGAACCCCGGACGAATCGACGGCGGCCTCTATGCGCCTGCTGAGATTGACGTAATTAAAGCAGTGCTCGAGGGGCTGGGCTACCCTGCAAACGATGCAGACAAGGCAAAATTTGCAACTATAAGTACTGATACTTTCGGCACATGCTATGAGGTGCGGCTCGACGGTAAGTATTTCGGGCGGCACGCAACATATGATAAAGCCTTGGAGGTATGCACCAAGATAGCAAAGGTGAGCCGTGGCGACAGCGATGTGATGTATGCACCTGACGATTTCGCCGTGACTGTTGCAAGTACCACCCGCCGAGCAACCGGCAAATGGAGTGTGGTGAAGTTCGGCGGCAGAGATATGGAGACCGTAGGCAGTGGCATGAGCAAGGAAGAAGCAGAGGCTCTTGTCAAGGAACGCAGCGCCCGAAGCAAGCGGGCAGAGTACAGCATATACGAAGAAAAGGAAAATGAACATACTTACAACGCGACTATACGCAATATAGTAAGCGGCGAAAAGATTGCTCTGCAAGATGTGCCGGTATTCGAAACGGTTGCGGAGTGCCGCGCCTGGATTGAGGATAATATCGAGAGCCTGCAGGAGAAGGCTAACGCAGCTGTGGTGGCGCAGACCGTCCATAAGGAGGGGGAGGCAGCCCCGGTTCATTTTCAGGTTGAGATAAACCGTGACAAGAACGGCACATATTTCGTGTGGGCACCGCTGAGCAAACGGCAGAGCAGTGCTCTTGGCAACATGGTCGTGTTTGTTAAGGGTTTACCGAGCTATAAGGAAGCACGGCAGTGGGTTGAGCGTAACCGTGAGAATCTTGACAAGTGGGAAGCCTCGCGTAAAGAGCGGATGAGGAACTATGTGTATTTTCGACCGGCGGTTCCTCGCCGTGGCAAAGATTACCGCAACGGGCGTAATGTGAGCGAGGGTGAGCTTGGCGAGACATTCGGATTCCGAGGAGTTCAATTTGGCAATTGGACTAACCAGCGCGACCGTCAGCAGTCGGTCAACGAGGCGTATGATGCGCTTATGGACCTTGCAGGGGTGCTCGGCATATCGCCTAAAGCTATAGGCTTGAACGGCGAGCTTGGCATAGCTTTCGGTGCGCGCGGCAGTGGTAATGCCAATGCGCACTATGAGCGTGACAATGTTGTAATCAACCTTACCAAAACACGTGGGGCGGGCAGTCTTGCCCACGAGTGGTGGCATGCTTTGGATAACTATTTTGCCCGCCGAGGTGGAATCAAGACCGGCATGATGACTCAAGGCGCCAACGCGGAAGTGCGCTCTGAGGTGCTGTCGGCGTTCACGGCTCTGACAACAGCCCTCAACGGCAGCGCCTATGACCGCCGCTGCCAGCAAAGAGGTGAGTACTGGGGCTCTCCAATCGAGGAGAGTGCCCGTCTCTTTGCCGAGTGGGTAGACCGCAGGCTTGCCGCTGAGGGTGGAACGAACAGTTTCCTTTCTGCAGGCGTGCCAGCAAGCGTGGCTGAGGGTTACCGCAGGAAAAATTATGAGCTGTATAAATGGCTTACAGAATTAAGCAACGTATAGCTAAACACAATAAGGAACTTGCCAAGGGCGAGCAGATAGCTCCCGTAGAGCTTATGAGCTACGAGGAGTTCAGAAACACCCCGCAGGCTCTTGACGGTTTTGTGTATCCGACCGACGAGGAGTTGCAGCAGGCGTTTGACGCTCCCCTGAAAGCACTCTTTGAAGCTATCGAGGAAACTGCCGGAGACAATGGCACGGTGGCTCTCAACGAACCCCGCAGCGGCTACCGAAAGCGTGGAGAGCGTGCTGACAATCGCCAGCTGTCGCTCGACTTCACGGGCAGCTATACTACAAGCGAGGGAAAGAACGTGCGCTACAGCAGTGCCCGAGGGTCAGAGGCTCTGTTGGAGGATAATCCTACGCGAAAGGAGGTCGGTGCCGGGCTCGACAAGGCTGCCGGTGAGTTTGCATTGGTTGAACGTATCTTTATAGAGAACGGGCAATATGGCTTTATGAGCGGCGAACGCATAGAGAGCGCCGCCGATGTGGCCTATATCTTCTCGGCCCTTGAGGATGCTGGCAAGGAGCACTCGTTTGCGGTGTTTGTCAAGGAGGGCAAGCCTACGGTAGTTGAGCTCGGTATGGGTACGTTTAACAGCACCATGGTTGATATGGCTACGGTGTCGCTTGCATACAGCCGTCTGCATCCCGACGAGATCTACTTTGTGCATAACCACCCGAGCGGCAATCTTGAGTGCTCGCCGCAGGATATTCGGTGCCTGCAGATGTTCGAGGCAGTATCGAAAGTACCTGTGCATGGAGTTATCATCAATCTGAAAAGCGGTAAATACGGTACTTTCGGGAATAAGAGAAGCTTGGGCGAAGGTGTGAAGCGCACGCCTGAGCGGAGTGCGCCGCTTACAGTACACACTCTCGACAAGCAGATATTCGCCCGAGACTACGACCCGATGTCGCAGCCGCGTGTGCGGTGTTCGGCAGATGTTGCTGCGTTCCTTAACTCGCATCGCATGGGTGACCGCGCCAAGGTTTCGGTGCTTATTGTGTCGCAGGGTGGGCGTATTGTAGGCAACATACATACGCCGTTCAGCGAAATCTCGACCGACATAGAAGAGAAAGCTCGCTATATATCCGAGAAGGTGATACGCTTCGGTGGCGCTTCGGCGATAGTGTACGGAGACTTTGCAACCACCGACAGCGCGAGTGAAGATTACATGGCGCTTAAAGAGTGGCTTGAAAAACTCGGAAGTGTCAATCTCAACGATGTAATCAAGGTGGAGGGCAACTATACCCGCAGTGCCGCTGACAACAGAGAGCTTCGCGAGCCCGGCAGTGAGTATGGCGGGGGAGATGTGCGGTTCCGTATGGGCGAAAGCGGCCGGAGCTTTGCAGAGCGCCAGCGTGCTGCTGTGGCTAACCGAGGCACCGTCATGCCAGGACTCAAAGAGGCTGCTGTTAAGGTTGTAGATGTACCGAGGCATGGGTATCATGGTCATGACATCCTTAGCCAAGCGGTAGACGCGGCATCGAAAAGGTACGCAGGGCAGGTGCTGACATACGACAATTATGGTGCGCAATTTCAATATGTGATAAAACCGCGGGCATTGAAGTATGCCGCAAATCATTCAGGCAAAAGTTCGAGTATAGGGGTTCATGCAGCCGTAATGGATAGGCTCTCGGATGTTATCGGAGAGAGTATCGAGATTATGGAGCATGCAGACGTATGGAAGAGAGACGGCAACAGAAGCGAGGAAAACGGCTATAATCCTGATTCATTAATGCATCGGTTTGTTGGTGCTGTAAATGTTGAAGGGATTGTTTACAGGGTTGTTACCACTCTTAAAGAGTATTCAAATGAAAAAATGCCACTTGCGCACACATATGAGGTGACAAAAATTGAAGTGCTCGACGCCAAGACGCCAAGCACTCCTAATGCTACCACTAACAACGAGCAATCGATGTTAGGGATTGCAAAGTTACTTCAAGGTGCTGAGATACACAAGAAAACAGGCGAAAAAATACTCGAGGAGAGCGCAAAAAGTAGTGACGGCCATGGCGACGCTAAAGCGTCGGAGCTTGAACAAATGGGTGCTGAGCTTGCCTCACGACTCCATACGCCTGTGCGCTTCATTACCGATGAGAACGAGATAAGCAACCGAGACAAGGGCGTTGAGCGTAAGATGCGCGGCGCCAAGGGCTGGTATGATACAGGTACGGGCGAAGTCGTGATTGTACTTCCTAACAATGCGACCGTTGAAGATGTTGCAGAGACCGTGTTCCATGAGGTTGTAGCTCATAAAGGGCTGCGAGAACTGGTCGGTGAAGAGAACTACGATGCCTTCTGCGATGAAGTCTACACTCACCTCAAAGATGAGTTGAAACAACGTGTAGATGAAGAAGCTACCCGCAGGTTTATCAGCGACCCCTCCAAGGGTTATGCATACCACCGCCGCGTGGCCGTTGATGAAATGTTTGGTCGTCTGAGTGAGAAAGGCTTTGAGGATTTTACCAAGGCTGAGCGTGGCATATGGGTGAAGCTTAAAGCGAAAGTCCTTGATGCCATAAACAAGTTCCTGGGCTCGCTGAAGCTGCCTAAGTGGGTGACACTCGGTGATAACGAACTGCGCTACATGTTGTGGCGCAGCCATGAGCGTCTGACAGCAAAGAGCGATTATGTAGGTATGGCTCGCGATGCCGCCAAACGCGCGGAGCTTAAGGTCGGGACCGATGTCGCAATGCGGCAAGATGCGTCTGGGCATAAAAAAATGTCCGGCACCAACGAGGCTCGACTTAACGACTTGGATCCTGCTGATGCTGAACACGGCGCAAAGGTAGCGAAAAGAATTGAAACTGCCAAAAGCAAGTTAAAGCGACTTGCAGAGATATACCGCACAGTAACCAATCCTAAAGGCTTTTTAACCGATTTAGGCCATAGCCTTGGCGCAATAGTAGGCAAGAGTGGTAGTGGCTATCGCACATTTGAGCTTGAGAACGGCAGTATAGTAAAGGTGCGTATAAGCACTCACAATGTCAATTCAGAAAATGCTAATGCCAGCGAACCTGTTGTCAGCATAGTAATCAAGCCAAAGCGTACACCTAACACTTTTGTAGGAGAACCGGGTAAGGAGGTCTCTGAGTTTGTGTATTTCAAAGAGGAATTGCGTAAAGCTCCTGCGGGGACTCTTAGCAAAATTGCAGAGGGTCTGTCTGAAATGCTTGACACGGGCGCGTACAAAGATAAGACGGGCTTGGCAAGAGAGAATCACAGCGGAGAAAAAGCCCTTGAATGGCTTACCCGGCGTGAGCCCCATGCTCACAAGTACACCGTTCAAGAGCTTGATGATGGTGCAAAGTTAATCAAAAACTTTGAAAATCCGGCAACTGAAACGAGGGAAAGTGATTTGCGCTTCCGTCAGGCTTCCGACTATGTAGAGCGTGAGCGCGTTGTAGCGAAGTCGCTGTACGAGGAAAGTGTTTCTAAGGTTGGCTATAAGCTTACCGAGGCATATGCCGACAGCATGCTCGGGCTTAAGCGCTTCTACGAGGCTGTCGAGGCCGGAAGTGGCGAGCGCCGCAGAGTTGAGGATATACCGTCGTTTGAGAACGCATATACGTCGGAGAACAGCCTGAGCAGCTTGAATCTTTCGGAGCAGGACGCTTACGAGCGTCTTGTGATACAGCCGTTGCTCGATGCGGTGGCACGTCTTGCCCCTGGAGCGGTAGAGCGCATGGAGCTGACGGATTATATGTTGGCTAAACATGGCCTTGAGCGTAATGCCTATATGCGCCAGGAGGCGGCCAAAAACAATGAGCGTACGGACCGCGACTTTGCCGGTCTTTGCGGATTGACGAAGCTCACGGGCTGGCAGGCTGCGGAGGCTGAGGCTCAGCGCATGGTGGATGAGTATGAGCGAGTGACGGTCTGGATTCCCGTGGCCGTGGATGTGGTAAAGATGTAGCCCTCTTGTTTGAGCTCACAGCAGGTGCGCTTGACATATTGCTGCGTGCATTCGTCAGGCGCTATACATGTTTCCCCTACACTCATTCCCTTGAGTGCATCGGGAAGCGATTGTGTTTTCAACTTTCTCAGTTCCATTTTACTATTATTTGATAGCTTTTTTGTAACTTTGGGTGCAAAGTTAATCCTGAAACAATACACTATCATAAAATAATAGTTAACAAAAGCTAAAACAATAGTTAAATAAAGTGAAGAAAATGGTTAATTTGCAGAAAATTAAAGAGTTGGCTGAATTGCGAGAGCTCTCAATTCGAGAATTGGCAGATAAGGTTGGCTTAAAAGAGAATCAGATACACGTAATGTGTCGCACCAACTCAACTAAAATTGACACGCTTGAAAAGATAGCCGATGTTTTATGTGTGCCAATTTCCTATTTTTTTGAGGAAAGAATTACAGAAGAGTATCATGTGCCTGGTGGAGTTGGAAAAAATCTTGGGAAAGTAGAGATTAAGAACGATATGTCGAACACTCCCGCGGCTTCTCCTGCTGTTGCTGCCGAACATGCTCATGTTGAAAATAAAGTAAACACACCTACCTATGAAGAACTTGAGCAGCAGGTTCGCCAGCTGCAACAGGAACTTCTCGAAGCCCGCGCGGAGATTATTAACCTAATGAAAGAGAAAGGGAAATGAAACATATATACCTGACTCTTTTAGCTCTCTCCATATCCTTAGCCGGTTTTGCGCAGAGTGAAGTGACATCGGTCTGTGGCATTCCCTATGGAACAAGCAAGGAGCGCGCCCTTCATGTTCTGTGGAGTTGCTTTGGATACGACCATGTTAGTGATTTTGGGCCTTACAATGAAAAAGACGAGATATGAATATCACGTTTGATTGATATGTGAAAGATAAAGTAGAAATGAATAAGGTCATAGGAAAGCGTTTGGCTGCATTGATATATGCAACAACTATAATGCCAATATTTTTTCTTAAAAAGAATCATCATTGTGAGTGGGATGATTGTTTGAAAATTTTTGCAGACGGAGAACTTGGAATCTGCGTCCAAAAGGCGATAGATGATTTATCTATATTCTTTGTGGTGCTATGGTTTTGGGCGGTGTTAGGTAGTTCCTATGTACTTGCTCGAAACAGAAAGGATTTTAGCCCATTTCTGTTTCTTATATTTATTATCGCGATTGCATTTCTTGTGTCGCTCGTTGACCCTTCAAAATTGAGCTTTTCCCTTTCTCTGTTACCGTCTTTTTTATTACTGGCACTGACGGCATATCTAGATGCGAAAGAGTTGGACAAAGCAAAATGACTGCATTTGTTTATCAAATGAGAAACTGCGTTGATTTAGCAATCTGATAGTTTTAATAACGAAAATATACTATACGATGTCAAGTAGCAATAGTAAATTTGAACCGTTCAACAGAGGCCTCCCTCGTACTGTGGGCGCGTGTATGGCGGCCATGCTCATGCTTGTGATGAGCAGCTCGTGCGTCACGACAGAGGCCGCCACGGGTGGCTGGGTGTATATCTGCACGGGGCCAAAGGCAAAGGTGTATCACTCGACACCCAACTGCCGGGGTCTCAAAAAGTGCAGTGGCTCGATAAAGAAACTCCCGGCGTCGTCAGTGAACCGCCGCCCCTGTAAGGTGTGCCACTGAAAGAAACTTAGTTATCTCACTTTACCGATTGTGTTTATTATCGATATTTTATATCTTTGCAGAAACATGAAAGACAACAATAAAGAAAAACAGCCAGGCAAGGAGAACTGCAAATGTGCCTATTACAAGGATAGCTGCGGTTATCTTGCTAACCGATATGGTTTTCTCGCTTGCCTTGTGGCTATAATGCTCGTTGTCGCGTTCTTCTTTGCCAGCTACAGAAATGAGCATAAAGCTTCGCAAGAGTTGATTTTACAGGCGCATCAAGTTCTACTATGTCAGCTTGACTCAGTGCCGACGGTCGCGGAAAGCGACAGTGTAGTTGTCTTCAGGGATGTGAAAGAAATGTTGAGTGGTCATCTGCAATCGATAGATGACAGTTTGAGATTGCAGCAGGTGCACAGTGACAGCAATTTCAGCCTGCTCACAATATGGGCTTCCGTTCTGATGATTGTCTTTCTTGTATTCTCGATATACTCGATGTTCAAGATAGATGAGCTGCAGAAGCAAGGGCGCGAATCGTTGCAGAGGATAGATGAGATTCATCTGAACGCCCGCAAGAAATCTATAGAACTTGAGGATGAAGTAAAAGCTGCAATCGAAAATATGAAAGCGGCGGTTAAGCGTCAGACCGATGAGTTTGAGGAACGCATCAAGACTGAAAGCCGTAATTTTAACGCACAGGTTCAGAAGTACAACAAAGAGCTACAGAATACTCCTCAGCAATTTGTCGAGCTTCAGAAAAAGATGCATGAAATTATGGCGGCGGCAAGTTTCGGAACCTCAGCCGTTCAAGAGCCCGAACTTGGTGCTCAACAATCTGAAAAGAGAGATGTTAAGTAAGTGTATGTTTGTAAAACGCCCAAGTTATGTGTATTAAGGACACCATCTCAAAGATGCTGGAAATCTCGATTCTTATAAGCAGACTTCAAATGCAGAAGATAACTGCTTTGGGAGACGGCGTTATAGGAACGCTAAATAACTCAGCAGGTCTCTCGGCCGGCGAGATTGAGATGACCGAAGAACAATTTGATTCAGAGCAAGAGAGTCGCGCTGCAAATGATGCTCTCAAGGCTTTCATGCTTATTATGGATTTATTACTTGAGGCTGAGGATGTCTCTGAGAAGAATGTCGCGGCGAGAAATGCTGCGTCCTATTGCAAGCTGCTTGCAGAATCTGTAACCGGCTATCCCGGCTTCGTACGTCAGGCAGCGGATGTTAATGCTGAAAATAAATATCGAGAAGTTCTTGACAATTATACCGGCTCCGCGTACAATGCGTTGACGACAGAATTGACGGTGTGCAAAAATAGAATATTTAAAGCATGAGAAAGTACCTGTTGATATTCGATGATTGGTTCGGAAGTCGAGATGAGGCAGCGCGGGCAATAAGACGCATTGAAGGAATCATTGATGTTTCGGTAGCCTTCGAGGGGTCGCTTTTCATAGAATCGCCGAACTCTGCCGATTTATTGTCCAAGCGGATAATCTCTGCATATCCAGGTCAGCGTTTTTTTCTGACAGAGATTTCGGAGAACCGACAGGGGTGGATGCCTCGCAATTGGTGGGAGTTTATCCGCCGATAAAATCTTTCGCCCCAAGTGTATGTAAAAATCGCGCTCAGCGCACGGAAAATGGCGGGGTGGCAAACTCTCTACCTTGAATATTTCGACGCGCTCACGGCGTTGTAAATAGCCTCTACGTGCATTTGTGCTTTCGGGTGGTGCGCCGCAGAATAAGGTGGCGAGCAAGAGTCAAGTGCCACCAGCGCCAGCACTCAAACGGTATAATTTAAGTCCGTCAGAGAGTTAAATTTTGTAAATCTGTGCAAGTAATAAAATGTTAAATTGCAATTAATTATAAATCAATACTTTACAAGGCTTTTAAAAGGCTTCCCAAGCTGAGGGTCGCGAGTTCGAGCCTCGTTTGCCGCTCATCTTTGTAAAGTGCTGAGGATGTTTAATATACAGCCTCAGCACTTTTTTAAGCTCCCGATACAGCTCTATGGAGTCAAAAAAATGCCATTGAAATTGCTGCTTTAAGCAGTCTTTTGCGGCCTTGTGTTGCTTAACTTAAGCATCGTCGAGATTTGCTGTTATTCTCTTATAATAAATGAGCCACAATAAATGCTTCCACCTTCTTTCGCTTCTTTTATCGCTGCTGCAGTCGTGGCATTAATTTTAGTTCGCTCGGCTTTGACCGAAACGACGCCGCGAATCATGCTGATGGCTTTTTTTATATCACGAAACATCCCGTTATATCAAGCAGCATCCCGGATCCTCTATTGAAACAGTAATCTGGGTCATAATCAGTAAGTGTTTTATTTTTAGCGCTTATGCAAAGTTAGTGATTTAAAATTAAAACGCCAAACGAACCTGGGCGGTTTAGCTATAAGAAGGCGCCTGACGGTCGAAATTGCGGTAAGTCGAGAATTTCTCTGTTTCTTTAAATAAATATAATGGGCATAGACGCTTGATTGCTTGAAAAAAGAGGCTTGTTATGGCTGTAGTGAGTCAGAAAATAACTAATTTTGCCAAATATGATAAACGGGATGAAAAAATATATAGCGGTACTGTCGTTATTGGCGATTTCTTTATTGGCTCATGCTGATATTGAAAGATTTTTTATCGGTGAAATTGAAGTGAGTCGGCTCGATTATATGGGTGTGGATAGTACCTTGGTTAGGGGGACAGAAGTTTGGTCGCCAGGTGATTCGATAACGTATATCCTCACCCCGGGGATTTATGCCCGTGTCGACAGTATCAGCCAGCCCGGCAGAGTTCTTGTGCTTAGAAAGTCTGATGAAGAGATTGCCATTATCGACTCGATAATGGGGGTCTACCGCGTAGAGTCGGCCATCTTAAGAGTTGGAGATAAATTACCGGATTTCGTGTCCGAAAAATACATTGCGGCTGCCGACGGTAACGCATGCTCAGTTGACGATTTGAAAGGAAAGGTCGTATTGCTGAACTTTTGGGCTACATGGTGCGGCCCTTGTATAGAAGAACTGAAGTCCGATTATTTGTTGTCTGTCATTAAAGAATTTGCCGCAGACGAAGATTTTACTTTTCTGCCTGTAAGCGTTAACCACGACAAAGAGGAACTCGACAAATTCTTTACTACAGCTGCGGGTATGGAGTTGGAGTGGCTAAAGTATGCCACGGTCCGCGATAAAAATGGCAAACTTGCTGATAAGTTAACCAAAGGTGGAATCCCCTTGACTATTCTTATTGATAAAAATGGTGTAATTTGTCTGAATGAATCGGGTGCCTTTTTGGACGAGGAAGATTTAAAGCGTCTTAAAAATGAGATAAGAAAACTCCTGAATTGAATATTGACAAGTCTTTAAACTATATGAGGATTCCCCGCAGCTGCTCTGTATTCATAAATACTAAACTTTGTGGTAGGGTAAAAGAATATGTTCCATGACCGCGAAGAATTAGCGTGGACTCTACTCCACTGTCAGATGCGGGTAAATTGCGGGGCGCCGTGGGCGTTGCTTTCTTTTTGCAAAATTTTGAGGGCTCAGTGTTTGGTTACCGAAAAATTTCCGTATTTTTGTGAGCGATACGCTAACCCTTATCTAAATGGAAAAACGAATTATAGAATGTGTGCCCAACTTCAGCGAAGGGCGCGACAAGGATGTGATAAAAAGTATCACCGATGCCATCGAAACGGTGGCCGGTGTAAAACTGCTTGACGTCGACCCGGGAGAGGCCACCAACCGCACGGTGGTGACTTTCGTGGGCGAGCCCGAGGCTGTTGTCGAGGCCGCGTTCCGTTCGGTGAAACGCGCTGCCGAGCTTATAGATATGCGCGGGCATCATGGCGCCCACCCCCGCATGGGTGCTACCGATGTGCTGCCTCTCGTGCCGGTAGCCGGTGTCACGCTCGAGGAGTGTGCCGAAATGGCACGTGCGCTCGGCAAACGTATTGCCGATGAGCTCGGTATTCCGGTCTACAGCTATGAGGCTGCCGCTTTTACGCCTGAGCGTAAGAATCTGGCCGTGTGCCGCGCAGGCGAATACGAGGGCTTGGCTGAAAGGCTCGGCAAGCCCGGAAAGGGCGCCGACTTCGGCGACCGACCTTTCGACGAGGCTGCTGCCCGCACCGGAGCCACTGCCGTGGGTGCCCGCGATTTCCTCATCGCCGTAAACTTCAACCTCAACACCACTTCGACGCGCCGTGCAAATGCCATCGCTTTCGATGTGCGCGAGAAAGGACGCCAGGCACGCGAGGGCGGCAAGCTCACAGGCAAACCGCTGACCGATGCTAACGGCAAGCCCGTGATGATTCCCGGCTTGCTCAAAGGCACCAAGGCTATAGGCTGGTATATAGATGAATATGGCATCGCCCAGGTGTCGATGAACATAACAGACTCTGCCACCACACCTCTGCATGTGGCTTTCGACACCGTGTGCGAGGCTGCCCGCAAGCGCGGTATACGTGTAACCGGCACCGAGATTGTGGGTCTTGTGCCCAAACGTGCGCTTGTCGATGCCGGCCGCTTCTTCCTTGCCCGTCAGCAGCGCTCGCTCGGCATACCCGAGCACGAGATAGTGCGCATCGCGGTCAAGTCTATGGGTCTCGACGAACTCAAGCCTTTCGACCCCGCTGAAAAGGTTGTGGAATATATGCTCGCCGCCGAAGAGGAGGGTAGCCGCAAACTCATCGACCTCACCTGCAGGGGGCTTGCCGAGGAGACGGCTTCCGAATCGCCCGCTCCCGGCGGAGGCTCCATTTCGGCCTACATGGGTGCTCTCGGGGCTGCCCTTGGTACCATGGTAGCGAATCTCTCGGCACATAAAGCCGGGTGGGACGACCGTTGGGAAGAATTTTCCGATATGGCCGAGCGTGGTCAGAAACTCATGGGCGAACTTCTTCATCTTGTCGACGAGGATACTGCCGCTTTCAACCGCATTATGGGCGTATTCGGCATGCCCAAGGGCACCGAGGCCGAGAAGAAAGCCCGCGCCGAGGCTATGGAGGCTGCCACACTCTATGCCTGCGAGGTGCCTCTGCAAACCATGGCAACGGCATATGAGACTTTTGCCGTGCTCCGCGACGTTGCCGAGAAAGGTAACCCCGCATCGGCGAGCGACGCCGGTGTAGGCGCTCTTGCCGCCCGTGCCGCTGTGCGTGGTGCCGGGCTCAACGTGCGTATCAACGCCGCAGGGCTTGCCGACAAAGAAGCCGCAGCCGAACTTGTGCGCAAGGCCGAAATAATAGAGGCTGCCGCCGAAGTCGCCGAGAACGATATTCTGCAAATCGTCAATTCACATATCAAGTTATGAAAGAAGCTATTACCGACGAGGCTTTCCGCAGCGCCGTCGCCGCAGGTATTCCCGATACGCTGCCCGAGGCCCGTGCTTACGATACAAGCGTGAACCACGCTCCGCGCCGCAAGAAAATACTAAATGACGCCGAGGAACGTCTGGCGCTGCGCAATGCACTCCGCTACTTCCCCGAGCATATGCACGCGGCTCTCGCCCCCGAGTTTGCCGATGAGCTCCGCCGCTACGGGCGCATATATATGTACCGCTTCCGCCCGACTTACGATATGTATGCCCGACCTATCGACGCCTACCCGGCCAAGTCGAAGCAGGCCGCTGCCATAATGATGATGATTCAGAACAACCTCGACCCCGCGGTTGCACAGCATCCTCACGAACTCATAACCTACGGGGGCAACGGCGCGGTGTTCCAGAACTGGGCCCAGTATCTGCTCACCATGCGCTACCTCAGTGAGATGACCGACGAGCAGACCCTCGTGATGTACTCAGGTCATCCCCTCGGCCTCTTCCCCTCGCACCCCGGCGCACCCCGCGTTGTGGTAACCAACGGTATGGTAATCCCCAACTACTCCAAACCCGACGATTGGGAGCGCTTCAATGCTCTTGGCGTCAGCCAGTATGGGCAGATGACCGCAGGCTCATATATGTATATCGGGCCGCAGGGCATTGTACACGGCACTACCATTACGGTGCTCAATGCCGGGCGCCGTCACCTCAAACCCGGTCGCACTGACCTCGGCGGCATGCTCTTTGTTACTGCCGGTCTCGGCGGCATGTCGGGCGCTCAGCCCAAGGCAGGCAATATTGCCGGAGTTGTGACTATTGTTGCAGAAATTAACCCCGACGCCGTTGAAAAGCGCCGCTCGCAAGGCTGGGTCGATGAGGTGTATACCGACCTCGACGCTCTCCTGAAACGTGCCCTCGATGCCCGCGCAAAGCGTGAGGCCGTGTCGCTCGCTTACCAAGGCAATGTTGTTGACCTCTGGGAACGCCTCGCCGAGGAAGGTGTGGAAGTGGAACTCGGTTCCGACCAGACCTCGCTGCATAATCCCTGGGCCGGAGGTTACTACCCCGCAGGCCTTAGCTTCGAGGAGGCCAAGGCTATGATGGCCGACGACAGCGAGGAGTTCAAACGCCGTGTGCAGGAGTCTCTCCGCCGCCAGGTAGCAGCTATCAATAAGCTCACTGCCAAAGGTATGTACTTCTTCGACTATGGCAACGCCTTCCTGCTGGAGTCATCGCGCGCAGGCGCTGATGTGCTGCTCCCCGACGGCTCGTTCCGCTACCCCTCGTATGTGCAGGATATTATGGGCCCGCTCTTCTTCGACTACGGCTTCGGCCCCTTCCGCTGGGTGTGCACCTCGTGCGACCCCGCCGACCTTGAGGCCACCGACCGCATAGCCGCACGCGTGCTTGAGGAGATTATGGCCGATGCTCCCGACGACATCAAGGGGCAACTTGCCGACAATATCCACTGGATTAAGGAGGCAGGCCGCAACCGCCTTGTTGTGGGTTCGCAGGCCCGAATCCTTTACGCTGATGCCGAAGGCCGTGCCAAGATTGCCCTCGCTTTCAACGAAGCTATCGCCAAGGGCGAGATTTCGGCTCCGATTGTGCTTGGCCGCGACCACCACGACGTCTCGGGCACCGACTCGCCCTATCGCGAAACCTCGAATATCTACGACGGCTCGCAGTTTACTGCCGATATGGCCGTGCACAACGTTATCGGCGACTCGTTCCGCGGTGCCACGTGGGTATCTATCCACAATGGCGGCGGTGTAGGCTGGGGCGAAGTTATCAACGGTGGCTTCGGCATGGTTATCGACGGCTCTGCCGAGGCCGCACGCCGCATAAGCTCAATGCTCCTCTGGGACGTGAACAACGGCATCGCCCGCCGAGCCTGGGCCCGCAACAAGGGCGCAGGCGACGCCATACGCCGCGAAATGGACCGCACTCCCGGTCTGACCGTAACCCTGCCTAACATAGCCTCCGATTCAATTATAGAAAAAGCCTTGCAAAAATGAAAACACATACCATTTCGATAGCTCCCGGCAGCCTCTCGGCTGACCTCGCCTGCCGCATCGTTGCCGAGGGAATGAAGATAGAGCTTGGCGCCGATGCCATTGAGAGCATCGAGAAGTGCCGCCGCTACCTCGACGAGAAAATCAAGACCTGCCATGTGCCTCTCTATGGCATCACTACCGGCTTCGGCTCGCTGTGCAACATCTCGATTAGCCCCGACGACCTCTCTACCCTGCAGAGCAACCTCGTGAAATCGCATGCCTGCGGTGTGGGCGAGCGCCTCGACAGCAAGATAGTGAAGATGATGCTCCTGCTCAAGGTGCAGTCGCTGAGCTATGGCAACTCGGGTGTGCAGCTTGCCACCGTGCAGCGTCTTGTGGATTTCTTCAACAACGACATCATCCCCGTGGTGTACTCGCAGGGCTCACTCGGCGCCTCGGGCGACCTCGCTCCGCTGGCCAACATGTGCCTGCCACTCCTCGGTCTCGGCACTGTAATCTACGAAGGCCGTGAGCAAGCTGCCGCCGACGTCCTTAAAGCCAAAGGCTGGGAGCCCGTGACTCTTATGTCGAAAGAAGGCCTCGCACTCCTCAACGGCACCCAATTCATGTCGGCGCATGCCACATGGGCCGTTCACCGTGCGCGCCGCCTTTTCAAGGCTGCAAATCTTGTTGCTGCAATGTCGCTTGAGGCCTTCGATGGCCGCATAGAGCCTTTCGGCGACGAGGTAAACCGCGTGCGTCATCACCGCGGCCAGATAGAAGTTGCCGCCGACATGCGCGCTCTCCTTGCCGGAAGCTCGCTCATCGAGCGCCATAAAGAGCACGTGCAGGACCCCTACTCCTTCCGCTGTATACCGCAGGTGCACGGTGCCATACTTGACACACTCAACTATGTGACACCTATCATCGAGGACGAAATCAACAGTCCCACCGACAACCCCACAATCTTCCCCGAGCTCGACATCATTGTCTCGGCCGGAAACTTCCATGGCGAGCCGATTGCCCTGCCCATGGACTCGCTCTGTGTGGCTCTCACCGAGCTCTCCAACATCTCGGAGCGCCGTATCTACAAGCTCATAGGCGGTACCCGCGGGCTGCCTTCGTTCCTTGTGGCCAAACCCGGCCTCAACAGCGGCTTTATGATTGCGCAGTATGCCGCGGCCTCGGTTGTCAACCAGTCGAAGGGCCTCTGCTGGCCCACGAGCTGCGACACCATACCCTCGTCGCAGGGCCAGGAAGACCATGTGTCAATGGGTGCCAACTCGGCAACAAAACTGCTCCGTGTGCTCGACAATACCACACGCGTAATAGGCATCGAGCTCTTCACCGCAGCCCAGGCTCTCGAGTTCCGCCGCCCCGGCAGCTCATCGCCCCGCATCGAGGCATTGCACGAGGAGTTCCGTAAAATTGTGCCTTTCATCGACTCCGACACCGTTATGTCGCCGCTCATCGAGAAGTCCGTCAATTTCGTTGAAGAATGTATATACTGAATATCTCCGAACTGCACATGGCCGTAGGGCAGGGCGTTGAGCGCCTTGCCGGTGCGGCCATGGCAGTGCCCCCTATAAAAAAGGCGTGGCTGCGTATAGCCGACGACGGCACTGTTACCGATTTCGGTCGTGAAGCCGACCTCATGGTATCCGAGATAGGCAATGAGAAAGTTGTCGACGCCTGCCATGGTATGGTGATACCCACTTTCTGCGACTCCCATACACATATTATATATGCAGGCAGCCGCGACGGCGAGTTCCTTGATAAAATCAACGGTCTCTCGTACGAGGAAATAGCCCGTCGTGGAGGGGGCATACTCAACTCCGCTGACCGCCTTGCGCGAGCCTCCGAAGACGAGCTTTTCGAAGCCGCCCGCGACCGCGCCGTCGATATGATTGCCAAAGGTACCGGCGCTATGGAGATTAAGAGCGGCTACGGCCTCACCACCGAGAGCGAGCTCAAGATGCTCAGGGTGGCAGCGCGTCTGCGCGAGGCACTACCCGTGCCCGTCAGAATCACCTTCCTCGGCGCTCATGCCGTGGGGCGTGAATACGCAGGACGCCAGGCCGATTATGTGAAGATGCTCATCGACGAGATGCTGCCTGCCGTGGCTGCCCAGGGTCTGGCGCAGTATGTTGATGTCTTTTGCGACGAAGGCTTCTTCACCGTCGACGAAACCGACCGCATCCTTACAGCTGCCGCACGCTATGGCATAAAGCCCAAGATTCACGCCAACGAGCTGGCTTGCAGCGGCGGCGTCCAGGTAGGCATAGCTCACGGCGCACTCTCGGTTGACCACCTCGAGCGTATGGGGCAGGCTGAAATAGAGGCGCTTGCCGCATCTGAAACAATCGCCACCATGCTCCCCGGCGCCTCGTTCTTCCTCGGCATGCCCTATGCCCCGGCACGTGCTGCCGTTGATGCAGGGCTTCCTGTGGCTCTCGCTTCCGATTTCAACCCCGGCTCTTCGCCCTCGGGCGATATGCGCTTCGTGTGGGCTCTCGGCTGCATAAAGATGAAGCTCAGACCCGACGAGGCACTTACGGCGTGCACCCTCAATGGCGCCGCCGCCATGGGGCTTTCGGCCACTCACGGAGCCATACGCAAAGGTGCTCCGGCATCGTTTATAATCACCCGCCCCGTGCCCTCGCTGGCCTATATCCCCTACGCCTACACCACGCCATGGATTCAAGCCATGTATCTCAACGGTAAAAATTGCTAAAAGCCCGTTGCAGGCGTATCCATTTGAAAAAAATAATGTAAATTTGCACTCAAAACACACACTCTATTCAAACACAATCCGATTATGAATCGCAAATTATGCTATGTGCTTGGCCTGGGCGTGGCTCTGTCGCTGTCTTCCTGCGGCAAGAAGCTCGGCCAGTTCAGTTCCGACTATTTTAGTGTCACCCCCGACCCCCTCGAAGTTGTTGGTGAAAAGGTTCCCGCACGCGTGAGCGCAAAGATTCCCGCCAAGTTCTTCGTGAAGAATGCCGAAGTGACAGTTACACCTTATCTCGTTTTCAACGGTCAGGAAGTGGCTTCGCAGTCTTACTCTTTCCAGGGTGAGAAAGTACGCGGCAACAACCCCGTAATCTCTTATGAATACGGCTCGACACAGACTATCCCCGTAAGCTTCAACTACCAGCCCGAAATGGCCAAGAGCGAGCTCATGCTCGACTTCACCGTTACCCAGGGCAGCAAGAAATATGTTCTTCCCCGCGTCAAGGTTGCCAACGGCGTAGTTGCCACCGCAGCCCTCGCCGACGTAGCCACCGTTAACCCCGCTCTCGCTGCCGACGCTTTCCAGCGCATCATCAACGAGAAATATGCGGCCGACATCATGTTCCTCATCAATCAGGCCAATATCCGTGCCGGTCAGCTCAAGACCGACGCCATGGCCGAGCTCCAGAAAGAGATGATCGAGGCTAACAAGGCTGATAACCGCGTGCTTGAAGAAATCAACATCTCCTCTTACGCATCGCCCGACGGTGGTGTTGAACTCAACACCCGCCTCGCCGAAAACCGTGAGAAGAACACCAAAGACTACCTCAACAAGCAGCTCAAGAAAGACAAAATCACAGAGTTCGGCGAACTCACCGCGCAGTTCACCGCTCAGGACTGGGAAGGCTTCCAGAAACTTGTTGCACAGAGCAACATCCAGGACAAGGACCTCATCCTCAGCGTACTTTCGATGTACAAAGACCCCGAGCAGCGTGAACGCGAAATCCGCAACCTCTCGTCGGTTTTCGAGCAGCTCGCCGACCAGATTCTTCCCCAGCTCCGCTACTCGCGCATAACCGCTTCGATCAACGTTATCGGTAAGAGCGACAGCGAAATCCAGGCTCTCTACGCCTCCAACCCCTCGGAACTCTCTATCGAAGAAATCCTCTACTGTGCAACTCTTACCGACGACAACGCCAAGCGCCGCGAAATCTACCAGACCGCCACACGTCTCTATCCCAACGACTACCGTACATGGAACGACCTCGGTCTCACCCAGTACAAAGCCGGAGACTTCAACGGTGCCAAGGGTTCGTTTGCAAAGGCAGCTTCGCTCGGCAACAACCCCGAGCCTCAGATGAACCTCGGTCTTATCGAGATGACAAAGAGCGACTACAACAAGGCTAACCAGTACTTCGGTTCTGCTGCCGGTGTTCCCGAACTTGGCGACGCCCTCGGTGTTTACTACCTCAAGCAGGGCGACAACGCCGCCGCTGTAAAGGCATTCGGCGACACCAAGAGCAACAACGCCGCTCTTGCTCAGATTCTTACCAAAGACTACAGCAAAGCTAAATCGACTCTCGCTGCTATCAACACCCCCGACGCCACTACCTACTACCTCATGGCTGTGCTCGGTGCCCGCACTAACAACGAGTCGATGCTCAACACCAACCTTCGCCAGGCCGTGCGCCTCGACGCTTCGCTCGCAAAGCGCGCTGTCAACGACCTCGAGTTTGCTAACTACAACCTCTCGAAAGCCCTCCAGTAAGAGCTTCGAGCCTTGAAAATACCGGGTCTGGGAGTTTTTATACAAAGCTCTCAGACTCTTTTTATTACACTGTCTATAAAACCTATATGAAAAACATCATCACCGCCCTGCTCATGACTCTCACGCTAACGCCTGCCGCAAATGCAGGCTCCGCACCCTCCGATACCATAGTTATAGCTCACCTTTGCGACCCGCAGATAGGCTTCGGCCCCAAAGGAATCGACGACGACCTCGACGCTCTACGCACCGAGATTGCCAATGTCAACGCTGCCAAGGTAGACCTCGTGGCCATTGCCGGCGACATGGTCAACCGCATGGATAGCACCTCCATAGCCCGTTTCCTTGAAGCCGCCGAGGCTTTCGAGGCTCCTGTGGTAATGACCCCGGGCAACCACGATATTGCCGAGCCCTGCACTGCGGCCGGACTTGCAAAATACCGCGCCGCCTTTGGCCCTGATTTCACCGAGCGCGACCTCGGTTCTCATGTTCTTGTTGCTTTCAACTCTCTCCTTTACCGTGGCGGCCCTGCCGATGAGGTTGCGGAACAAAAAGCGCTCGTTGCCGACGCCCTCACCCGGGCAAAGGCTGCAGGCAAGCCTGTGATACTCCTTTGCCATGTGCCTCCTTTCGAGGCCGAAATCGATGAGGCTGATGAATATTTCAATCTACCCACGGCTATCCGCCGCGACCTTATCCAGCAGTTCTACGACGGTGGCGTGCGCATATGGCTTGCAGGCCACACGCACAAAACCCACCGCAACAACTACGGCGGTATCACGATTCTCAACGGTGAAAATACGAGCAAGAATTTCGACGGTCGTCCCCGTGGATTCCGCCTCCTCAAAATAGCCCCCGACTCCTCGTTTACATGGGAGTTTGTGCCTAACGTTGCTTCGGCAGAATAATGCGGTCGCCGAGGATCTCGGCGAGGCGTCGCTGGAAGTCTTTGTATTCCGAAATTCGGCTTATGATTTCCATGGCGCGTGCCGGGTCGGCGGCGCCCTCGGTAGCGAGGCGGCGTGTGAGGTCGGCGATAATGTCGGCCACTATGGCATTGCGCAGCTCGATGATAGCGCGGGGTACGAGGGTGCCGAGCTGATCCTGTTCGGTGCTGACTCCCTGCTTCGTGTAAATTTTCGATAAGGTGTAGCGGTCTACCATAAGCTCCACGGCAGTGCGGCGCACGTCGTCGTCGGGAGTGTTGGAGAGCTTGTTCTGGCACCACTGCACATCAAACTCATCTATGGCGCGTCGTCGGAAGGCGTCGCGCTGCATTTGTGCCTCGGCGTCGAGCTTGGCGAGCTGGTCGATAGAGCCGCCTTTACGGCGTATCTTCTCGCGCTCTTCTTCGAGCAGGGCGGCTGCTTCGGCGTCGATTTCGGTCTCTCGGCGTGCGTGCTCGGCAGGCCATGAGCTGTTGCGCAACTCTTTCACGGCGTCGAAAACGGCGGCATAAGGTGCATATGAAAGCGTGATGCCGTCGATGTCGAGCTGCGATGATATTACATCGACCACAGGTATATATTGTGCCGCATCGCTGTCGTCGGTCTTGACGGGGATAGAGAGCAGGCCGTAGCGCACGAGGTAGCGGGCGAGCATTTCCTCGTAGGGTCTGAGCTTATTATTGTCGAGGTTGATGAGCGGAGCCTCGGGTCCGGCCTCTTTTTTCTGTTCTCCCTCTTCTTTCTCGATACCCTCTATGCTGCGGCGGGCATCTTCGCGGGCACGGTTTTTCTCATCTTCGACATAGCGGCCGGTGATAAGGACATTGAGCTGGTTTACAAGCACTTCCTCGGCAATGCCTAACATGCGCGAGCACTGCGAGATGTACTCCTGCCGCTTTACCGCTTCGTCGACATGTGCTACAGACTGCAGTATTACGTTCACCACCTTGGCGCGCGCCGTAGGGTCGTTTGCAGGCACGTCTTTCATGAGCACATCGGTCATGAAAGCTATTATATCGCGCTCGTTCTCGGCCAGATAGCGTTCCACTTCGCTTGACGAGTGGCTCTGCGCGAAGCTGTCGGGGTCGTCGCCGGGCGGCAGCAGCAGAACCTTGACGTTTAGCTTCTCGGCAAGCAGCATGTTGATACCGCGCAGCGAGGCCTTGATACCCGCCTGGTCGGCGTCGTAGATGAGCGTCACGTTCTCGGTAAAGCGGCGCACGGCTCTGATTTGCCCCTCGGTGAGAGAGGTGCCCGACGAGGCAACCACATTTTCAACCCCTGCCTGGTGCATGGAGATAACGTCGAGGTAGCCTTCGACGAGTATCACCTTGTCGCGCTTGGCGATAGCGCTCTTGGCCTGGTAGAGGCCGTAGAGCTCAAGATTCTTTTTATAGATGAGCGACTCGGGCGAGTTGACATACTTGGCAATGGTCTTGTCGGAGCGCATAGTGCGTCCGCCAAAACCTACCACGCGCCCCGAGATGCTCAGGATAGGGAACATGACACGGCCACGGAAACGGTCGTAGAGGCTCGTGCGCCCTTCGCGCTCACTCTTTCCGGCAAGACCTGTCTCGAGCAGGTACTTTTCGTTGAATCCGGCCTCGCGTGCAGCATCGAGCAAGGCGCTGCCCTTGTCTATGGAGTAGCCCAACTTGAAGCGCTCAATCATGGCGTCGCTGAGGCCGCGGTGGCGGAAGTAGGGCAGGGCAATGTCGCGCCCCTCGGGAGTATCGAGAAGGTTGGAGCGGAATTTCGAGAGGGCGAAATCGTTGACGGCCAGCATGGCCTCGCGGTCGTTCTGCTGTTGACGCTCCTCGGCGCTTTGCTCTTTCTCTACAATCTCGATGTTGTATTTGCGGGCAAGGTAGCGCAGCGCCTCTGTGTATGAGAGCTGCTCGTGCTCCATTATGAAATTGACTGGCGAGCCACCTTTGCCGCAACTGAAACACTTGCATATGTTGCGCGACTTGTTTACCGAGAACGAAGGTGTGCGCTCGTTGTGGAACGGGCACAGGCCTTTGTAGTTGGCTCCCGAGCGGCGCAGTTTCACAAAGTCGCTCACCACCTCTACGATGTCGGCGGCGTCGAGTATGCGGTTTACGGTATCCTGGTCAATCTTTCCCACTTATCTTATCTTTTCAGTTTATACCTTTCCCTGGCGGAGTTTTTCAGAATAAACGTCGATTTTATGGAGTTGAGAGGGTATGTTGATAGTCTGCGGGCAGTGCGACAGACATGCTCCGCAGGCCACACAGCGGTCGGCCTGGCGCAGCGGGGGCACGGCAAGGTCGTAGCCGTAGAGGAAAGCGCGGCGTGCCTCGGCATAGTGCGGGTCGGCGGTGTCGCGTGGCACATTGTCCTCGTTGATGCACTTGTTATAGTGTGCGAAAACGCCGGGAATATCCACTCCGTAGGGGCAGGGCATGCAGTACTTGCAGTCGGTACACGGCCCGTGTCGTTCTCCAGAATCTCTACTGCCGTGCGTTGCAGGAAAGCGTCCTCATCGGCATTCACGGGGTCGAGCGGAGAGTAGGTGGCGAGATTGTCGCGCAGGTGCTCCATATATGTCATGCCCGAGAGCACGGTGAGCACGCCCTCGGGAGTGCCTGCGTAGCGGAACGCCCACGAGGCCACCGAGTCGTCGGGGCGGCGAGTCTTCATCTTCGCCTGTATGGGTTTGGAGACAGAGGCGAGACGACCGCCGAGCAGTGGCTCCATTATCACCACGGGTATGCCGCGGCGGTGCAGTTCGTTGTAGAGATACTCGGCGTTGGTGTTGCGCGGGTTCACCTCCTTGGCGTGGTGCCAGTCGATGTAGTTGAGCTGAATCTGGGCAAAATCCCAGTGTACCTCGCCACGGTCCATCATCTCGAGCAGGTGGTCGAAGACCTCAACATCGCCGTGGTATGAGAATCCAAGATTGCGTATCGTGCCCTTGGCGCGCTGCTCCTTGAGGAAGTCGAGCATACCGTTTTTCACGTAGCGGTTCTCATAGGCCTCCATGCCACCCATGCCTATGGCGTGAAGGAGGAGATAATCAACGTAGTCGGTGCGCAGATTCTTGAGCGATGCCTCGAACATTGCCTTCGATGCCTCGGCGCTCCATGTCTCAGGCGAGAAATTGGAGAGTTTCGTGGCTATGAAATAGCTGTCGCGCGGGTGGCGAGAGAGGGCCTCGCCCATGGCAGCCTCGGAGTTGCCCTTGCAGTAGGCAGGCGATGTATCGAAGTAGTTCACGCCACCTTCGAGAGCGGCGTCTACCGAAGCATTGACGGCTTCCTGGTCGATAGTGTCGTTTTGCGAGCCGTCGCGCATGCCCATGGTCGACAGGCGCATGCAGCCGTAGCCGAGCACCGATACCTCGTCGCCCGTGTTGGGGTTGTGGCGCATTGTCATCTCGCCTGTGCCGCGTGTGTTGCTGTGGTCGTCGTCGCCGGTCTTTATGCCGCACGACGCCAGAGCTCCCGCGGCGCCGAAAATGCCAAGGTTACGCAGAAAGGCGCGGCGGCCGCTGTCGGGTGTATGTTTCTTGTTTTGCATAGAGAGTCAGACGGTGATGTGTGTTTCGATACCTTCAACGTATATTGCGGCACGCTTGGCCGAGAGCTGGCCTGCGGTGCCCGAGGGGCAGTGATACTCGCACGAGCCACAGCCTATGCAGTAGTTTTCGTCGACCACGGGGCGCATATTGCCGTCGGACTGGCGCACCATTTGTATGGCTCCGGCGGGGCAGTGTCGGGCACAGTTGCCGCAGGTCTGTCCGTAGGCTGCCGAGATACAGGTGGCGGCGTCTACTTTGGCGGTGCCGGTCTTTATCGACGATTTTGCCGCGACGGTCACGGGCTTGATAGCGCCGGTTGGGCACACCTCGCCGCAGCGGGTGCACTCGGGGCGGCAGAAACCGTCGGTGAATATCATCACGGGCTGCATGAGGCTATCCATCGAAGTCGAGGGGCGGAGCACCTCGTTGGGGCAGTTGCTTATGCAGAGCTGGCAGGCTGTGCAGTGGCTGCGCAGGTTGCGCAGGCTGGCGGCTCCGGCAGGTACCGAGGTGGTGATACCCTTGTGAGGCTGCTTCTTCTTGAGCGGTGCGAGGCCTCCGTCGGTCACTTTCGCCGAGGCTGCAGCTGCCGAAGCCAAGGCCGCGCCTACAAGGAAGCTCCGGCGCCCTGCGTCTACGGTTGCTGCATCGGCTGCGTTTTGTGTAGCCTTGCGTCGGGCGGGGCGATAGCTTATCGCGCCCTGCGAGCAATTGTTTATGCAATCCATGCACACCACGCAACGGCTGTAGTCGATGCGGTGGTTCTTGGTGTCGATGCACCGTGCCTTGCAGTGGCGTCCGCAGCTGCCGCAACGGTTGCATTTATCGGTGTCTATCACAGGCTTGAGCAGCGAGAAACGCGAGATGAAGCCCAAAATGCTACCCACGGGGCAAACCGTGTTGCAGTAGCCTCGCCCTGTGCGGAAAGCGAATATTGCCACCGTCACGAAGGTGATACCGGCAACAATGGCCACTGCGAGGTTGAAGTTCACCGCTGCCGCAGGCACGCCGTCGAAGATATAATTACCCGACGCGGCCTGCCACTCGGCAAGGCTGCCCATGGCCGAGCGCCACAGTGGCACAAGGCTCTGCCCTGCGATGCGTCCGTAAGCGCTGTAGGGGTCGAGAATCCCGGCAAAAGACATCGGCACAAGAGCAAGGAGTCCGGCGGCTGCAAGTAGCACGAAGAGCCCCAAGAAGATGTAGCGCCACGCTGTGTGTGGTTTTTCAAAGCGATAAAGCCCCGGCTTGCGTTTGCGGCGAGGCGCCGTCACGCGGCGAAGCCATATGAGAATATCCTGCGATATGCCGAGAGGGCAGATAACCGAGCAGTAGAGGCGCCCGAAAACAAGCGTCAGGAGCGCCAGCACGATTATGGCCGTGATATTCACGGCGAGCAGGGCAGGCACAAGCTGAATTTTGGCTATCCATGCCAGCCACAGCGCCGCCCGCCCTGAGAAATCCACAAAGACGAGCGTAAGGCACACAAGGAAGAGAATCCCTGCGGCGATGCGGAGATATTTAAGTGAATGCGACTTCATTGCGGTGGTAATCTGCGGTTTATAACAAAAATATAAGCACCAGCGCGAGTATGGTGAAGAAATGTTTCAGATAGGCAAGCATTGTTTGTCGTATTGGAGGCTGCCCCGGTGGGCGCAGTCTCGGGTTCTGTCGTACAAAATTAGCAAAAAAAATGCCCCTGCGCCTTGTTTTTGTTATGAAAATTTAAAGTGACTGCACTTTTTTTCATTTTTTTTGTTTAGATTTGCAGTTCATTACAATACTATGGAGCATCATAATACCCTTATACCCTATATCGAGCAGGCTATCCGCAACAATTGGGAAGGCCTCGCTCTCACCGACTTCAAGGGTCAGTCTTTCCAGTATCGCGACGTAGCGCGCAAGATTGCCAAGCTGCACCTCCTCTTCGAGCACGCAGGCCTCAAGCCCGGCGACAAGATAGCTCTCTGCGGCCGTAACTCGGCCCAGTGGGCCATTGCAGCCCTTGCCTCGCTGACCTACGGCACTGTGGCCGTGCCTATTCTGCACGACTTCAAGCCCGACAACGTTCACCACCTCGTCTGCCACTCGGGAGCACGACTCTTCTTCGTGGACGCCTCTACATGGGAGAACCTCGACCACGCCAACATGCCCGACCTCGAAGGCGCCGTGCTCATCAACGACTACTCGCTGCTCTTCTCCCGCAATAAGAAACTCACCGAAGCTCGCGAGAACCTCAACAAACTCTTCGGCGAGAAATTCCCCGAGCGCTTCACCCCGGCTGACGTCGTTTATCCGAAAGAAAACCCCGACGCCACCGTCCTCATAAACTATACATCAGGCTCCACGGGCTTCTCAAAAGGCGTAATGCTCAGCTACCGCAACCTATGGAGCAATATCCAGTACTGCATCGACGGCCTCGACTTCCTTTACCCCGGCGACGGCATGGTGTGCATGCTCCCGCTGGCGCACATGTTCGGCTTCACGGTAGAGATGCTGCACCCCTTTGTAAAAGGTTGCCACATATCTTTCCTTACCCGCACACCCTCGCCAAAAGTGATAATGGACGCCTTTGCCGAAGTGCAGCCCAAGCTCATCGTCACGGTGCCTCTCATCATTGAGAAGATAGTGAAGACCAAAGTATTCCCGCTGCTTGAGAAGCCTCTGATGAAACTGCTCATGCACGTGCCTTTTGTCGACGACAAGCTCCTTGGCAAAGTCAAGGAAAAACTCCAGGCAGCCTTCGGAGGCAAACTCCAGGAGCTTATCATCGGCGGCGCAGGCCTCAACAAAGACGTCGAGACCTTCCTCCGCCGCATAAACTTCCCCTACACCGTGGGCTACGGCATGACCGAGTGCGGCCCCCTCATTGCCTACTGCGTGTGGGATAAACAGCGCCCCGCATCGTGCGGACGAATCGTTGACCGCATGCAAATCCGCGTCGACTCCTCCGACCCCGCCAACATCCCCGGCGTACTTTGGGTTAAAGGCGACAACGTTATGCAGGGCTACTACAAGAACCCCGACGCGACCGACGCCTGCCTCGGGCCCGACGGCTGGATGAACACCGGCGACATCGGCACTATCGACTCCGACGGATACATCTACATCCGCGGCCGCGACAAAAGCATGATTCTCGGTCCGAGCGGGCAGAACATCTATCCCGAAGAGATTGAGCAGCAGCTCAACAACATGCCCTACGTGGCCGAGTCGCTCATCGTCGACAAGGATAATAAACTCGTGGCTCTCATCTACCCCGACATCGAGAACGCATCACGCCAGGGCCTCACTGCCGAGCAGATTACCGACATCATGAAAGATAACATCGCCCGCCTCAACCCCTCGCTCCCTGCTTACAGTCAGATTGCCGACTTCCGCATCTTCAACGAGGAATTTGAGAAAACGCCCAAGCGCTCTATAAAACGGTACCTCTACCAGCATTGATAGAGCCTTAAAGGGCTTTAGAAAGCCAGGCATATAGCCGCTGCCGCTATCGCTGCAGAGCATAGGCCGATGATGAGAGCGAGAGCTTTCCCCGAAAGAGTTTTCTGATTGCCCTGCTTTGATATTTCAGCCATAATGTGGCCGGGATGCTCTTGGAGTTGTCCCGACCGCACTCCTTTTGTGATAGGTATAAGCCAGCAAGAATAGTTGTCGCGGGTCTTTCCGGCGCATATATCTCCAATGCCGCGCATTTGTTATTTTTGTTTGTTGTTATCAATGAATTTATGTAATTTTGCACTGCATCTCGCTCGCAGAAGCCCGAGAGTGGGCTTGGCGGTGGGAGCAGACATATCATAAAGGCGTTTACTTACGCTTTGTTCTTGATTTGCTGAAACTTAGGAACTTTCAATGTGTAATCAGAGAACATGGCAACGGTAGATGTCTGCGGTTGGTATATTTACCGGCTGCATAGTTTCGTATGGCTATGTGGCTTCAATATACCCACACGTGGGCTTCTGCGTTGCTCGTTCCGATTACACGGGCATCCTAAGGCCTCAGCAAGTGGGACGAGCGACAGTGAGAATCCCACGTTTCTTTTTGAGGTGTTTCTTTTGTCAATTATTCCTCCGATACATGGGATTCTGTCGGAATTGCCCACCGACAATGGCAGGGAACAAAAGTTTGAATGCGGCTGCAAAAGCCAAGCAAGATGAGTTTTATACACAGATGCCCGACATTGCCAACGAACTGAAGCACTACAAGCGTCATTTCGCAGGCAAGACGGTATTGTGTAATTGCGATGACCCATTTGAAAGCAATTTTTTCAAATTCTTTGCTTTGAATTTCAACGCATGGGGACTAAAGAAACTGATTTGCACATGTTATAACGGTTCCCCGATAGCAGGAAAAGAATTGTCGCTGTTTGATTTTGATGAAGAGCCAAGCACTGAAAGAAAAGCCTACAAGGTAGAACTTACAGAATTGACTGATATAAATGGCGACGGCGCAACTGACCTATTGGACGTAAGGGAATTGCTCAAGGTTAATCCACCCTCCTTACTTTCTGGCAATGGTGATTTCGGCAGTGATGAATGTATTGAATTGCTGAAAGAGGCGGATATCGTGGTTACCAATCCTCCTTTTTCTCAATTCAGAAGATTTGTTTCTCTCCTCATGGAGTATGATAAGAAATTCCTTATCATCGGCAATCAAAACGCCATTACCTACAAAGAAATATTCCCTCTAATAAGAACCAACCGATTATGGCTTGGATATAAATCCGGCGACATGGCATTTACTGTTCCGGATAGTTATGAACCGCGAGAAACAAGGTTTTGGATTGATGAATCCGGTCAAAAGTGGCGTAGCATGGGCAACATTTGTTGGTACACCAACCTTGACCACAAAAAACGTCATGAATTATTGGACTTGTATAAGACATATACACCGGAAGAGTATCCAAAATATGACAATTATGATGCAATTGAAGTAAGCAGAGTGTCAGAAATTCCAATGGATTATGATGGCTACATGGGTGTGCCAATCACATTCTTGGATAAATACAATCCAGAACAATTCGAGATATATGGTGCTACTGAAAGCGAGGGCAAAGGTTTTTCAAATGGTTTGTGGGATTCGCAAAGCACAGTAAGTCAGCCAATTAGGGGGGGGGCAAACGTCTCTACAAACGCCTCTTTATCAAGCACAAAGGTCGCGGGCTTGCTCAATGACCCGAGAGATACAAGAGTCAACGGCAAGAGCAAATATGCCCGAATCGTTATCCACCACCTCCATCCTCGGAATGATAAAGAATGCTGAGGGTCGCATAGGTGGAAAAATAACATACGCGAGAATCGTTGTACGCAAAAAATGACATCTAAAGCCAATGAGAAATGAAGCAGAATAGAATGAAAATATCTCCGCTTGAAATTACAGTAAGGGAGCTTATACAAGGTTATGACAACAATGAGGAGGAAGGAGTGGTCGGTTATGGCGGCCTTCTGAATATACGCCCTCAATATCAACGAGAGTTTGTATATACACCAAAGCAACAAGAAGAAGTGGTGAATTCCATTTTTAAGGGATTCCCTTTGAATGTGATGTATTGGGTGAAGAACGAGGATGGGCAATTTGAGCTGCTTGACGGTCAGCAAAGAACACTCTCTATATGTTCTTATGCTGAAGGGGAATTTTATGTTACATTAAATGGAACCCCTCGCGCGTTCCATAACTTGACAGATTCTCAACGTGAATTATTCTTGAGTTATCCTTTACAGGTCTATGTTTGTGAAAACGGAACTGATGATGAAAAACTCGATTGGTTTGAGATAATCAATATCGCAGGAGAAAAACTCACAAAGCAAGAACTTAGAAATGCAGCATTTCCCGGAGCTTGGCTAACTTCGGCTAAACGAAGATTCAGCAAAACCGGATGTGTGGCATATAAACTCGGTCAAGACTATATACAAGCGAACCCCATACGTCAAGAGTATCTTGAAAAAGTGTTGTATTGGATAACGGAATGCGGTTCAGACAAAGCCATTAAGGAATACATGGCAGCTCATCAGAAAGATGCTAATGCAGATGCAGAATGGCAGTATTTCCAAATGGTGATAGCTTGGGTAAAGATGCTTTTTGTCAAAAAACGAAAGGAGATGAAAGGCATTGATTGGGGTGACTTATATAACCGTTTCAAGAATAATAATTATTCATCATCAGTCTTGGAGGAAAGAATTAAAACGTTAATGATGGACGATGATGTAACGAACAAACGCGGTATATATGAGTATGTACTTTCAGGAAACGAACGTAAATTAAATATCAGGGCATTTTCTGATAACATGAAGCGCGAAGCCTACGAGCGACAGAATGGAATCTGCACTAAATGTGGAAAGCATTTTGAGATTGAACAGATGGAGGCAGACCACATCACTCCATGGAGTCAGGGTGGTAAAACTAATGCTGAAAATTGTCAGATGCTATGCCGAGAGTGCAATCGCAGAAAGAGTGATAACTGACCGTTATGTGTATGACAAAGTGACATCTATCGGTTCGATTAAAGTTCTGTGTCCGTCACCCCGATACCATAGGTAAATTATATATACAAAAAGCGCGGGTATCGTGCTTGTCGCTCGTCCCGCGGTTCAGGGCCTTCGCAATGCCCGCCAAAGCAGAACAAGCAAACATCGAAGCCCACGCATGTATGTAAATAGTCCGATAGCCGCCCCTGGAGGAGCAGGGACAGCTTGGATGAATCTACATCACAATGGGCATCTACTGTTGCTTCTTCCTGACTTTGGCTGAGAGGTTGCGAAGTTCTGAACCGTCAAGAACCGAAGCGTTCAAGTAAACGCCTTGATATTTAGTGCAAAGTTATAATCTTTCGGTCAATATTACAAATAAAAATGGCCGGCCCCGCGGTGGGGTCGGCCATGCTATGGTTGATGAGGCGATACTTATGCAAGGAAGCCAAGGAGCACACCGGCAGCTACGGCAGAGCCGATTACACCGGCCACGTTGGGGCCCATGGCGTGCATGAGCAGGTAGTTCGAGGGATCGTACTCCAGACCGAGGTTGTTGGATATACGTGCCGACATGGGCACTGCCGATACACCTGCGTTACCGATGAGCGGGTTGATTTTCTTCTCCTTGGGCAGGATGAGGTTGAAGAGCTTCACGAAGAGCACACCGCTCGATGAAGCTATCACGAAGGCCATGAAGCCGAGGAAGAAGATAAAGATAGTCTGCGGGGTGAGGAACTGCGAGGCCTGGGTCGAGGCGCCCACGGTCATGCCAAGGAGTATGGTCACGATGTCGGTAAGGGCGTTCGAGGCGGTCTTGGCAAGGCGGGTTGTCACGCCGCACTCACGGAGCAGGTTGCCGAAGAAGAGCATGCCGAGCAGAGGAATACCCGAGGGTACCACGAAGCAGGTGAGAAGCATGCCCACAATGGGGAAGATGATTTTCTCGTTCTGCGACACCGCGCGGGCGGGTTTCATCTTTATGAGGCGCTCTTTCTTGGTGGTGAAGAGGCGCATCAGCGGCGGCTGGATCACAGGCACGAGAGCCATGTAGGAGTAAGCCGACACGGCAATGGCACCCATGAGGTTAGGAGCTAACTTCGACGAGAGGAAGATAGCTGTGGGGCCGTCGGCACCGCCGATAATGGCGATAGCACCGGCCTGGTCGGGGGTGAAGCCGATAGCGAGAGCCACCATATATGCACCGAAGATACCGAACTGGGCGGCAGCGCCGATAAGCATGAGCTTGGGGTTGGCGATGAGGGCCGAGAAGTCGGTCATGGCGCCGATACCGAGGAAGATAAGCGGGGGATACCAGCCTGCGGCAACGCCGTTATAGAGGATATTGAGCACTGACCCTTCTTCGTAGATGCCGATTTCGAGGCCGGCGGCGGCGTTGAAGGGGATATTTCCGATAAGGATGCCGAAGCCTATGGGCACAAGCAGCATGGGCTCGAAGTTCTTCTTTATGGCGAGCCATATGAAGAAGAGACCTACGGCCAGCATGACGAAGTTGCCGAACTCAGCGTTGGCAAAACCCGTCAGTTGCCAGAACTGTACGAGGTTGTTATAAATAAAATCACCGAAAGACATAATTCGAGGTCTTAACCGTATTATTCAAGGGTGATGAGGGCTGCGCCTTCGAGAACGGAGTCACCGGCCGATACGTTGACGGCGGTAACTTTGCCGTCGCGGCCTGCACGGATGCTGTTTTCCATTTTCATGGCTTCGAGGAGCACTACGGTGTCGGAGGCTTTCACGGTGTCGCCTACCTTGACGTTGACAGCGATAACCACGCCGGGGAGGGGAGCCACAACGGCACCTGCGCCACCGGTGGCGGGCTTGCTTGCTATTACTTTCTCGCCTGTGGCTGTGCGGGGAGCTGCCGAGGGGCGGGGAGCCGAAACCTTGACGGCAGCGGCTTTGGCACGGTCGAGCTCCACTTTGTAGGGCACGCCGTTCACTTCTACCTGCGCGATATTGTCGTCGATATCGCCCACGGCAACGGTGTAGTTGTTGCCGTTGATTTTATATTTGTATTCTTTCATTGTCGGTTTAGCTGAATAGGTTTACTTGGCATGGGTGTGGTTGGGCACCTCACGGAGGCCGTAGATCTTAGAGCTCCAGGGCGAGTATGCGCGTTTTACCTTGTTGATAGTGAGCACGGTGTTCTCGGCATCGTGGGCGTTGAGGTGCTCGTAGAGAGCCATGGCGATGGCAGCGATTTCCTCGCCGGAGTCATGGTCGGCGATAGCTGTCTCGCGGGCTTCCTCGCGGGTCACGCCGTGAGAGCGCCACTTGTTCATGCGCGATATTGCACCGCCTATCTTGCCTATGGCATAGAAGCTGAGGCAGAGCAGGAGGAGGGCGCTGAACACGATGCACATGGCCATGAGTGTCATGCCGAAGCCGTTTTCATCGCGGTCGGCAAACATCTGTATCTTCGAGTTGGTGTCGCGGATAACGTTGGCACTCGAAGGGGTTATGTAATCGTGGTCGCCACCGGTGCGTACGGCCCATTCGCCGTTGCCGTCGGCTGTGCGCGCCCACGACTGGCCGTGGAGGAGCGATGCGGGCACGGTAACCTCATCGATGAGGGTCTTGCCGTCGGCGTCGTAGATACCTATCCAGTTGTCCTGGCCGGGGATGAGGGTGAAGTTGGTGTGGAACGTGCCCTTGTTGGGCTCGCCGTCGGTGAAGAACACCACATGCTGGCGCTTGGGCACCTTGGTGTTTACGTCGCCAAGAGGTATGGGGTAGAGCGTGGGGTTGGCCGGGTCGTTGGTGATGAATACCTTCGAGATTTCGAGGGGTGCGAAGTTGGAGTTGAAGAGCTCGATCCAGGCACCGGGGTTGCCGTATTCGTCAACGAGGCTGTTCTCGTTCACCACCATTACCTCGTTGATGCGCAGGGCGTCGCGGCTCTGTGCCGATACCGCGGGGGCGGCGGCCAGCATCAAGGCGAGGGCTATGGTTGAAATTATCTTTTTCATATCGGGCTTAGAGAGGAATGTTGCCGTGCTTCTTGGCGGGGTTGGTCACCTTCTTGGTGGCGAGCTGCTGGAGTGCGCGGATTACACGGAAACGGGTGTTGCGGGGCTCGATAACGTCGTCGATATACCCGTATTTTGCTGCGTTGTAGGGGTTGCAGAAGAGTTTGTTGTACTCTGCCTCGCGGTCGGCAAGAACCTTTGCGGGGTTTTCGCTTGCCTTGGCTTCTTTGGCGTAGAGCACCTCAACGGCACCTGCACCGCCCATAACGGCGATTTCGGCGGTAGGCCATGCGTAGTTCATGTCGCCGCGGAGCTGCTTGCAGCTCATCACAATGTGGCTGCCGCCGTAGCTCTTGCGCAGGGTAACGGTAACTTTGGGCACAGTGGCTTCGCCGAAAGCGTAGAGCAGTTTTGCGCCGTGGAGAATAACGCCGTTGTACTCCTGGCCGGTGCCGGGGAGGAATCCGGGAACGTCCACGAGGGTTACAAGGGGAATGTTGAAGGCGTCGCAGAAACGTACGAAGCGTGCGCCCTTGCGCGAGGCGTTGCTGTCGAGCACACCGGCAAGGTACTTGGGCTGGTTGGCCACGATACCTACCGACTGGCCGTTGAAGCGAGCGAAGCCCACGATGAGGTTCTTGGCGTAGTCGGCCTGAACTTCGAGGAATTCGCCGTTGTCGACGATAGCGCCGATAACCTCATACATGTCGTAGGGGCGGTTGGGCGAGTCGGGGATGATGTCGTTGAGCGAGTCTTCGAGACGGTCGATGGGGTCGTTGCACTCGGCAAGGGGAGCCTCCTCGAGGTTGTTCTGGGGGATGTAGCTGAAGAGCTTGCGGATGATTTTGATAGCATCCTCGCCGTCTTCGGCTGCGAAGTGGCACACACCGCTCTTCTGCGAGTGTACTTCGGCACCGCCGAGAGCTTCCTGGGTAACGTCTTCGCCGGTAACGGTCTTCACAACCTTCGGGCCGGTGAGGAACATGTAGCTTATGCCCTTGGCCATGATAGTGAAGTCGGTGAGGGCGGGCGAGTAAACGGCGCCGCCGGCGCAGGGTCCGAGGATTGCCGAAATCTGAGGAATAACACCCGAGGCCATGATGTTGCGCTGGAAAATCTCAGCGTAGCCTGCAAGGGCGTTGATACCTTCCTGGATACGTGCGCCACCCGAGTCGTTGAGGCCGATAACAGGAGCGCCCATCTTCATGGCCATATCCATTACTTTGCAGATTTTCAGCGCCATGGTCTCGGAGAGAGAGCCACCGAATACGGTGAAGTCCTGTGCGAAGACATAGACGAGGCGACCGTCGATAGTACCGTAGCCGGTAACGACGCCGTCGCCGAGGTATGATTTCTTTTCCTGACCGAAGTTGGTGCAGCGGTGGCGCACGAACATGTCGAGTTCTTCAAACGAACCTTCGTCGAGAAGCTGTGCAATGCGCTCGCGGGCGGTGTATTTACCGCGTTCGTGCTGTTTTTCAATGGCTTTCTCGCCACCACCGAGGCGCGCTTCAGCGCGGAGCTCAATGAGTTCTTTTACTTTTTCAAGCTGGCTGCTCATGATTGCAGTTTATGTGATTGCGTTGGTTTGTCGTTGTTATTTTTTCTTGGGGTCTTCGCAGAGTTCGATAAGAGTTCCGCAGGTCGACTTGGGGTGGAGGAAGGCGATGTCGAGGCCTTCGGCACCACGGCGGGGAGCCTTGTCGATAAGGCGGCAGCCCTTTTCTTCCACTTCGGCAAGAGCGTTGGCCACACCGTCTTCAACGGCGAAGGCAATGTGCTGGATGCCACCGCGGCCACCGTTGGCTGCAATGAACTTGCAGATAGCGCTTTCGGGAGCTGTGCCTTCGAGGAGCTCGAGCTTGGTCTGGCCTACCTTGAAGAATGCTGTGCGCACTTTCTGGTCTTCTACTTCTTCGATAGCGAAGCACTTGAAGCCGAGCATTTTTTCGTAGAAAGGAATAGCTTCTTCAAGCGAGGGAACGGCGATGCCGATGTGTTCGATATGGGAAATGTCCATAATGTATTGTGTTTATAATGTTGTTTTAAAGAACTTTACGGGCACAATCCGCGTCGGCGTTCATTGGTCGCGCCGAGGGCTGCGGGTTGTGCCTGCAAATTTAAGCAAAATGTTTGGCTTGACCAAACCTCCGTATCTTTCAAAAAAATGTATAACAGCTTATTTTTTTGGTTCTTCTATCGGGAGGTGGCGGCGGAAAGCCTCGCGGAACGAAACCATTGTCTCTGTCGACGATACATCGAGCGGACGGAGGCGTTCCTGCACGATTTTGAAGAGGTCGCTGTTGCTGCGGGCGTGCATCTTTACAACCAGGTCGTAGCGCCCCGACACTATGTTGCACTCCGTGATTTCGGGCACGCCCTTGAGGTCTTCAACAAGTTTGTCGATGTCGGTGCCGCCTTTGGCGCAGATGCCAAGGTAAGCCACCACGTGGAAGCCCAGGGTCTCGGGGGCTATCACGCAGTGCGACCCCTCGATAACGTTCGAGGCCATGAGACGCTGCACGCGCTGGTGAACGGCGGCTCCGGATACTCCGTAGTCGCGGGCGATTTCGAGGTACGGCGTGCGCGCGTTGTCGCACAAGGCATTGAGGATTGTCAGGTCAAGCTGGTCGAAGTGCTGGCGTGGCATAATGAGAAAAAGTTAATAGATTAGTTTCAGGTTTTAGTGGACGGCGTTGTTTTAACGTTTTATGCAATGCGCAAAATTAGCGAAAAATTTCTTTATTCCATAATCTTTTTTCTAAAAAACTCTTAATACAAACAACCGCCCCGGCAGTGTCATGGCGCTGTCGGGGCGGTTTTGCAGAATTATATAACATTCAACCATAAAAGGTCGCAGGGAGAGAGGATGCGGAGCCCGATGCTCCGCGGCGGCTCATTCTGCATGGGCCGCGTATTCTTTTTTCGCTTCTCTTGCTATTATAACATCTGTGGCCGCTGAAAGTTTGAGCTGAATATTCTTAGAAACTGTACTGAAGCATGGCGGCCACGCGGTTGGCGCGCCCTGTGGCGCCGCTTATGTTGGTGCGGTTGCCGTGGAGGTATTCGAGCCCCACGCGCAGGTCGCCCCACACGTTGTAGAAAGCATTGGCTGCAAGATACTGCCCGTAGCGGTAAGTAGACGACTCCATGCCGGCGGTGTCGTAGAGGCGCGCCTGGCTATACGATGCGCTCATGAAAAACGAGTCGGAGAAATCGTAGCGCAGGCCTGCCGTCCACCCTGCCGCTCCCGGAGCTTTCATCTTGCCGGTGCCGTCGGGGATAAGGTCGTAACCTTCGTCGCAAAGGTCGTTGATATAGTAGCCTATGCCCTTGCCGTAGGTGTAGTGCCCGAAAACTTTGAGGCCACCCACAATGCCGGTTATGGCGCTGAATTGCACACCCCAGCCAGTGGCGAAGTGGTTACTCCCGGCGGCGAGGTCGCGGTAGCTGAGCTCGCGGAGAATACCCGAGAGGCGCACATGCGAGTCGCCACCGCCCCAGGCATATTGCAGGTATAGCGGAATATCGGGGAAGCGCTGTGCAATAGACGAGGTCTTAGGTGCGAGGGTATAGCTCGCCGAGGGAAGCTCGGCCGACACCGCCCAGGAGAAGCCCTTGTAGCTTGCTGAGGCATACTGCACGAGCATGTTCTTGGCTGTTACCTGCCCTGAGGGACCCTGGTCGTCGATAGTAGGCGCCATGGCGGGGCCGTCGGCAAATGTGCTTCGCGCCTTACCGGCGGTGACATGTCCCCATGTAACATAAGCTTGCTTGAGTTTCAGGCCATAAGAGCCGCCGTCGCCGGTGAAGTTGGTCTGTATGTATACTATCACGCGGCCAAGTCGCGTAGGTCGGGTGACGAGTTTGAGGAAAATGGTTGAGTGGGTTGCCGAAGCTCCCAGACGATTGCGCATGGCCGGGTCGAAGGGCACGGGTATCGTGTTGGTCACAAACATGTCGCTTGGCAGCGCGCCGTCCATGTCATATGTGGCCGTGCCTTTCAGATAGCCGCCGATACCGAGTGCCACCGCACCCTTTTTGTCGAGAAAAAGGAAGCGGGGAGCGGCAGGGTCTTCAAAGGCGAGATTCTGCCTCGAATTCATTTCAATGAGGTTGCCTCGCTGGTCGGGGTGCGAGGCATCGCCGCTCACTATAACTGCGCGCGAATCAATGGAATCGGTGGTGGTGGCCATGGCCGAAAGACCGATGAGGATAGCGGCGAGTGCGGCCGCGGTACGTGACAGATGCATAGAATCAGGTTTTTAAGTTTCGTTTATATAACATCCCGGCGCTTAAAATGGTTTAACACTTGCGAACTTCGCGGCGCTTCCGATTGTTATCAAACTATAAAATCTACTTAGAATATGAAAACACGCCATATTACCTCTTTTCTGAATTTCTCCAGGTTCGTCCTGCCCCTCCTTGCAGCCTGTGCGTTGACATGGGTGGTAACTTCATGCAAACACAGCGATTTATGGGACGATATGCCCGGCCCGATAGCTGAGTTCATCAACCATTATTATCCCTTTTCGGAGCTCGATTCATTTACAAAAGGCAGCACAACCTATCATGTGCGTATCGACGACGGTCCCGGCTTGACCTTCGGCTCTGACTACGCATGGATAGCAGTCGACGGCTACGGCCTGCCATTGCCGCAGGTAATGCTTTTCGACCAGCTCCCGCCGGCCCTCTACAATTATCTGCAGGAGACGGAGCGCCTCAACGGTGTTTTCAGCATGGAGCGTGATAATGTGGACTACACCGTGACGCTCCTCGACGGCACCTTGCGATACGTGATAGCCACGGGTGAAATGAAACTTACGCCTACGCCTTCATGACGGTAGCTTTCCCCCGATATGTTATATGATATGAAAACAGAGGCCGCGCTCCTGCGCGGCCTCTGTTATTGCGTTATGGGGTATGATCATTCCTTGTCTTCGGGGGCGGATGCGCCGTTGTCGGCAGTCTGCTCACCCGTTTTTGCCGCGGGCTTGCGACGCCTGCGGCGGCGTTTCTTTTTGGCCGGAGCTGCTTCAGCAGCGGCTTCTTCGCCGTTGTCAGCAACTTCTTCCGGGCCTTCGTCCTCTTCGTCCTCTTCGGCGTCATTATCGGCCTCGGGGAGGAGTGGCTCGGGCTTGGGGGCCGCAGGGGCGGCAATGGCAGCCGAGTTTTCGGGTTCGGCTGCAGCAACGGGCGCGGTAGCCGGAATCACTTCTGCAGCAGTCTGCTCTGCGGGAACTTCTACAGGAGCCTCTTCTTCGGCGGGAGGCAGAAGCTTGATGTATTCAGCCTTAGGCTTCTCGACCGCTTGTTTGGGGCGGTTCTCGCCTTTCGGGCGCTGCTCCTGTTTTTGCTCCTGCTTGGGCTTTGCTGCCTGTTTGGGCTCGGGCTTGTTTTCAGCTTTGGGCTTCTGTTCGGCCTTCGGTTTCTGCTCTTGTTTCGGCTTTGCGTCCTGCTTAGGCTTCGGCTCGGGTTTGGGCTTGGCCTCTTGCTTGGGTTCAGCCTTGGGCTTCGGCTCCTGTTTTGGCTTGGGTTCCGCCTTTTTCTGCTTCTGGGCATTGGCCTCAGGAGACTCGTCGCCACGACGGCGCTTGTCGGCGGCTTTCTCGGCGGTGGGCTTGCCTGCGTCTTTTTCGCTGATGAGCTCTATTTCCTTGCGGTCTTTATCGAGAACGCGGAACTGGAGGTAAGCCAGTGACTCATCGGGGAGTACTTTGAAGCAGCGGCCAAGCTGGCGGCGCCATTTGCCGTAAATGGTGTTGAAGAGCCCTTTTTTGATATAGGCGTCGACATACGGATGCACATACATCACGAAGTCTTTCTTGCCCAAGGAGGTAACCAGGTATTCGAGTTTCTCGAAGAGGGTGTCGGTAAAGAGTATCGAGGGCTGCACCTCGCCTTTGCCGTGGCACGAAGGGCACTGCTCGGCAGTGTGGATGTCGAGCACCGGCCGCACGCGCTGACGGGTAATCTGCATGAGGCCGAATTTGCTCAGAGGCAGGATGTTGTGGCGGGCACGGTCTTTGGCCATTATCTCGCGCATGTGCTCGTAGAGCTCCTGGCGGTGCTCGCTCTTGGCCATGTCGATGAAGTCGACCACGATAATGCCGCCCATATCGCGCAGGCGCAGCTGGCGGGCGATTTCGTCGGCGGCGCGGAGATTCACCTCAAGGGCGTTTGTCTCCTGGTCGTTGGTGGCTTTTGAGCGGTTGCCCGAGTTCACGTCGATAACGTGCAGAGCTTCGGTGTGCTCGATAATGATGTAGGCGCCTGATTTGAACGATACCGTTTTGCCGAACGACGATTTGATTTGCCGGGTGACACTGAAATTGTCGAAAATCGGCATATCTTTGTTGTAGAGCTTTACAATATCGCGTCGCTCGGGGGCTATGAGATTCACATATTTGAGAATCTGCTCGTAGGTGTCGGGGTCGTTGACGTGTATGTTCTCGAACGAAGGCGAGAAAACATCGCGTAACATGCCCACAACCCTGTTTTCCTCTTCAAAGACGAGGGCCGGAGCCTGCGAGCGCTGGGCCTTGGCGCATGCGCTCTCGAAAGCTTCCACAAGGGTTTTGAGCTCATGGTTGAGTTCGGCTACCTTCTTGCCTTCTGCCGAGGTGCGTACTATCACGCCGAAGTTGCGGGGCTTGATGCTCTCCATGAGCTGCCTCAGGCGTAGCTTCTCTTCGGTGGATTTTATCTTCTGGGAAATTGAAATCTTGTCGGCGAAGGGGGTGAGGACCAGAAATCGTCCGGTGAACGAAATCTCGGTTGTGAGGCGCGGACCCTTCGAGGAAATAGGCTCCTTTACAATCTGCACAAGGAGTTCCTGGCCGGGTTTGAGGGTGTCGGCTACGGAGCCGTGTTTGTCGATGTCGGGCAAGAGTTTCACCTGCTGCATTTTGGGCTGCTTCTTCTTGTCGGCGAAGAGCTGCTCCAGGAAGTTGTTGTAGGTGGCGAAGTGAGGCCCGAGATCAAGGTAGTGAAGGAATGCATCTTTTTCATACCCCACGTTGACGAAGGCGGCATTCAACCCCGGCATGAGTTTCTTGACTTTTGCCAGGTAGATGTCGCCCACGGCATAGGCCACGTTGCGTGCCTCTTTCTGAAGGCTGACCAAACGGCCATCTTCAAGCAGGGCAATCGAAACCTCATTGGCCTGTACGTCTACGATTAGTTCACTTTTCATCAAAGTAGTGCTTGTAGGTGTGGGTTGAAAAACTTGAATAGGGTTACCGTTACCATAAAAGAACAAAACTTCTGCGCCGCAACCGGAAAAACGGCAGGATGCGGGCCGAAGCTTGTCCTTGTTATGTTAGCGGTGTTCGACGACACATGTGTCGCGGGAGAATCCCGTAAGAAGAAATTTGCCTTGGCGGGCTGCTGCCGCGCGCGGAGTTCTACCTCCGGGCATGGGCGCCATGTGCCGGCAAACGGCCTTGCGAGCCTCTTATTTCTTCTTGTGACGGTTCTTTCTCAGACGTTTTTTGCGCTTGTGAGTAGCCATCTTGTGGCCTTTTCTTTTCTTTCCGCTGGGCATTTTGAGTTATGCTTTAGAAGGTTAATAATGATTTTATCGTTTAAGGGCAGGCTTGCGCCGGTCCTTGCTTTTTCGCTTGATTATTTCTTAACTTCGTCCATGAACACGCGAGCGGGCTTGAACGCGGGAATCTTGTGCTCAGGGATTACGATAGTTGTGTTCTTAGAGATATTGCGCGCTGTCTTTTCGCAGCGGGTTTTTACGATGAAGCTGCCGAAGCCACGGAGATACACGTTCTCGCCGCCTGCGAGCGATTCTTTCACGATTTCCATGAATTTTTCGATAGTGGCGAGCACTGCGGCTTTTTCGATGCCGGTGGTCTTTGAGATTTCGTTGACAAGATCGGCTTTAGTCATTGCTATGAAATTTTTACGATTGAATGTTAATAATTACAGGGCACTCGGGCACCCGTCGCCGGGTGCTTTTGTGTTTTTGCGGTGCAAATATCGTAATTATTTTTCATTCAAGCACAAATGAAAGGCTCAAAATTGCGTTTTTTTTGCTCTGCGACTCTTTTTTCGCAGTTTTCAGCGCAATTTTGAGCCAAAACAGGCACTTTTCAGCCGCCGTCAGGCTTCGTTGCCCTTGCTCTCCTCGGCTTTTGGAGCTTCGATGTGTTCGGGCTCTTTGACCGGCTCGGCCGGAGTGCGCGAGGCCTTCAATGCCTTGTGGTTGGCCTGCCCGATTATCACTCCTTCGATAATGGTGAAGAAGCCGAACACGAGCAACGAAATGCCGGTGACGAGCATGATGGTGTGCTCGCCCGCGGTGTCGGGCTTACGCATGAAAATGTATATTGCCGCGCCTACGAGGCCTGCGGGCAGAAGATAGAAGAGGCTCGACAGCCGTGCCGGGCGCGAACCGAATATGAGCAGGAAGAGCTGGAACAGGGCGGCGAAGAGCAGGAGAACGGCAAACATGAAGCCCACGATAGCCACAAACGCCTTGCTGAAAATGAGCATGGCCAGGCCAAGGACAACGGCAGCCGCGCTCGCTATCCACCCGAATGCTGTGCCGAACGCGCCGATGTTGGCGCGCCCCTTGCGGTCGCGCGAGCCAAGGAAAACTGTCATGTTGAGTACACCGGCAAGCACAAAGAGCACGCCACCGGCTATTACAACCCCACCGTTGGCCAGCGAGGTTCTGAAGAGTATCAGTACAACACCGATGAGTGCCGTGAGCAGACCGGTGAAAAATAAATTGCGTCCTTTCATAATTGATTATAGTGTTGAAGTTGATTCGTGTTTATCACTATAACAAATAAAAACGCAAAAATATGCACCTCAGGGGCGGTTTTGGAAAAATATTTTGTTTGCGGTGAAATTTTTTATCGCAAAAATGTGGAAGTATGCAAAATAATTTGTAGCTTTGTGGCGCAAAGTGTAAATCATACCATGGTAAACGCCTCTCTCGTGCCATGATGATATGCCCTTGCGTTTTTAATGCGGCATAATGCGTGACGCCTCCTTGCCGCTTAGGAATTTTCACTCCCGGAAAGGAGGCATAGCTCACGCCGGCAACACCGGCAACAGTCTTCCGGCACCGGCTCCGCACTTATTTTTAAAGTGCATGGAGAGGGCGGAGTCACCCGGAGGCGAGCCTGCCACCTTTCTGAAGGAGTGAAGATTTTGAAGGGGTGAACCAAAGTCTCGGCCCGGGTGTTAAAATTGCAATATCATCACACCCCTCATAACCGAACCCTATGTCAAGACTGACCTCCCTCAAGCTTTTCGCGGCCCTGATGTTGCCAATGGCAGCGCAGGCGGCTATCCTTACTCCTTCGCAGGCTCTCGACCGTGCTCTCTCGGGCTCTTCGGCGCGACGCGCACCCTCGCGCACACCTTCGGCCTATAAGCTCGTCTACGAAGCGCGCGATGCCGTGTATCTCTTCGCTACGGGCTCGGGAGCCTTCCTCGCCACTCCGGCCGACGACCGCGCTCCCGCGGTACTTGGCTATTCTGATGCTCACGACTGTCAAGGTTCGATTCCGCCTGCAATGAAGTGGTGGCTCGGCGAATATGCCCGCCAAATAAAGACCGCAGGGGTATCGGCAAAAGCCCCTGTGCCGCGCTCTTCGGAGCGCGAGCCCATTTATCCCTTGCTCTCTACAGAGTGGAACCAGGGTTATCCTTATAATGAAATGTGCCCCATAGTGAGCGGGCAGAGGGCTGTCACAGGATGTGTGGCCACCGCTCTTGCTCAGGTTATGAAGTATCACGCATGGCCTGCACAAGGGCAGGGCAGCAATACCTATACCTCGGGCTCAACGCCTGTAAGCCTTGATTTCTCCTCGATAAATTTCAGCTGGGATGTAATGGCCGACACCTATGCCGCTGACGGTGGCGACGTGGTTGCCAACGATGCTGTGGCCGAGCTTATGTATGCCTGCGGCGTATCGGTCGATATGCAGTACGGAGCCTCCGAAAGCGGAGCTCAGCCTTTTGCGGTGGCGGCCGCCATGGTTAAATATTTTGATTATGATGCGGCCATACGCTATGTGTCGCGCGATTTCTATACCCTCGCCGATTGGGAAGATTATATTTATAATCAGCTCGTGTCATACGGCCCCGTGCAGTACTCCGGCCAGAGCAATGAAGGAGCCCACTCCTTTGTGTGCGACGGCTACAGCGGCGACGGCTATTTCCATTTCAACTGGGGTTGGGGCGGAATGAGCGACGGCTACTTCCTTCTTACGGCTCTCGACCCCGGGCAGCAGGGTATCGGCGGCTCCACTTCGGGCTACGACTATAATCAGAGTGTGATAGCATGTGTGGCCAAGCCGCAGCAGGGTAGTGTGCCATATGCCAATCTGCTCATGGAAGGCACGCTCGGCATTGCAGAGGATACTGCCGCTGTCGGAGCCAGGATAACGGTTACAGGTGAGACTTTCAATTTTTCGATAGGCGATGTGTCGGGCTTGCTCGGTCTTTCAATCAAAGATTCACAGGGAGCAGAGGTATACGCCGGTGCTACACGTGTCGACTCGCTCCGTCCGCTCTCGGGCTTCGGCGCATACTATGTAAACCTCCCCGATTCACTCGCCGATGGCGAATATACCCTCACCCCTGCTTTCTATACCGAGGCCGCGGGCTGGCAGCCTGTGCCCGTCAAGATTTCAGGCCCGCAGCAAGTGTATATGACCGTCAAGAACTCGCAGGCCACTTTCTCGGAGTCTCCGGCACCCGCTATTAAGGTAGAAGAACTCAAATTGCTGTCAAAGATATATCAGGGCCAGGAATTCAAACTCACGGCAATGCTCGTCAATGAGGGCGACGATGAGTTCTACGGTACCATAGCGCCCGCCCTTGCCGATGCCGAAGGCACGCTTGTGGCTGTAGGTGAGAATTACTCTGCCGATGTTCTCGGGGGCGAAAGTCAGGCCTTCGACTATGTGGGAGCCTTCAATTCCTTCGGCACACGCGGAACTCCCGCGGCAGGCAGCTACACATTATATATAATAGATGCATCAACTCGCAAGCCTCTGTCAGCCGGGTTGTCCGTAGAGTTCGGGGTAAGCAGTGCCGCCACCGAGATAAGCGTGAGCGATGTTGCCGTGCGCGATGCCGCCTACGTCGACCCGCACGACATCGAGCTTACAGCCAATGTGAAATGCCTCGCGGGCTATTTCGGCGGGTCGCTCACAGTGGCAATCTTCCCCTATGAGAACACTTCCGGCACTGTCAAATCTGAGGCCTCCTTTGAGTCGGAGCCCGTGTTTGTTGCCGAGGGCGATACCGCCGCTCTTACTGCCAAGGGCGATTTCGATGCCGCCGTGCCCGGTGGTCGTTATATGGCCGTCCTCTATCAGGGGCAGACGCAGCTCACGCAGCCGATTGTCTTCACGATAGGGGGCACCACGGCAGCCTATGCACCGGGAGCTGAAACCACTCCGCGCCTCTATCCTGCAGTAACCGACGGCATGGTGAGCATTTACGGTCACGATGTAAGCTGTGTGAACGTTTACTCAGCCTCGGGCGCTCTTGTAAAGCAAATCAAGGGTGAAGTCTCGGAAATAGACTTTGCACCACTGGCCTCAGGCCTCTATATAGTTGAACTGAACTATAGCGCCGACGGGGCGCAACGACATTCCATCAATCGTGTCCTCCGCCGTTAAGCGTGCGGACGGAGGTGCCGGGCAGCCCGCCCGGCACTTTTTTTCTACAATAATCGAAAAGGAAGTTCAAAAAATTTGGTGGAGTGAAAAAAAATTCGTTACTTTGCACGCTGAATTGTGGCGCATCCTTTTAAAGCTACCGGAATTGATGCACCGGTGGTGATATGAGAACTGCGATGGCGTCCGTTCAAAGCTTTTAGAATAAAGAAATAAAGAACGATAAACCATTAACAGCCATGTCAAAGATTTGTCAAATCACGGGCAAAAAAGCGATTGTGGGAAATAACGTTTCGCACTCGAAGCGTCGCACCAAGCGCAAATTCAATGTCAACCTCTTCTCGAAGAAGTTCTACTGGGTAGAGCAGGATCTCTGGATCAGCCTCACAATTTCTGCCGCAGGTCTCCGCACTATCAACAAGCTTGGCCTCGACGCCGCTATGACGCAGGCTATCGCAAAGGGTTATCTTCAGCCCACAGATATCAAACCCGTTGGTTTCTAATCCCTTAACTATCCGGTAACTATGGCAAAGAAAGCAAAAGGCAACCGCGTGCAGGTTATCCTCGAATGCACCGAACATAAGGCCAGCGGCATGCCCGGCACAAGCCGCTACATCACCACCAAGAATCGTAAAAACACCACCGAGCGTCTCGAACTTAAGAAATACAACCCCATTCTTAAGCGCATGACCATTCACAAAGAAATTAAATAATAAGTAGATATGGCAAAGAAAACCGTCGCTTCGCTTCAGAAAGGCGAAGGCCGCACCTACAGCAAGGTTATCAAGATGGTGAAATCGCCCAAAACAGGTGCGTACACCTTCCAAGAGCAAATGGTTCCTAACGACGCTGTTAAAGACATCCTCAAATAATCTGAGCAGTCTTTTACATTCCGATAACTCATACAGCAGGTCGCATCCCTCTTCAATGAGGTTTGCGCCTGCTTTTTTTATATCGCACCCCCGGCAAATATTTTTGGCATTGAGCGCGCTTATTCGTAACTTTGTTGCATTGAACCTAAAATATAGCCTTCTGTATGCAACAGGGATTTGCCCGGGTGGCCTGCGGGTCGCCGGCGGTGAAAGTGGCCGATACCGATGCCAATACCGCCAATATTAGAGAATTGATTACTGAGGCGGGTCAACACGGGGCCGACGTGCTTGTGCTGCCCGAGCTCTGTGTCACCGGATATACCTGCGGCGACCTCTTCCATAGCGACACCTTGCTTGAGGCTGCCCGTAAGGCAATTGCCGACATCGCTGAGTTTACATCAGGCATACCTTCGATAATGGTGATTGCCGGTGCTCCCCTTATCGTGGGCAACACTCTCTATAACTGCGCTGTATTCATGGCCGCAGGCAGGGTGGTGGCCGTTGTCCCCAAAACTTATATTCCCAATTATAACGAGTTCTACGAGAAGCGCTGGTTCAGTGCGGCTCCCGAATCTGTCACTTTTATCGACCTCAACGGCAGCAACGTTCCTTTTGGTGCCGGTATCGTTGTCGAGCACTGTGGCCTAAAGGTCGGAGCCGAGATTTGCGAGGATTTGTGGACAGCCGTGCCTCCGAGCTGCGGCATGGCTCTCGACGGGGCCGACCTCATGGTCAACCTTTCGGCAAGCGACGACCTCATCGGGAAATATGCCTACCTCCGTTCTCTCGTAAGTCATCAGTCGGCCCGTTGCCTCTGTGCCTATGCCTATGCTTCGGCCGGTTTCGGAGAATCATCGACCGACCTCGTTTTCGACGCCAAGCTCTTTGTGGCCGAGAACGGTCGCATGCTCGCCGAGAACGAACGCTGGCAGAGCGGTAACCAACTTGTGGTTTGCGACATTGATGTCGAGGCACTGCGCCGCGACCGCCTGCACAATATGTCATTTGCCGACTCGGCGCGCCGCAACGCCTTTCCGGCCCACATCTTCAGCTCGCAAATTACCGAAAGTACACCACGCAACGGGCTTTTACGCACCGTTGACCCGCAGCCCTTTGTGCCTGCAGGTGGCACTGAGCTGCGGAGCCGTTGCGAGGAGATTATAAACATACAGGTGGCAGGCCTTGCCCAGCGTCTCGCCGCAACCCGTTGCCGCAGCCTCACCATAGGCATTTCGGGCGGCCTCGACTCGACCCTTGCAATTCTCGTTGCCGCGCGCACCTTCGACCGTCTCGGCCTCGATCGCAGCGGCATCATTGCCGTGACCATGCCCGGGTTCGGCACCACCGACCGCACCTATACCAATGCCGTAGGCCTCGTGCGTGCACTCGGTGCAACCTTGCGCGAGATTTCGATATTGCCGTCCGTCAATCAGCACTTCGCCGACATCGGCCACGACCCCGCCGTGCGCGATGTTACCTATGAGAACAGCCAGGCACGCGAGCGCACACAGATTCTAATGGACGTGGCAAACCAGACCGGCGGCATGGTGCTCGGCACGGGCGACCTCTCGGAACTCGCCCTCGGCTGGGCAACTTATAACGGCGACCATATGTCGATGTACGGCGTCAACTCAAGTGTTCCCAAGACCCTTGTGCGGCACCTCACCCGCTACTTCGCCGACATTATGCCCGACGCTCAGGCCATACTGCTCGACATTATCGACACCCCCATCAGCCCCGAGCTCATACCCGCAGAGCCCGACGGCACCATTAAACAGAAAACAGAAGACCTCGTCGGCCCCTACGAGCTCCACGACTTCTTCCTGTATTACACTCTCCGCTACGGCTTCACGCCACGCCGTATCCTCCTCCTCGCCGAGGCAGCCTTCGGCAATGCTTATACCCGTGAGACCATTATCCATTGGGAGCGAACCTTCTTCCGCCGCTTTTTCGCGCAGCAGTTCAAGCGTTCGTGCCTCCCCGACGGTCCCAAGGTGGGCAGTGTGTGCCTCTCGCCCCGAGGCGACTGGCGCATGCCCTCCGATGCCTCTTCGGCGCTGTGGCTTAAAGAACTTGACCAACTATGAAATTCATATCCTGGAATGTAAACGGCCTCCGCGCCGTAGTAGGCAAAGGTTTTGCCGACATTTTCGCCGGTTTCGATGCCGATTTTTTCTGCCTGCAGGAAATTAAACTGCAGGAAGGGCAGCTCGACATAGCTTTCGACGGCTACGAATCGTACTGGAGCTATGCCGAGCGTAAAGGCTACTCCGGCACGGCTATCTTCACCCGCCGCAAACCCCTCTCCGTGCGTCATGCCATAGGTGTGGAACGCCACGATACCGAGGGCAGGGTAGTGGCCCTTGAGTACGACGACTTTTTCCTCGTTACCGTTTATACACCTAACTCGCAGAACGAGCTCGCACGCCTCGACTACCGCATGGATTGGGAGGCCGAGTTTGCCGCCTTCGTGAAATCGCTCGACGCCGAAAAGCCTGTGATAATATGTGGCGACATGAACGTTGCCCACGAAGAAATCGACCTCGCAAACCCCAAGACAAACCGCCGCAACGCCGGTTTTACCGATGAGGAGCGCGATTGCTTCAGCCGTCTGCTCGGCGAGGGATTTGTAGATACCTTCCGTTACCTCAATCCCGGCAAGACAGGGGCGTACTCCTGGTGGAGCTACCGCGGTCGTGCCCGGGAGAAGAACGTGGGGTGGCGCATCGATTACTTCCTCGTATCCGAACGGCTCGTCCCGCGCCTCAAAGACGCGCAGATTCACCCCGACATCACCGGCTCCGACCATTGCCCCGTAAGCATTATTCTTGAATAATAATCATCGCATTATGACTGACATAGAACTCATCCTTATCAACATAACCGGCAGCGACCGCCCCGGAGTAACATCGGCGCTCACCGAGATACTCGCCCGTCACGAAGCTCAGATTCTCGACATAGGTCAGGCCGACATCCACCACTCCCTCTCGCTCGGTATACTCTTCCGCACAACTCCCGAGAAGTCGGGCGACATTATGAAAGACCTCCTCTTCAAGTGTTACGAGCTGAACGTCAAAATACGTTTCTCGCCTGTAAGTGCCGAAGATTATGAGGCATGGGTGTCGCGCCAGGGCAAAAACCGCTGGATTATAACAATCCTCGGCCGACAGCTCACCGCAAAGCACATAGCTCTCGTTACCGAAGAGATTGCCCGCCAGGAACTTAACATCGACGGCATACAGCGCCTCACAGGCCGTATGCCCCTGCGTTCCGACGAGGAGCCGCGCTCGAAGTCGTGCGTGGAGTTCTCTGTCCGCGGCAACCCCGTGGATGTTAACGAAATGCGCGGGCGCTTCCTGCAGATGTCGCAGGAGGAGAGCTTCGACATCTCGCTCCAGGAAGACAACGTGTTCCGCCGCTGCCGCCGCCTGATATGCTTCGATATGGATTCAACCCTCATCGAGACCGAGGTTATCGACGAGCTCGCCGACCGTGCCGGCGTCGGTGCCGAGGTGCGCGCCATTACCGAGAGCGCCATGCGTGGCGAGATTGATTTCACCGAGAGCTTCAAGCGCCGCGTGGCGCTCCTCAAAGGCCTCGACGAGAGCGTGATGCGCGATATTGCCGAACACCTCCCCGTGACCGAGGGCGTAGAGCGCATGATGCAGGTGCTCAAACGCACAGGCTACAAGACGGCAATCCTTTCGGGCGGTTTCACTTACTTCGGCAACTACCTCAAGCAGCGCTTCGGCTTCGACTATGTATACGCCAACGAACTCGAGATTGTCGACGGCAAGCTTACCGGACGCCACACCGGCGATATCGTCGACGGCAAACGCAAAGCCGAGCTCCTCAAAATCATTGCGCAGGTAGAGAACATAAACATAGCCCAGACAATTGCCGTGGGAGACGGCGCCAACGACCTCCCCATGCTTTCGACCGCCGGTCTCGGCATAGCTTTCCACGCCAAACCCAAGGTTAAAGCCACTGCCCGACAGTCGATTTCGTCGATTGGTCTCGACGGAGTGCTCTATTTCCTCGGCTTCAAGGACAGCTTCATTACCGAGGCTCCGAAAGAAAATTAAGATGCGGCGCGCGAACTTTTGGCGTCGCCTCTGTGTTAATAAGCAAAGTCATAACTGATTCAACTATTCATCTATGCGAGCCAAGAGGGCTATAAAGTGCTACATTCTTTCTTTATTTTCTTTACTGACTGTGCTCCTTGCGCCGCACGCTGCGGCGCGGGGAGCGGCGCAGTCGGTAGGACTCGTTCTCAGTGGCGGCGGTGCCAAAGGCATTGCCCATATCGGCGTGATTAAGGCGCTCGAAGAGAACGGAATCCCTGTCGATTACATTACCGGAACATCTATGGGAGCCATTGTCGGTGGTCTATATGCCTGCGGCTACTCGCCCGACGAGATGATGCAACTCCTTGAGTCGCAGTATTTCCTCTCGATGTCTACCGGCTCCTACGACCCGGCGCTCACCTATTATTTCTCGCGTCCGCAGGCCACCCCGCAGTTTTTTGAGGTGAACCTCGGCGGCGCCGACACTACCGGTGTGAGCAAGGTTTTCGCACCTCAGTCATTAATAGCTCCCACCCCTATGGCATTCGGCTTTATGGAGCTCTTCAGCGCCTATACCGCGCAGTGCGATGCCGATTTCAACCGCCTTTTCGTGCCTTACCGCTGCGTGGCCTCCAATGTCACCGACCGCCACAAGCAGGTGCTCTCGCGCGGTAATGTAGGCGATGCCATAAGAGCCTCGATGAGTTTCCCGCTTGTCTTCCAGGCCGTGAAAATCGACAACGATATTCTCTATGACGGCGGCATTTACGACAACTTCCCCGTCGACGTCATGGAGAGCGACTTCAACCCCGCTATCATGCTCGGCGTAGACGTGTCTTCGACCTCCGACGGCCCTCCTAATTCATTTATGGACCAGCTCGACCTGCTCGTGATGCAGCCCCAGAGCTACGATGTGCCTGCCGACAAAGGCATTAAGCTGCGGGTCGACCTCAACGAATTTGGTCTGCTCGACTTCGACCAAGCTCAGGCTATCTACCGGATAGGTTACGACCGCGCCATGGCGATGATGGACTCTATAAAGACACGCGTATCGGCTCGCCGCGATTCTTCGGTGGTGCAGGAGCGCCGTGCCGCCTTCAAGGCTGCAACGCCCCGTCTGCGCTTCAATTCGGTAAACGTAACCGGAGGCACTCCACAACAGAACGAGTATATCGCACACCTTTTCCACCCGCGCAAAGACACGGATACCATAGGTATCGACGATGCGCGCCTCGCTTTCTACCGTGCCGTATCGTCGGGCAAGCTTAGCAGCCTCACTCCGCAGGCAAAGCTCTCAAACGATACTCTCGACCTCTTCGAGCTTACCCTCGACGCCCGTGTCAAGAAAAACTTCGGCCTCGGCTTCGGTGGCTTCATCACTTCGAGCAACAACAGTTTTCTCTATGTGCGTGCAGGCTACTCCTCGCTGAGTTTCAGCTCGGTAAGCGCAGGTGTAGAGGCATGGATAGGGCAGAGTTACCTCGTCGGAGTCGTGCGCGGGCAGGTGAATATCCCCACCGCCACACCTTCGGCTTTCCGCGCCCTCGGCGTGGTGTCGCGCCGAAAGTATTACGAGAACGAGAAACTCTTCTTCCGTGATAATGAACCCACCTTCGTCACACGCCACGAGTACTTCGGCAAGTTGTCGTGGGCTATGGCGGCGGGGCGCACTGGCGAACTCGAGACCGGTCTTGGCGGCGGTCGCACTTACAACTCCTACTTCAGGAGCGATAATCTGACCAGCTACATCGAGGGCCGCGACAACGTTAAACTCGACCTCGGCCAGGCTTTTGTGCTCTATGAGGCATCGACGCTAAACGACCGCAATTACCCAACTTCGGGCCTCGAGCTGTATGGCCGCGCGGCTTTCCTCACCGGCAAGGTGCGCTACGACAGACTCAACCCCGACGGATTCCGCCGCAAAAGTGACGCAAACATCTCATGGGGACAGCTCGACCTCAACTGCCGCAAGTTCTTCACCCCGGCCAAACACTGGGCGCTCGGTGTCGAAGGTCGCGCCACACTCAGCAGCCGGAGGCTCCTCGAAGACTATTACTCAACTGTCAGCACCGCACCGGCTTATACTCCCACACCTGCATCAAATAACTTTTTCGACCCCGCTTTCCGCGCCGACAACTTCATTGCCGCCGGTGTCACTCCCATTTATAAATATAACGACCGCCTCTCGGCACGCCTCGGTGCCCACGTATTCGCTCCCGTACGGAGCCTTGTAGAGACACCCGACGGCGGCGTGCGCCGCGGAGCCTGGTTCGGTTCCACGCAGTTCTTCGGCGAGCTCGACATCGTTTTCCAGCTTCCCTTTGCCTCGCTGTGCGGTTACTGCAACTATTCAACCTCGCAAAGGCATGTAAACGTTGGTCTTACGTTCGGAATTTATATTCCCGCTCCATCTTTTTTATGATAAAAATTGTTTAGAAACATATGACGGATAAAACACTCACAATAGCAGTTCTTGGCGCCGGAAACATAGGCGGTGCCGTTGCCCGCGGACTCGTCGGGGGCGCTTGCCGGGTGCGCATATACAACCGCAGCGCCGCTCGCCTCGAAGCTTTCAAGGCCGATAGCAGCTACGAAATGCTCACTACCGACCTTACCGAGGCCACCGAAGGTGCCGATATTGTTATTATCTGTGTCGAGGGTCACGCCGTAGAGCCTCTCATCAAGGCAATGGGCGGCTCGCTGCAGAGCTCGCGCCCTGTGGTTGTGTCGTGTGCGGCCGCTCCTACCTTGGCTCAACTCGGCGAATGGCTCACTCCCTACATTGCCGAACCGCGTATTGTAAGGGTATTGCCGAACATTGCCGCTACATGCGGCGAATCGGTCAACCTCGTTGCATCCTGCGGTTGCGATGAAGCTACCGAGACTCTGATATTTGCGCTGTTCAGTGGCACGGGCGTTTCCTATTCTGTTGAAGAGAAACTCTTCCCCGCCGCCATGGCAATTTCGTCGTGCGGTATAGCCAACGTACTCCGCTATGTTCGCGCAGCCACAGAGGCCGGCGTTGAGCTTGGGCTTTCTCCCTCGCTTGCCTGCAAACTCGCCGCAGGCTCTCTTGCGGGCACCGCCGCTATTCTCGATGCCACGGGCTCTCACCCCGAGGCCTTGGTAGATGCCGTTACCACTCCCGGTGGCCTCACTATCCGTGGCCTCAACACAATGGAGGCTAACGGTTTCTCAGCAGCCGTTATTGCCGGTATTAAAGCCGCAGCCACAAGATAATCGCTTATGAATAAAGCTATTTTACTTGGTAATGTGGGGCGTGACCCCAAGATGCGCATGATAGATTCGAGCCAGGTGGCCGAGTTCCCCCTCGCTACAAGCGAGAGGCGCCGTGCACGTGGTGCCGATGGCAACGAAGTAGAGCTTCCCGAACTCACTGAGTGGCACAACATCGTAATGTGGGGCCGCGCCGCCGAGTTCGCCGAGAAATATATCCGCAAGGGCTCGAAACTACTTGTCGAGGGCAAGATACGCACCCGCTCGTGGGAAGATCACAACGCCATAAAACGCTATATCACCGAGATATACGTTGATACTTTTGAACTCTTACCAAAATAAAGGACTACTGTTATGAGAATGGACGGACGCCGCCGTAGCGGCAATATCGAAGACCGCCGCGGTCTGAGCAGCGGTGGCAAGTTGGGCATCGGCGGCGGAATCGTCGGTGTGATTATCGTTGCGGCTATAACGCTTTTTTCGGGAGGCGGAATTGGCGATGTTCTCTCAAATATCATGGGCAGTGGCGCTCTTCAACAGCAGTATGCCTCAAGCGATTACCAACCCACCGAAGAAGACGAGCGCCTCGCCGTCTTTGCCTCTCAGGTGCTTGCCGGGACCGAAGATGTGTGGACGCGTGAGTTTCAGGAGCGTGGCTGGGGCGAATATGAATGCCCTAAAATGGTGTTTTTCAGCGGTGCCGTAAACTCGGGCTGCGGGCAGGCGACTTCGCAGACGGGCCCCTTCTATTGCTCGGCCGACCGCACAGTGTATATCGACCTCGACTTCTTCAAGGAGATGCAGAGCCAGATAGGCGCTTCGGGCGACTTTGCCTATGCCTACGTCATCGCCCATGAGGTAGGCCACCATGTGCAGTACCTCTTGGGCACCCTCTCGGAGGCTCATCAGAAAATGTCGCAACTCAGCGAGACTGAGGCAAATAAGATTAGCGTGCGCCTCGAGCTTCAGGCCGACTTCTACGCCGGCGTCTGGGCTGCGCTTGACAATCAGATGTTTAACTCTCTCGAAGAGGGCGATATCGAGAAGGCTATTAACGCTGCCTCGAAAATCGGCGACGACTATCTCCAACGCAAGGCCTATGGCCGGGAGATTCCCGACAGTTTCAACCATGGCCGCTCGGAGCAGCGTGTGCGTTGGCTCCGCAAAGGCCTCGAAACTGGTAACCCCAACTATGGCGATACTTTCTCACCCGCATACTCGCAGCTATGAGTTTTTCTGACAATGATATACGCATGATGCGCCGCGCTCTCCAACTCGCGCGTGCGGGTGCCGGGCATGTATCGCCCAACCCCATGGTAGGCGCCGTGATCACTGCCCCCGACGGCAGGATAATAGGCGAAGGCTGGCATAGGCGCTTCGGAGGACCGCATGCCGAGGTCAATGCAGTGCGCTCGGTTGCCGAAGCCGACAAGGTTTTGCTCTCCGGGTCTACAATCTACGTTACACTCGAACCATGCTCGCACTATGGCAAGACGCCTCCGTGCGCAAAACTATTGGTGGAAACGGGCTTCAGGCGCGTAGTTGTGGCATGTGGCGACCCGAATCCCAAAGTGGCAGGGCGTGGCATAGCCATGCTCCGTGAGGCCGGGATAGAAGTCGAAGAGGGGCTCCTCGAAGATGAGGCACGTGAGCTGAATAAGACATTTATGACCGCTCAGACCCTTCGTCGGCCCTTTGTGACCCTAAAATGGGCCTGCAGCGCCGACGGCTATATGGACTGCTGCCGCTGCGACGGAGAGCACGCCTATTGCTTCTCCACACCTATCACAGGCCAGATAGTACACCGCCGCCGCGCTATGGCCGACGGCATAGCCGTGGGTGCCCGCACCGTTTTGGCCGATTCTCCCCGCCTCGATGTGCGTTGCGTGGCAGGTAATAATCCCCGCCCTGTGGTTTTCGACCGCCATGGCCTCCTCGACGGCCTTTCGTCACCACTGCTCGACCGTGCAATCAGGGTCGGTGATGAGCCACTTGCCGATGCCCTCCGCCGCCTTTACGCCGCCGACGGCATAAGCTCTATCCTTGTAGAAGGTGGCCCCTCCTTGCTCAACAGCTTTATCTCGGCAGGCCTTTGGGATGAGGCCTATGTGGAAGTCGCGCCGGTCAACCTTGCCGACCGGGGTAGGGCAGAGGCGCCCGTGCTGACGGCTGAGCCTGTGTCGGCAAAGGCCGCCGGAAGTAATATGATTTATACCTACAGCAACCGCCGGGCACGTTAATTTTTATTGGCAGAAGCTCAGCTGCGGCGTTAAAAACATATAAATGCGTCGCTTTCCTGTTATTTTCGCCCCGAGAGTTTGCCCTATTGGGCGCAAAGTTATAATTTTGCATCTTGAAATATCGTAAACTCAAATGAAGAAACTAACAGCCCTCAGCTTGGCGGCCTTCTTTGCCGCGTCGGCATTTGTCGGATGCAACTCCGATTATGAACCGGCTCAGCTTACATCGACAAGCGTCGCGGTAAAATCTTTCAGCCTCTCTAAAGACGACAGCGTCCTCGCTTATCTCGACACCGTCTTCTTCTCCATAAACCTTGAGCAAGGTAAAATTTTCAACGCCGACTCGCTCCCTTACGGCACCGACATCTCCAAGCTCGTGCCTAAGATTTCGTTCCTCGAAACCGTCTCGGCGGCTAACCTCATTGTGAAGCGGGCCGACGGCACCGACACCGTGTACAACTATCTCACAAACTCCACCGACTCTATCGACTTCAGCAACGGACCGGTGAAGCTCACCGTGGTATCGCCTTCGGGCACTGCCTCGCTCGACTACGAGATTATAGTGAACGTGCATAAACTTGTCTCCGACTCTCTCATGTGGGCGCAGACAGCCTATGCCAAGCTCCCCACCACAGTGCCGGGCTCATTTAACCAGCACACCGTGCGCGCTGCCGACGGCCTCTACACCCTGACCGTGTCGGGCTCATCGGCTGCAATTGCCCATGCTGCCACTCCCTCAGGCCCCTGGGAAATATACACCCCCGCACTCCCCGCAGGCGCTGACTATAAGTCGCTCCGCGCAGGTAACGAAACTCTCTACATTCTTGCAGGAGGAAAAATTTTCAAATCTACCGACGGCGGCCGTACCTGGAGCACCACAGGCGTCGCTGCCACACACCTCTACGGCTGCTATGAAGATAGGGCGATAGGCGTCAACCGCAGCGGTTCTACATATTCCATTGTCGAATATCCCGCAGCAAGCGCAAGCAAAACTTTCCCCGAAGGCATGCCCGTGTCAGGAACATCAGAACCCCTGACCGTAAAATATCCCCTGGCATCGAACCCGCAGATTATAATGGTAGGCGGCACACGCGCCGACGGCACCCTCTGCAATTCAACCTGGGCTTTCGACGGCACCTCATGGGCTGAGATAAGCTCTACCAATCTTCCTGCAGGCCTCACCGGCCTTTCGGTAGTGCCCTTCTTCTCCTTCACTATCAACACAGCCTATATCGCCACCGAGCACTCTGTGCTCCTTGCTTTCGGCGGCAACGACGGCAAGGCCAACTCCGCCACAACTTACATCTCCTTTGACTTCGGTATGACCTGGAACGAGGGCTCTTCGCTCATCCAGCTCCCCGATTATATAGCGCCTTTCAGCGACGCCCAGGCATATGTTTTCGACAGCGAGCTCACACCCTCGCGCTCGCTCGTGTGGAAAACCGTAGGAGCTTCGCGCGCGACCACTCCTGTTGAATCGTGGGATTGCCCCTACATCTACATCTTCGGTGGCGTAGACAGCAAGGGCAACACCTCCGACAAAATCTGGCGCGGCACACTGAACCGCCTCACCTTTAAGCCTATACAGTAAAAGCCCTGGCTGCAGTTTTTTAACTCCGAATCTATGTCACTCCGCTCAGCACAGCCAACCGCCAGCTTCCGCGCAATTGCCGCGGGGCTTGCTCTATGTGCGTGCGGAACAGCAATGAGCCAGTCGGCTCCGTATAAATTCGACATCGGTGCCCAGTTAGGTATGAGCGGATATATAGGAGAGGCCAACGGCTCAAACATATTCAAGAAGCCCGGCTTCGACGGCGAACTTTCGTTCCGCTACAACGGCGATACCCGTTGGGCTGTGCGCGGAGTGTTCTCAACCTTCGGCCTCAGCGGCTCAACCGAGGGTATGGCCAACGTCCTTCCCTCTCTTGCACAATACTCTTTCTCCTCGCAGATCTACGAGCTCAGTGCCCGTGGCGAGTTCAACTTCTTTGCCTATGGCATAGGCGAAACCTACAAGCGTTTGCGCCGTTGGAGCCCCTACCTCACGTTAGGCGTGGGCTTTGCCATGGCATCATCGGCAGGCAACACCTATGTGGCGCCCACAATCCCCATGGGCTTGGGTGTGAAATTCAAGCTCAGCGAGCGTTGGAACCTTGGCGTGGAGTTTACCATGACAAAGGCCTTCAACGACCACTTCGACGGGCCCGACCTTGCCGACCTAAACCAAATTGAAACAGCGTTCTACAAGAACACCGACTGGTATTCGCGACTCACAATAGGCATAAGCTATGAGTTCGGTAAGCGCTGCGAAACCTGTCATTACGTCGATTAATAAAGCACTATGACCGAAAACGCACATATCGATTCTTCGCGACTCCCCGCTCACGTGGCCATTATTATGGATGGCAACGGCCGCTGGGCCCAGGCCCGTGGCCTCGAGCGCCCCGAAGGGCACGTCGAGGGCGTGAAGACTGTGCGCCGCATTACCGAAGCGGCTTCAGAGATTGGTATCAGATTCCTCACCCTTTACACTTTCTCTACCGAGAACTGGAACCGCCCCAAAGAAGAAGTCGATGCCCTCATGACTCTTATTGTTACCGCAATCGAGCGTGAGACCCCCGACCTTATAAAGAATAATGTGCGACTCACCGCCATCGGCGACCTTTCGCGCATGCCCCTCTTCGCACGCGAGCGCCTCGGCAAGTGCATCGCCGATACCTCGCACTGCACAGGCCTTACCCTCGTGCTCGCCCTCAGCTACTCCTCGCGCTGGGAGATTCTCGAAGCCGTGCGGAGCCTTGCCGCTAAAGCTGCCGCAGGCGAAATTGCGCCCGACGCTATCACCGAGAGCGACTTTGCCGGATCTCTCACCACCGCCGGAATCCCCGACCCCGATCTCCTCATCCGCACCGGGGGCGATATGCGCGTGAGCAACTTCCTCCTCTATCAGATAGCCTATACCGAGCTTATGGTGACCCCCACCTATTGGCCCGACTATTCTGCCGACGATTTCAAATCACATATCATACAGTTTCAGGCCCGCCAGAGGCGCTTCGGCCTCACCGGCGATCAGGTGGAAGGCTCCTGACAAGCTTTCCTCCACATAAAGTCCTCAAACACCGTTTTCCCCAATCCACACTCTTGCAAAAGATAGCTCATCAGTAAATTATGCGCTCAACTATAAACCTTTTCCTCGTAGTCCTCTTATCAGCGATTATGCCCTGCGCGCGTGCGGCGGCACAGGCTCCGGCCGACACTGTATATGCTCCGCCGGTGCTTTACACGTCGATGCCAAACACCTACGAAATTGCAGGTATCACTATCGAGGGAGCGCCGAACTACGACGATTACCTTATTCTCGGTTACGCCGGCATTAAAGAAGGCGACCGCGTGTCAATCCCCGGCGACGACATCACCAACGCCGTAAAGCGCCTCATGCGCCAGACACTCTTCGCTCAGGCGCGTATCGAGCTCGAGAAAACGGCAGGCGACAAGGCTTGGCTCAAGATTATTCTCCGCACTCAGCCGCGCATAAGCTCGGTAAACTACATCGGTGCCAAGAAAGGCGAGATTAAAGACCTCCAGGAGCGCCTCCAGCTGCAGAAAGGCAACTCGATCACCCGTAACATGGTGAACCGCGCCGAGGCTATCGTAGAAAAATACTACAAGGATAAAGGTTTCGGCAACGCCACCGTGCGCATCAACCTCCGCGAGGACCTATCCAACAAAGACGAGGAGATAGTCGACATCGTTATCGACAAGCACAATAAAGTGAAGGTGCACAAGATTTACATCGATGGCAACGAAGTGCTCTCCGACGGTGCTATCAAGCGCACTATGAAGAAAACAAACGAGAAAATGGACCTCCTCAAAATCTTCAGCCAGAAGAAATTCGTCGAAAACGACTATGAGGACGACCTCAACCGTATTCTCGAGAAATATAACGAGAAAGGCTACCGCGACGCACGCATCGTGGCCGACAGCGTAGTGCCCTACGACGACAACACCGTCGACGTACACATTACCGTCGATGAAGGCCGCCAGTACTTCATCAAAGACATCTCGTGGGTAGGTAATACGCTCTACGGCACCGAGGTGCTCGACGACTTCCTCGGCATGAAGCCCGGCGATGTCTACAACCAGAAACTCATGAAGAAGCGCCTTACCGACGACGACGATGCCGTGGCTAACCTCTACATGGACCGTGGTTACCTCTTCTACCAGCTCGTGACTATCGAGAGCGAGGTTGAGGGCGACTCTATCTCTCTTGAAATGCGTATGATGGAAGGCCCGCAGGCGCGTATCAACAACGTGGTTATCAACGGTAACGACCGCCTCTACGAGAAAGTTATCCGTCGTGAGCTCCACGTGCGCCCCGGCGACCTCTTCAGCAAGAGCGACCTCATGCGCTCGGCACGCGAAATCGCCCAGACCGGTCACTTCAACCCCGAGACAATGGACGTGCAGCCGCAGCCTAACGAAGAAAACGGTACCGTTGACATCGTATTCAACCTCGAGACAAAGAACAACGACCAGGTCGAGTTCTCGCTCGGTTGGGGTCAGACAGGTATCATCGGTAAACTTCAGCTCAAATTCTCGAACTTCTCTATCAAGAACCTCTTCTACCCCAGCACCTACCGCGGTATCATACCCCAGGGCGAAGGTCAGACATTCTCTATAAGCGCGCAGACCAACGCCCGCTACTACCAGAGCTACGCTATCTCGTTCCTCGACCCCTGGTTCGGCGGCAAGCGACCCAACTCGCTCTCCGTATCGGCTTACTACAGCCGCCAGACGGGTGTGAACTCTTCGTTCTACAACCGCTCGTGGGCAAACTCCTCGCTCTGGGGCTCGGGTCTCGGCTACTACCCCGGCAGCTACAACTACGGTTACAACGACTACTACCAGAGCAGCTACGAGAACTCGCTCGACCCCAATAAGGTGCTCCAGCTTGTGGGCGTCAACGTGGGCTTCGGCAAGCGCCTCAAGTGGCCCGACGACTGGTTTACTTTCACCGCCGAACTTGGCTACAACTGGTATTACCTCAAGAACTGGGACTACCTCTACTATATGAACAACGGTACGTCGAACGCTATCGTGCTCGGCCTTACTCTCGCACGTAACTCTATCGACAATCCTATCTTCACCCGTAAAGGCTCCATGTTCTCGCTCAACCTCCAGATTACACCTCCTGCCGAGCTCTTCACCGGCAAGCGCGACTGGAAGGCTCTCTCCGAGTCGCAGACACAGGAAGCCAAGAAGCAGCTCTACCAGTGGATTGAATATTGGAAACTCCGCTTCAAATCGCGCACCTACACTCCGCTGTCGAGCAACCCCCAGTGGACGCCCGTCCTCATGACCCGCTTCGACTTCGGTCTTATCGGCAGCTATAACAAGTACCTCAAGACTCCCTTCGAGACATTCTACGTCGGTGGCGACGGCATGTCGGGCTCCTACACCTATGCAACCGAGACCATAGCCCTCCGCGGTTACGACAACGGCTCACTCACTCCCTGGCGCAGCGACGGCTACGCTTACACCCGCATGGGCCTCGAGCTTCACTTCCCCCTCATGCTCCAGCAGTCGACCACTATCTATGCACTCAGCTTCGTCGAAGCCGGTAACGCCTGGACCTCAGTAAGCGAGTTCAACCCCTTCTCGCTCAAACGTTCGGCCGGTGTCGGTGTCCGCATCCAGCTGCCTATGGTAGGCCTCATGGGTATCGACTGGGCTTATGGCTTCGACAAAGTCAACGGCGAGCGCGGCGGAAGCCACTTCCACTTCATTCTCGGTCAGGAATTCTAAACCTTTTTGCCGCAGGAGTGTCTTATAGTTATATACACCTAAAACAGATTATTATGAAAAAAATAGCAATCGCCCTTTTTCTCGGTCTGGTTGCCACGCTGGCAGCCTCGGCTCAGAAGTTCGCCCTCGTCGACATGGAGTACATCTTCCGCAACGTACCCGCCTACGAAATGGCCAACGAGCAGCTCAACCAGCTCTCGCAGCGCTGGCAGAAAGAAGTGGAGGCCGTCGGAAAAGAAGCCGAGACTATGTATAACAACTATCTCTCCGATAAAGTGTTCCTCACCGACGAACAGGTAAAAGCACGCGAGGCCGAAATCGTGGCAAAGGAAAAAGCCGCCACCGAGCTCCGCTACAAATACTTCGGCCCCGAGGGAGAGCTTTACCAGAAGCGTCAGACCCTCCTCAAACCTATTCAGGACGACGTTTATAACGCCGTGAAGAAAGTGGCCGAAGAACGAGGCTATCAGACCGTATTCGACCGCGCCTCATCGGCCGACATCGTTTACGCTTCGCCGCGTATCGACATCAGCAACGAAGTTCTCGCAAAATTGGGATATTCCAATTAATTTACTTAATTTTGCATTACAGTTAATCCGTAAATAAATAATATCAACATAACACGATTTAAAATCATGCTCAAAAAAATCCTTCTCGCCCTTGTGCTCGCTATTCCTTTCAGCGGTATGGCGCAGAAATTCGGCGTTGTAGACCTTGAAGCTATCTTCTCTGCCATGCCTCAGGCTGCCGAGATGCAGACTCAGCTCGAAACCACCTCGAAGCAGCTCGAAGGTGAAATTCAGAAAATCATGGACGAGGTTAATACCCTCTATGTGGAATTTCAGAAAGTGGCCAACGACCCCAACACTCTCGAAACTATCAAAGAGCGTCGTCGCCAGGAAATCGAAGAAAAATACAAAACCGTTGAGCAGTACCGCAACAAAGCTCAGCAGGACCTCATGAACCTCCAGCAGAGCCTCATGGCTCCTATCCAGGCACAGATGAACGACGCTGTTAAATCTGTAGGCGCCGAAGGCAACTTCACCTTCATCTTCCCCAACGAGCCCTCGATGCTCCTCTACCAGGGCACCGACGTTATCGATGTCACCGCTCAGGTAAAAACTAAACTCGGCCTTAAATAATCTCTTTCGCCGACGATATACAACAGGGGCTGCACCGAAAGGTGCAGCCCCTGTTGTTGTTCAGTGATATCACTCAGCAAGCGCTCCGTCGATAGCCTTTGCGAGCTGGTCGGGACACGAGGTGCCACGGCCACGGCAGTCGGTGCCGCGCAGCATGTCGGCTATTTCGCGGGCGGGTCGCCCTGAGGCGAGGCAGGCAACGCCGGTGGTGTTGCCGGGGCAGCCGCCGCAGAATTTCACATTATGGAGTATTCCCGCTTCGTCGATTTCAAATTCTATTGCCGACGAGCAGGTGCCGTGAGTCTTGTAGCTGTGTTTCATTGCAGTAAGTGTTTATAGGGAGTCGTGGCGAGCCGTTACAGCTTCGCCCATGAAGGCCGCAGCGAGCGCCGAGAACTTATCGGGAGCCTCCGTGGTAATGTAGTCGGTGGTGCCGTTACGCGTTATCATGGCATCCATTTCGGGATGTCGGCGCAGATAGTCGAGCAGCGAGGCCGCCACTATATCGCCCTGAGGCAGTACGGTGAGCCCTTCTGGCGCATATTTGCGTATTTTGGAGAGCAGCAGAGGGTAGTGGGTGCAGCCGAGAATCAGAGTATCGATTGCCGGATTGTTGCTGAGAACGGCTTCGAGGTCGCGTTTCACAAAGTAGTCGGCACCGGGACCTTCTGCCTCCATATTCTCTACCAAGGGCACCCACATGGGGCAGGCGTGCGAGTAGAGTTTCACCGAGGGGTAAAGCTTGGCAAGCTCCATGTCGTACGATTGCGATGCCACCGTTCCGGGAGTGCCAACGAGAGCTACGGCCCCGCTTTTGGTAATGGTGCCTACGGCTTCGGCTGTGGGGCGTATCACGCCGAGCACACGCCGCGCCGGGTCGATGCCGGGAAGGTCGCGCTGCTGTATGCTGCGCAGAGCCTTGGCCGACGCCGTGTTGCAGGCGAGAATCACAAGCTGACAGCCGCGGGCAAAAAGGTAGCGAACGGCCTGCAGGGTAAATTCATATACGAGCTCGAACGAACGTGTTCCGTAGGGCGCGCGGCCGTTGTCGCCAAGGTATATAAAGTCGGCCTCAGGCAGCGCCTGCCGCAGCGAGCGCAATACCGTGAGGCCGCCGTAGCCCGAGTCGAACACCCCGATAGGGCCGGGGTGTCCGGCTGTGGCTTGTATGGCTTGACTTGTGTTAGAGTTTGGCACGGATAGCTTCGGTCTCTTTCTCGTAGCCGGGTTTCTCGAGGAGGGCAAACATATTGCGCTTGTAGTCCTCAACACCGGGCTGGTTGAAGGGGTTCACATCGAGGATGTAGCCGCTGATGCCGCAGGCTGCCTCGAAGAAGTATATGAGGCTGCCGAGGCAGTACTCCGAGAGGGCCGGGAGGGTAATGGTGAGGTTGGGTACGCCGCCGTCGATGTGGGCGATGCGGGTGCCGAGCTCGGCCATTTTGTTCACTTCGTCGATGCGCTTGCCGGCGATGTAGTTGAGGCCGTCGAGGTTGGCCTCATCGAAGGGGATACGGAGCTCGCGCTCAGCCTTGGCAACGGTGATTACCGTTTCGAATATAGTGCGCTCGCCGTCCTGAATCCACTGGCCCATTGAGTGAAGGTCGGTGGTGTTGTCAACAGCTGCGGGGAAAATGCCCTTGTGGTCCTTGCCCTCGCTTTCGCCGTAGAGCTGCTTCCACCACTCGCCGAAGAAGTGGAGTTTGGGGTTGTAGTTCACGAGAATCTCAATCTTCTTGCCTGCGCGGTAGAGAGCGTTGCGGGTAAGGGCGTAGGTCATGGCTGCGTCGCACGCACCCGAGAGGGTAGCAGCTTCCATGTCGGCGGCGCCTTTGATAAGGGCGTGGATGTCGTAGCCGGCAACTGCTATGGGCAGCAGGCCCACGGGGGAGAGCACCGAGAAGCGGCCGCCCACGTTGTCGTCGATAACATAGGTCTTGTAGCCTTCGGTGGTGGCAAGCGAGCGGAGGGCGCCGCGCTTGGCATCGGTGATAGCCACAATGCGCTTGTTGGCTTCCTCGCGGCCGAGTTCTTTCTCAAGCTGCTCTTTGAGGATGCGGAAAGCGATTGCGGGCTCGGTGGTTGTGCCGGATTTCGAGATTACGATGATACCGAATTTCTTGCCTGCGAGGTAGTCCTGAAGTTCGGCAAGGTAATCCTCGCCTATGTTCTGACCGGCGAAAAGCACTTTGGTGCCTTCGTTGCGGTAGGCTGCGAAAGAGTTGGAGAGGGCTTCGATAACGGCCTTGGCGCCCAGGTATGAGCCGCCGATGCCTATTGCTACTACCACTTCGCAGAGGTCGCGGAGCTGTGCTGCGGTGGCGTTGATGTCGTCGAGGAGGCTTGCGGGGGTGGAGGAGGGGAGTTTTACCCAGCCCAGGAAGTCGTTGCCGGCGCCGGTGCCGTCGATGAGTTTGGCAAGCGCTGAGGCGCCTTCGGGCTTGAGTGCTTCGATGTCGGCTTTGCTTATTGTAGAAAGCACGCCGTTGTTTTCAACTTGAATCTTTTCCATTTCCTGAATATAAAATTTTGTGCAAAATTAGCGAAAAATCCCCGTATACGCAAAATACTCCAAGGTTGAAAAATATTTGTCACATTGATAATATTTATATAACTTTGTCAAAAATATCGAATCGGCTGTGCTCCGTGGCCCGGAAGCATGGCGTTTGGTGTCTGTATCAAATTGTCAAACAAACTAACACACAATAGATTGCAATGTTAAAAAGGTTTTTCGTCTCTATGCTCGGCACTGTGGCCGGCATCTGGGTATCGATGATTCTTGTGGTTGTTGCGGGCATGATGCTCGTGGTTGCCGCCGCCGGTAGCGCAGGTGATTCTGCCGTTAAGGTTGACAGTAAGTCAATCCTCTTTTTCGATTTGAGCGGCAATATAGTGGAGCGCCACCAGAAGCAGGACTTCTTCACCATGATTCAGAATATCGATAACTCGACGCCGACTCTCGACGAGCTCATGCGCTCGCTCCGCCTCGCTGCCGACGACGATAAAATCGAAGCTCTCTACATCAAGTGCGGCGGTTCGGCCATGGGTACCGCCTCGCGCGAGGAACTCCTCCAGGCTATCGCCGACTTCAAGCAGTCGGGTAAACCCGTGGTAGCTTATGCCGACAACTACGCCCAGGGCGATTACCTCATCGCCACCACTGCCGACAGCCTCTTCCTCAACCCCATGGGTGGCATCGACATCCACGGCGTCGGTTCGATGACTCCTTTCTTCAAAGGCCTCATGGATAAGCTCGGCATCAAAATGCAGATTGTCAAGGTTGGCACCTTCAAGAGCGCCGTCGAGCCTTATATCCTCACCTCGATGAGCGAGCCCGCCCGCCTGCAGATGCAGCAGTACGTCGACACTATCTGGAGTTTCACCGCTTCAACTATCGCCGAAAACCGCTCGCTCTCTGTCGACTCCATTACCCGCTGGGCAGGCGAGATGATTTCAACTTCGCCCTCGGCTACCTTTATCGCCGACGGCCTTGCCGACGGTCTCCGCTATAAGCGCACCGTGGATAGCTATCTTAAAGAGATTTCAGGCATCGATAGCGACAAAGACCTTCGCTTCGTTACCCCCGGCGACTATCTCTCGGCCCGCAATGAACTCGATTTCAGTTCTGCCAAAGACCATATCGCCATATATTATTGTGTAGGCGACATCGTTGACTCCGGCGAAGAGGGAATCTCGGGCGCCGTTGTGCCCGGCGATATCGTGGCTCTCGCCGACGACGACAAGGTGCAGGGCCTCGTGCTCCGCGTGAATTCCGGCGGCGGCAGCGCTTTCGCTTCCGAGCAGATTTGGGAAGCCCTCCAGTACTTCAAGAGCAAGGGCAAACCCTTCTACGTGTCTATGGGCGACTATGCCGCTTCGGGTGGCTACTACATCAGCTGCGGTGCCGATACTATCTTTGCCGACCGCACAACCCTCACCGGCTCTATAGGCGTGTTCGGTATGATTCCTGATTTCTCGGGCCTCGTCACCGGCAAGCTCGGTGTTAATTTCAGCACCGTCGAAAGCAACCCCAACGCAGCAGGCGTATCGGCCGTAGAGCCCATGACCGCAGCTCAGCACGCAGCCATGCAGCGTAGCGTTGAGAACATCTATGATCTCTTCACCTCGCGTGTGGCCGAAGGCCGTGGCATGACTCAGGACGATGTCAAGGCTATCGCCGAAGGCCGCGTATGGGTCGGCTCAAAAGCTATTGAGCTCGGTCTCGTCGACTATCTGGGCTCTCTCGACGACGCCGTTATGGCAATGGCTGAAGATCTCGACATCGACAGCGATGCCGTAGTGCGCTATCCCCGCACCGAAGAGAAACTTTGGGAGCGTATTATCCGTGAGTCCGGCGGCCTCAATGGCATCAAGGCTTACCGTGATTTCGACGCCGAGACACTCGAAATGCTCACTACCGTGCATAAACTCCGCTCCATGAATCCCATCCAGGCCCGCATGGAACCCGTGACAATTAAATAAGAATAACCTTTCGACAACAGCTCCTTGATGAAACAGAACTCGTTTATAGGAAAAGTAGTATTGCTGCCGTGCTCAAAAATATACGGCGGTATCACCTATATGCGCAATAAGTTTTTCGATTGGAAGCTGCTCAAGGAAGTGGAATTCGACGTGCCCGTGGTTACCGTCGGCAACCTTGCCGTAGGCGGCACGGGCAAGACACCCCACGTGGAGTATATCGTCGAAGCATTCCGCAAAACCAAGCGCGTGGCCGTACTCAGCCGTGGCTACAGGCGCGACACCAAGGGCTTTATTATTGCGGGCCGGACTTCCACCCCGCGCGATATTGGCGATGAATCATATCAGATTTATCACAAGTTCGAGGGAAAAGTTACCGTAGCAGTGTGCGAAGACCGTGTGTTCGGTATCCGCGAGTTGCTCCGCCTCGACCCGTCGATCAACTTCATCGTCCTCGACGATGCCTTCCAGCACCGCTACGTTAAACCTGCGGTATCGATCGTTATCTCGGAGTACAATCACCCGCTCAATAAAGACAAGATGCTCCCTTACGGGCGTCTGCGCGAACCGGCACGCGGCATAAACCGCGCCGACATCGTATGCGTGGCCAAATGCCCCGAGAACCTCACCCCCTGGGACTACCGCGAGGTTATAAACGACTACGCTCTCTTCCCCTCGCAGTACCTCTTCTACTCGCGATTCGCCTACCAGCCTCTCAGGCCCGTTTTCCCCGACGTAGCTACCGCCGTGCCCTATCTCGACTGGCTCACAGCGGGCGACTCTATGCTCGCAGTGGCAGGCATAGGCAACCCGAGGCCATTCGTGCGGTACCTCAAGAGCTTCGCGGCGAAAGTCAAAGTCGACATCTTCGACGACCACCACCAGTATACCCGCAAGGACCTCGAGTATCTCCTCGAGCGATACAAAACCCTCAAAGGCTCGCGGCGTATTATTGTCACAACCGAGAAAGATGCCGTGCGCATGGCGGCAAACCCCTATTTCCCGCACGACCTCAAGGCCTCGACATTCTACCTCCCCATAAAGGTAGAGTTCACAAACCCCTTCGAGCTGCCGCCCCTCGAGGAAACTATTGCAAAACTCATCAGAGAGTGGGAGAATAACCGCAACCAATCTCTCTGACACACGAACCGCGGCACCCCCGCGGGCGTTATTCATCATATCGAAACATAAAACCTTTTACTATGCTCGAAAAAATCAAACAGACCGCCGACTACCTCCGTCAGCGCGCCGGCGAAATGCCTAAAACCGCTATAATTCTCGGTACGGGTCTCGGCTCGCTCGTCGACCACATCGAAAATAAAACCGTGATACCCTATTCGGAGATTCCCAACTTCCCACAGTCTACTGTCCAGGGTCACAGCGGCAACCTCATCTTCGGCACCCTCTCGGGCAAGCGCGTCATTGCCATGCAGGGCCGCTTCCACTACTACGAGGGCTACGACATGAAGACCGTAACCTTCCCCGTGCGCGTTTTCAAGGCTCTCGGCGTCGAGACTCTCTTTGTGTCGAACGCAGCCGGTGGCATGAACAAAGAATTTAAGGTTGGCGACGTTATGGTTATCACCGACCACATCAACCTCTTCCCCGAAAATCCCCTCCGCGGTAAAAACTACGAGGAACTCGGCCCGCGCTTCCCGGCAATGACCGAGCCCTACGACCACAAATACATCGCACTGGCCGACGCTATCGCCGCAGAGAAAGGCATCCGTCTGATGCACGGCGTATATGTAGGCACCACAGGCCCCACATTCGAGACTCCCGCCGAATATGAATACTTCCGTGTAATCGGTGGCGACGCTGTGGGCATGAGCACCGTACCCGAAGTTATCGTGGCACGCCACGCCGACATGCGCGTGTTCGGTATCTCAGTTATCACCGACCTCGGTGGAAAGGATATTACCGAAGTTCCCTCGCACGAAGAAGTTCAGAAAGCAGCTATCAAGGCTCAGCCTACCGTCGAGGTCCTTGTTAAGACCATGGTAGAGCGCATCTGACAGTAGCTCAGCACGGTTCCGGCGATGTGTTTCAGTGCCGTGTGAACTAATACTCAGCAGCGCGTCCGTTAGGACGCTGATTAATCCAGTAACCCCGTACGCCGAAGCCCTTAGCGGAGGCGTGCGGGGATAGGATACGCCACTCGGCAGGCGTCCGTATGGACGCCGATTAAGATGGGCGTCTACACCGCGTCACTTGCATATCTAACTCTAACTCCACAGCTCGCGCCAAATTTATTATAATATGAGCGAAAAGCATACAGAAATATCACAGCTCGGCGAGTTCGGCCTCATTGACCGCCTCACCGCCGGCCTCGAAGCAAAAAACGACAGCACAGCTAAAGCCGTCGGCGACGATTGCGCCGTGCTTCACTATGATGCCGACTCCGACATCCTCGTAACCACCGACATGCTCCTTGAGAACGTGCACTTCGACCTCACCTACGTTCCGCTTCGCCACCTCGGCTACAAAGCTGCCGTGGTAAACTTCAGCGACGTATGCGCCATGAACGGCACACCGCGCCAGATTACCGTATCGCTCGGTATCTCCAGCCGCTTCACCGTCGAGCATATCGAGGAGCTTTACGACGGCATTCGCCTCGCTTGCCGCGCCTACGGTGTGGATATTGTAGGCGGCGACACCTGCGCATCGCACCAGGGCCTGGTGATTTCGATAACCTGTATAGGCTCCGCTCCCAAAGGCACGGCAGTAAAACGCTCCGGCGCTCACGACACCGACCTCATATGCGTCAGCGGTGACCTTGGTGCAGCTTACATGGGTCTCCAGCTCCTCGAGCGCGAGAAAGTGGCATCGGCAGGTCAGCCCGATTTCGTGCCCGATTTCTCCGGCAAGGAGTATCTTGTAGAGCGTCAGCTCAAACCCGAAGCCCGAAAAGACATCATCGAAGCTCTTGCAGCGAACGGCATAAAGCCAACCTCGATGATAGACATCAGCGACGGCCTTTCGTCGGAGCTCATGCACATATGCAAGGAAAGCGACTGCGGCTGCCGTGTCTATGAAGACCGCATCCCCATTGACTACCAGACAGCCGTAATGGCCGAAGAGCTCAACATGAACCTCGTGACGGCTGCCCTCAATGGCGGCGAGGACTACGAGCTACTCTTCACCGTGCCCCTCACCGACCACGAGAAAATCAATAAAATCGAGGGCGTGAAAGTTATCGGTTACATCACCAAGCCGGAGCTCGGCGCCGCTATGATTACACGCGACGGTGCTGAATTTCCCCTCCGCGCACAAGGCTGGAACCCTCTTGCCGCCGAGCAGAAAAGTGACGCCGAATAACCGCGTATGAAGTTTTTTGTGTAACTTTGCATGAAAATTCAGAAAAGAACGCACATTAAAATATTATGATAAACCGTAGTCTTATAAGAATCAAGACAATACAGATTCTTTACTCATACCTGCTCACGCGCAACGACTTTCAGCTCGAACCGGCACCGGCAGCCGGTGAGGCCTCACGCGACCGCCGATTCGCTTATTCGGTTTATCTTGACTTGCTCTTGCTGCTTTTCAAATTATCGTCGATGCCTCTTGGCCCCGGCTCGGGAATTACTCTCGACCCCGATCCCGCTCTGCTCAAGAACCGCGTGGCCAAGGCTCTCCGCGACAACCCTGCCGTCATGGCGGTCTTTGCCAAGCGCCGCGACCGCCTCGCGATGTTCGACTCAGCCCTCTCTGAGATTCTCGGTGCCATTACAGCGTCGGCCGTTTACACCGACTATAAGAAAAAGCGCAAGCTCGAAATGGCCGACGATGTCCGTTTCTGGGATACCGTATTTGCCACTATAATACGCAAGAGCAAGAGCGTGGAACGTGTCCTCCGTCGCGACGAGGCCTTCACTCACCTCGGCTTCGAGAACGGCATGAAGATGTTCCTCGACACTCTCGCTTCTTTCGACGACTCACGCAGCACCTTCCTTCGTGCACGCACCGACCTCGATAAGTCGCTCTCGCTCGCCTACAGCCTCTACCACGCGCTCCTCGTGCTGCCTGTGCACCTCACCGCGCTCCAGGAACGTCGCCTCGACGCCAACAAGAACAAATACCTCCCTACTCCCGAGGACCTCAACCCAAGCCTGCGCTTTGTCGATAACCTCTACGTAAAGGCTCTTCGCGATTGCACCAAGCTCAACGACTATATTGCCGAAAACCCAGACTCCGACCCCGCATCGTGGCGCGACAGCGACCTCCTTTTCGCCTCGCTCCTCGATGAAATTACAGCTTCGGAGGCATACGCGGCATATATGGAAAGCCCCGCGGGCGACTTCGCCACCGACGCCGCTTTCTGGCGTGAGATTATGCGCAACATCGTTTTCCCCTCCGACAGCCTCGCCGAAGCGCTTGAGACAAAATCGGTGTACTGGAACGACGACCTCGACATTATGAGTACTTTTGTGCTCAAGACAATACGCCGCTCGTACGCCTCCCCCGAGCGCGACGAGCCCGAAGGCGACGAAGAGCACGAGACACGCCACGACGGCACTATCGAGCTCCTGCCAAAGTTCATGAACCGCCAGGACGAGGTATTCGGTGCGCAGCTCTTCGACTACGTGGTCAACAACCGCGAGACATACCGCGCTTATATCGACCGCTTTATCGACACTACCCAGTGGGATACCGAGCGACTCGCATTCATGGATATCGTGATAATGATGACAGCCATCGCCGAGCTCATCAACTATCCCTCTATCCCCGTCCCTGTTACCCTCAACGAGTACATCGACATAGCCAACGACTACAGCACAAACCGGAGCGGCCAGTTCATACACGGCATTCTCTCGTCTGTTATTCGCCTTCTTAACGAAGAGGGCATTATTGAGAAAAAATAATCCATTAATACTCCCCTGAACTATGACTAATTTTATTCTTCTCGACGCAGCAGCCCAGGGTGGCGGCTTGAGCGGCATCCTCATGATTGTTGCCCTCTTCGTCATCTTCTACTTCTTCATGATCCGCCCTCAGCAGAAGCGCCAGAAGGAAATCCGCAAATTCCGCGAAAGCCTCGAGAAAGGCAGCAAAGTGGTTACCGCAGGCGGTATCTACGGCACTATCAAGGAAGTGAAAGACACTTGCTTCATGATTGAAGTTTCAAACGGTGTCACTCTCCGCGTCGACAAGGGCTCTGTTTACCCCTCAGCCGACGATGCCAACATGGCTGCACAGAACTCAGAGCAGAAATAATAGGGAACTATCCCCACAATGCACTCGCTACGGCGATTCTACCAAAAGATTGTCATTGCGCTGCGCTCCCCGAGGGGGCGCGACGCAATGATGTTTATGGCCTTTGTGTTCATCTCGGCCATACTTTGGGGCGTGCTCTCTCTCAATGAGGAGGAGCAGTACGACGTGCGCATGCCCCTCAAAATAACACATGTGCCCGATTCGGTGACTCTTATACGCACGGGTCCCGAGGCCCTGAGTGTGAGCCTCACCGCCAAAGGCACCCAGCTCCTCAAGATGAGCTTCGGCAATGTGCCCACGGTAAACATCGACTTCCGTGCTTTCCGCAGCAACAACGCCCTTCACCTCGGCCCCACCGACCTCAAAGGCCTCGTCCGCTCTGCCGCAGGTGGTGCCCAGGTCAACGTAGTCTCACCCGACTCGCTCACTCTCCCTTACACATCTCACGCCGGTTTCAGAGTCCCCGTAACCCCCGATTACAAGGTTACCGCTGGCCCCCAGGCAGCTCTCGTGGGGCGTCCGCGCCTATCGGTTGACACCGTTTCGGTGTACACCGCAGGCAATGTCCTGCCTGACAATTTCCACGCCGTCACCACCGAGCCCGTGCGCCTCACCGGCCTTGAGGAGACCACCACACGCAAGGTGAAGCTCATCGGTCCTCCGGCTTCGCGCGTAATTCCCGACAGCATCGACATCACATTTGAGGTCGAGCCCCTCATATTCAAGAGCCGGAAAGTGGTGATTGAGCCTGTGAACGTGCCCGAAGGTACCAAGCTCATAACCTTCCCCGCTCAGATTGACGTGTTCTACATGGTACCGCTCAGTGAGTACAAAAGCGGCGAGGGGCATTTCCGCGTCGTGGCCGACTACCGCACTATAAGGCACTCCACTTCTACCAACGTCAAGCTGCAGCTCAAGAACGTTCCACCCAAGTACCAGAACGTTTACCTCTCGGCCGACAGCGCCGAGTATATCATCGAGCGTCACTAAGCCATGAACCGCAAGCTTATAGCCATAACCGGAGGCATTGGCTCCGGCAAATCAGTCGTCAGCCGCATACTCCGCATCATGGGCTACGAGGTCTATGATTCCGACAGCCGCGCAAAGGCGCTCATGGATGCCGATGAACTTATAAAACAGCGTCTTGCAAGCGATATCGCGCGTGAGGTCATCGATGACGCAGGCGCTATCGACCGCCAACTTCTCTCTCAGATAGTCTTTGCCGACGCAGCCATGCTCGCCCGTCTAAATGCCATTGTGCACGAGGCGGTTAGGCGTGATATTATGCGTTGGCAAGAGATTGTTGGCGACGAAGTTGCATTTGTTGAGACAGCGCTCCTTTTCCAGAGCGGCCTCAACCGCATAGTCGATGCCGAGTGGCGTGTCGATGCTCCCGAAGCTCTGCGCATTGAGCGTGTTATGCTCCGCAACTCCCTCTCGCGAGAGCAGGTTGCCGCACGCATCGCATCTCAGGCATACACACCCGCGCCCGGAGAGCCCGAGCCTCCGTGCCGCATGATTCTTAACGACGGCATAGAACCTCTCTTGCCCCAGATATTGGCAGCCGTCGAAGCTCTCTGAATCTTCGCGCTATAACAAAAAAATCGGCAGGTGTCACCGAGTGTGGCACCTGCCGAAATTTTATGCGTTTACTTCGTTTTTTTACGGAATAAGAACCTTGCTCACTTTCGAGCCTGCTACACGTATATAAATACCGTGCTCGGGATTCTCTACCCGCATGCCCTGCATATTGTAGTAAACCGCGGGTGCGTTGTCGGTGATTTCGGCATCTGTTACGCCGCTCCACTTCTTTACAGTCACTTTCATTGTGGCGAAGTCTGCCGTCACAGCATAGGTGCCCGGGGCGATAGCCCATGAGTAGGCGCTCGAGGCATCGACGCCCGCACGGAAAGCGCGCATATCGGTGGGAGTTCCGACAGTTACAGGTGCGTCAGAAACACTCGCGCCAAAACGGTCGTGCGAGTTCACGGCATCCCAGTCGGCGCCGAGCGAGCTCACAAAGGCAAAATATCCGACAGTGCTTTCGGGAGCAGCCTCGAAGCTTACGTTATCGGCAACGAATGTGTTGCCTTCGCGCACCATTTCCACGCCCGTGTCTGTGAGCCAGGCGCCCTTGTCAAGATGGCCGAGGATATATAAGCGTTCAGGCATATCAACCGATGGGGTAGGGGTGTCGCCACCGCCCTCACCGGCTGCAGTTGCCGTAACTGTCATATTCGAGAAATTCACAGTGAAATCGTAGGTGCCCGGAGCCACAGCCCATGAGTTGGCGGCCGAAGCATCAACTCCGGCGGCAAAGCGCACAAGGCGCGCACTCTTACCGGCGGCAAGAACTTCATCTTTTGTGGAGGCGCCATAACGGTCGGCGCTGTTCACGGCGTCCCAGTCGGCGCCGAGGCTTGTTACGAAAGAAATGTAGCCATATTCGCTGTCTGCTGCTTTAGTTACAGACACGTTTTTGGCACTGAAAATATCGCCGTTTTTGCTCAGAGTCACCCCGCTGTCGGTGAGCCATGCACCCGTGCTGAGGTTGCCGAGCATATAGAGTCGGGCAGGAGCGCTTGTTCCGCCTATAATCTCGCCGCCTGTGCCGCCACCGTTTTTAACCCACACGCAGTAGTCGGTGCCGGTAGCGCGGATGTCGGCTGCGCTGTAGCCCGAAGGCGAGTCCATGGCAGGGCCGATCTTCACGGCAAGAGTGCCTTTGGAGCCTGTGACCTCGGCCATATAGCAGTCGCGGGTAGCTTTAAGTACGCGCACCGCGCTCATATTGTGTACTCCGGCGGCATTGCGCGCATCAATCAGAGCTTTGAGCTCGTCCTTATGCTCTTTCCAGTGAGGCAGGAAAATGCACGGTGTGCCGGGGCTGCAGAGAATAAAAGCGTTGGCTGCCACCACGTTGCCGGTGAACTTATTGCTGTCGCGGTAGGTGTCGTGATTGTCGATAAACGTCACCGAGTATTGGGCATACCCGAAGTGAATCATACCCGCCGGTTGGTCGGTGGTGCCGTTCGCTTTCCATACGAGCTTGCTCATATCGCCCGAGGCAAAAGCATCGTTTATAGCATATTTGCAAGGAAAGTCGAAGGCTGCCGACTGGCGCCCTGTCGATTCTATCCAAGCAGCCACGGCATCGTAACTGCCGTCCCAGTACTCGCCCACGGAGAAGCGCGGTTTAGAGTACTCATTATATAATTTGGTGTAACGGCCTGCATACCCCTTCACCATATCGTAGCGGAAGCCTGCGTAGCCATATTTCTCGAGCAGGCACAGAGTGTAGTTCTTTACATTGTCCTGCACATTGGCGTTGGTATGGTCAAGGTCGCGGGCGCCGTTGAAGTCCTCGCCCGTGTCGGGTGCGCCGGTAGGCTTTGCCTGACCTGCCTGGCCTGCAACCTCGTCGGTGCTGCATATGCCTTCGGGGCCTATGCTCCAGGTTCGGCCGTTCCATGTTTCCACGGGGAAGTCGGTCCAGTTGGTGCGCCCTGCGCGGTGGTTGACCACAACATCGGCAATAATGCCTGTTCCGCGTTCCTTGTAGGCCTCTATCATGGCAAGGAGCCTGGCTTCGGTGCCAAACGATGAATTATGGTTCGTGAACCAGTACTGAGGCGCGTAGCCCATGTTGCGCGAGCCTCCCGAGTAACCGCTGTTGGGCACCCATATAAGCGAGAAATATTGCGAGAGTTCGTCGGCCTGCGAAGTAAGCACACTCCAGTTGGTGTCGGTGTAGGAATCCCAGTAGAACCCTTGGAGCATGACACCCTCATAGTTCTCAGGCCACGCATAGTTGGCAGCTTGTGCCGGGAAGCACGATGCAAGCGCAATAAGCAATGCCGTTCTTATGCTGTATTTCATGATTATAATAAGGTATAAGTAAGTAATGAGATAATGCTTCTGCAAATTTAGCGCTTTTTCATCACTTCACAAGCTATGGCTGTAGCGAAATATACAAAAAGAAACAAGGGCTATCCTCACGGACGCCCCTTGCCTTCTTACACATAGTACTTAATGTTAGATTTATATGTCTATTCCAGATTTATTTAATATGAAAAAGCATTCAACAATGCTTGTTGTATCATTTCCGAGTGCAAAGGTAGTTCAAACCTTTTTCCCCACCAAATTTCTAAAGTCACCTCCCGGTAGCCGTCAGCTTAATAAAAGAAAGCCATTTTTTATTATTCCACCGCTAAATATACCGTATTCTGCTTTATGCTTCTTTAAAATTGTAATAAACATAAATTTGGCTAAAAAGAGTAACGAGGGTTAAAGTAGGTTAAATTTATAGTCGGCACTTTCTTTATGTTATAAAACATTGTTTTGCAGCCGTTCCGGCAATGCGATTCTGACAAAATGAAAGGTTTTACCCTCTCAAAAGCCTTAAAATATGTTTTATATCTCGCGATGCGATTAGCGGTTAATTGTTCAATGCCTTATTAATCAATACTATATGCTTGGACGCTCCTCCTCAGATGTTAAAATTTTGCATGAAAGGTAAAAATATTTGCTTTAAAGTTTTGCCATATCGTAAATTTGGCATAACTTTGTGGCGTTTTTGAAGCAAACAATTGTTTTATTACTTAATCAAAACGAAAATGAAAAAGTTAGTTCTTACTCTCGCTGTTGTATTCAGCATGTCGTTCTTCGCTTGCGGCAACAAGGAAGCTGCTGCTGAAACTGAAGCTGCTGAGGCTCCCGCAACTGAAGAAGTTGCTATCGTTGAAGAAGCTGCTGCTTGCTGCGACAGCCTCAACGCCGACAGCACTACTTGCGCAGAAGCTGCTGCTGAAGTAGTTGAAGCCCCCGCCGCTGAATAATTCACTCACGCGACAATTCCGCTGCCTGCCAAGGGTCGGTAGCGCTAAAGGTAAAAAAGAGGTCGTTCGCTTTTGCGGATGGCCCCTTTAATTTTATATCCTCTCCTCGAGTTGGCGTCACACCCCCGGAGGGGGGATAGGCAACAACCACAACCTCTCCACTTCCAGATAGTGCGAGGGTAGAGGAGCGAGTCCAGAGGCTGCACCTCCCCCGAAGGGGGAATATCAGGTTAACCGCGGGCGCTTGCCGCCCGTGGTAGCCGCTATAAGGCCCAAGCCGCGCCGGAGGCGCGGTACACAAGCCTGGCTGTACTATTGTCTTCCCGCGCCTTCCGCATATATTTATAAAACAAAACCGCCGCAACCCTTTTCAGGGAGCGGCGGTCTGTGTTTCTTTCATTATTCCGGGCACGTCTTGCGCACGACAGCCGGAAAATAGTGGCGCTTCTTATTTTTTCTTGCGAACGGCGTAGCGGTTCATGAACTTGTCCACGCGACCTGCGGTGTCAACAAGTTTCTGCTTGCCGGTGAAGAAGGGGTGCGAAGAGCTGGTGATTTCAAGCTTCACCAGGGGGTAAGTCACGCCATCAACCTCGATGGTCTCGCGGGTGGCAACTGTTGAGCGGGTGATAAAGATTTCTTCATTAGACATATCTTTGAACACCACTTCGCGATAGTTGGAGGGATGAATGTCTTTTTTCATTGCTAATTAGCTATTTAAATACGTATTATTCTGTTACTTTATGGCGCTGGTAAGGCGCTTTTATCGTAATGGCCTGCAAATTTACGCATTTTTTTCCGTTCTGCAAAACCTTATTAGCACTAAAAATTGCCTGACCCGAAAATCTTTCGTAATTTTGTAGTGAAATAGCTATGGTTACTTATTATACTGAGAAAAGCAAAATGAGCGATCTGATCTGCGACGAACCCTCGCTGCTTCAGATGATGTGCCGCTTCGGAATACCCCTCGGAGTCGGGGAGAGCACCGTAGGCGACATTTGCGCTCGCCACCAGGTGCATGCACCTACTTTTCTTGCGGTGGCTAACTTTATTAAATATGGTACGGAGGCAGCCGACCACTTCGCATCTGAGGTGTCAATCCCCCAATTTATCGTATACCTGAAGCAGGCACACTCTTACTTCCTTGATTTCCAGCTCCCGGCAATACGCCGAAAGCTCATCGAGGCCATACTCTCCGATAACGAGGGCGCCGGTGTGAGCGAGGTCGCAAACCTGATCGTAAAGTTCTACGACGAATATATGGGTGAGGTGCGCCGCCACACCGATAACGAGAACTCCAGCGTTTTTGCATATGTCGAAGAACTGCTCGCCGGGCGCCGCAGCTCCGACTTCGAGATCGAGCACTTTGCACGCTCGCACAGCGCTATCGACACCAAGCTACAGGAACTCAAGAACATCATTATAAAGTACTACACACCGGGCGACGCTGCCGAGCTCCTCAACATAGTGCTCTACGACATCTTCATCTGCGAGCGCGACCTCCACAAACACTGTCAGCTCGAAGACCTCCTCTTCGTCCCCGCCGTCCGCGCCCTCGAAGAGAAACTCGACCTCGACCCCTCGGTGCCCGACCTCACAACGCCCGAAGGCGAGGATATTCTCTCAAGCCGAGAGAAAGATGTGCTCGCCGAGCTCGTATGCGGCCTTTCCAACAAAGAGATTGCCGACAAGCTCTTTATCAGCGTAAACACCGTGCAGACTCATCGCAAGAATATCGTACGCAAGCTCGACATCCACTCTGTGAGCGGTCTTACTATCTATGCGATTGTCAACGGCATAGTACAACTCGAGCAGCTCAACCGACTTAACATCAAGTAGAGCTGCCCGCGTAGAGTAGAGTGGGAGGGGTATTTACCCGCTCCCTTATTTTGTTGCTGCTTCGTCGGCTGCTTCTGCGGCCTCGGCGGCTTCGTCTTCGGCTATTTCCTTGTCTTTGAACTCGGTTACGCCTGCAGCTACCAGTTGGTTATACCAGCTGAAGAGCTTGCGGATGTCGGTGGTGTATACGCGTTCGGTGTCGAAGTCGGGGATAATCTCGCCGAAGTATGCACGCATGGCAGCGTCGTCGGCAAAACCTTTGATGTCGATAGGCTGACCGCCGGTGTGGGCGTAGATTTTATCGAGGATTTCGGGCAGGGGCTCGTCGCCGTGCTCGGTATACATGGTGATGTCGGCGAGCGAGATCACTTTTTCGTGAGGATATGTGGGCATGCGCTTTTTGGTCGCGATGTTTTCAACGATGAGGGCGTTCTTACCTCGGCTCAGAAGCTTGTAGAGCCCGGGTTTGCCGGTGATTGAAAGTATTCCTTTTATCATTTTATGGTGAATTATATATGGGCGTGATATTTTGCCGCTGCAAAAATAACAAATCCTCTTTAATTACGGTTCATATTTCGTATCTTTGTACTCAATTTCATCTAAAAGATTATGTTTGTCACTTTTCTTAAATATCTCCTGCAGCTAATCCTTGCCCCTGCTACGGGCTGGGACGACCTGCGCCGGAGCGACCCCGACCCCGAGGAACTTGCCCGTCGTGGCCTCTATCCGCTCCTCGGTGTGGCCGCAATCACCGAGTTCCTTGCGTTCTTCTACGCACGTCATGCCGAGCTCGGTCAGGTGCTCATGCGGGCTGTGGCCGATTTCGGAGCCTACTTCGTGTCGCTTTTTATAGCACGCCTCATATTCGAGCTCTACCTCGGGCGCCTCACAGAGCCCAAACCCTCGCCGCGAACAGTGCAGACCGTGGCCGTTGCCGGCATAGGCCTTATGGTACTCGTCCAGATTCTCTGCAACTGCCTGCCATGGAACCTTGTTATTCTAAAGTTCCTTCCGGTCTACGTTGTCCTCGTTCTTTATAAGGCAGGGCCTTTTCTGGGCGTCCGCAAAGAAAGTGAGCTCCCCTACATCGGGCTCAGCGCTGCCGCTATTGTGGTAGTGCCTCTTGTAATATATTATCTTCTCTATCTTCTTATATGAAACCTAAGGATATCAACATAAAAAACCGCCGCGCGACTTTCGACTACGAGATTGTCGAGACTTTTACCGCCGGGCTCGTTCTCACGGGCACCGAGATCAAGAGCATACGCAGCGGCCACGCTTCTCTCGTCGATACCTTCTGCTATGTGTCATCGCTCAACGAAGTGTGGGTTAAGAACATGAATATCGCCACATACTTCTACGGAACTTATAACAACCACGACTCGCGCCGCGACCGCAAGCTGCTACTCAACCGCAAGGAAATTAATAAGATAGCCAAGGCCTCGCGTGATGCCGGGTTCACTATCGTGCCTCTGAGGCTTTTTATCAGCGAGCGAGGTCTTGCCAAGCTCGTGATTGCAATAGCCCGAGGCAAGAAGGAGTACGACAAGCGACAGGCCATTAAGGAACGCGAGGATAAACGCTCTCTCGCCCGCCTCAAAATGAAGTGACGCTGCCTATGATATACCCCGACTCTATTGAACGCAAAATAGGCTTCGACTCCGTGCGCGACCACGTGGCTGCACTCTGTGCTTCCTCGCTCGGCCGCGCCCGTTGCGACGAAATGGCCTTCAGTTCCGACTTCAACATCGTCGCCCGGCTGCTTGGCCAGACAGCAGAGATGCTCGGCATTATATCAAGCGACGCAGGCTTCTCTCTCGGCAGTATCCACGACAAGCGTCAGCTCCTCACTTCGCTCAGGGTTCCGGGCTCCTTTCCCGCAGAGAACGAGCTCACAGGCCTCCGCGCCTCCCTTGCCGCCATGGCTGACATTGCCTCTTTCTTCGCAAAAGTGCGCAAGGTAGATGAGGAGAGCGCACGTGTGCACACTCCTTACCCCGAGCTCGACATCCTCGCGGCCGACCTTTACGCCTTCCCCGCCGTCACAGCTGCTATCGATCGCATTATCGACCGTCACGGGGAAATCAAAGACAATGCATCGCCCGAGCTCGCCGAAATACGCCGCTCTATGGCCGCATGCGCCGGCAGCATAAACTCGGCCATGCGACGTGTGATTGCCAACGCTGTCCGCGAGGGATACCTCGAAGCCGACGTCACGCCTTCGGTGCGCGACGGCCGTCTCGTGATTCCCGTAGCCCCGATGTACAAACGCAAGATTTCGGGTATCGTGCACGACGAATCGGCCTCCGGCAAAACTTTCTTCATCGAGCCCGCCGAAGTCGTCGAGGCTAACAACCGCCTTCGTGAGCTCGGCATTGAGGAGCGCCGCGAGATAGTGCGTATTCTCATCGGCCTCGCCGACCTCATACGCCCCGAGATAGACTCCCTGCTCGACGGCTTCGACCTCCTCGGTACCTTCGACTTCATCTACGCCAAAGCTCAGTATGCCCGCACCGTAGGCGGTACTTTGCCACACCTCTCCCCGAAGCCTGAGGTGGAGTGGTACCACGCTTGCCACCCCGCGCTGAAACTTACACTCGAGCGCCAGGGAAAGGAAATTGTTCCGCTCGACATCACCCTCACGCCCGAAAAACGAATCCTCGTCATCTCCGGCCCCAACGCCGGAGGCAAGTCGGTTGCGCTCAAAACCCTGGGTATAATCCAATATATGACCCAGTGCGGCCTCCTGCCAACGGTCTATGACAACTCGCACATAGGCCTCATGGAGAGCATTTTCATCGACATCGGTGATGACCAGTCGATTGAAGACGACCTCTCCACCTACTCCTCCCACCTGAGGAACATGAAATTCTTCCTCGCACGGGGCAACAACCGCACCCTCGTTCTCATCGACGAGTTCGGCGGTGGCACAGAGCCTCAGATTGGCGGTGCCATTGCCCAGGCAATGTTGCGCCGCTTCAACGAAAAAGGCATGTGGGGTGTGATAACAACTCACTACCATAACCTCAAGCAGTTTGCCGAGGAAACTCCCGGTCTCGTCAACGGCTCAATGCTCTACGACAGGCAGAAAATGCAACCCATGTTCCGCCTCGCCATAGGCCAGCCGGGCTCATCGTTCGCAATTGAAATTGCCCGAAAGACAGGGATTCCCGACGACATCATCGACGACGCCCGCGAGATTGTAGGCAGCGACTACGTCAACATGGATAAATACCTTCTCGACATCGCCCGCGACCGCCGTTACTGGGAAAACAAACGCCAGGCAATACGCCAGAAAGAGAAGCAGATTGAAGACGTACTTGCCCGGTACGAAACCGAAATGGAAACCCTTCGCGGCAAGAGACGCGAGATTATATCCGAAGCGCGCGATGAGGCCAAACGTATCCTCGAAGGCTCCAACGCAACTATCGAGCGCACTATACGCGAAATACGCACAGCCCAGGCCGATAAGGAGAAGACCCGCGAGGCCCGTCAGCGCCTCGAAGAAGAGCGGCGAACCCTAAAAGAGGAAGCCGACAAAGCGAATAACCACCCCCTGCTCGACAAAAAACTGCCCAAGAAAAAGAAAGCCGAGCCTAAGGTACCTCGCCCGCAGGCTGCCGACCGTCCGCTACAGGTGGGCGACAACGTTGTGCTCGACGGCTCTGCAACAGTAGGCACCATAAGCGCAATCGACGGCAAAAATGCCACGGTCGTGTTCGGCCAGATGAAAACCACCGTTAAGCTCGACCGCCTCAAACGCACCCTGCGTCAGGCTCAGAGCGGGGCCGTAAAAGGCGGTGTGAGCTACATCTCGAGCCAAACCTCCGACGCCTCGCGTGAGCGCCAGCTCTCTTTCAGCCACGAAATCGACGTCCGCGGCATGCGTGCCGACGAAGCCGTCCAAGCCGTCACGTACTACATCGACGATGCTATCCAGTTCAACGCAAACCGCGTACGCATCCTCCACGGTACAGGTACAGGCGCCCTCCGCCAGTATATCCGCCGCTACCTCGACACCGTCCCCGCCGTCTCCACGTATCACGACGAAGACGTCCGCTTCGGGGGCCCCGGCATTACAGTAGTCGAGTTCTGATTGATTACCTCTCTATTAAGCCGCAGGCAGGTCAGGACGTCATAGATGGCGCCCGTGTGCCTGCCCGGCGTTAATCAATTATACTTCGCCCTGAACTCCGTAGGCTTAAGCCCCGTCACACGTTTGAACATACGCGTGAAGTGGGCCGGGTAGTCAAAACCGAAGCTATAGGCAATCTCGCTGATGTCGCAGTCGCCAGTGGCGAGGCGGTGTTTGGCCTCCTCTATCATGCGTAGCGTGATGATGTTTTTAGGCGAGCTGCCGGTCTCTTTGCGCACAAGATCAGAAAAATAGCCGGGCGAGAGATTGGCTTTTTCTGCGAAGAGCGCCACTCCGGGCAGTTCGTTCTGCGGAACTGACAGATACTCTTTAAGTTGCCGTTCAAAGTTGGCCACCACTTCTGAGTTAGCTTTATGCCGCGTTATAAACTGGCGGTCGTAGAAGCGGTGGAGATACTCAATCAGCAACTGGATGTTGGCCGAAATCAAGGCCGACGAGTGGTTGTCTACAGGGTGCTCTATTTCCTGCCTTACCATATTGAGGCAGAAAAGAAACTGGCGTCGTTCGTCGTCGGAAAGGTGGAGCGACTCAAGTTCGCCGTAATCAAAGAACGAGAAATCTTTGATTTTTTCGGCTAATGGTGTGCCGTAAATCAAGTCGGGGTGAAAGAGCAGCCCTATTACATCGGGTTGAAATTCATCTTCTACCAAATCCACATCTACGGTCTGACCGGGCGAGAAACTCACAATCGTGCCCGCCTGATAGTCGTAGTTTCTGCGTCCGTAGCGAATTGAGCAGGCTGCATTGTTCTTCAGGAAAAGTGCATAAAGGCCATATTCCACAGTAAAGTGGTTTGGCCATTGCTTAGCCTCTTTAAGGTCTATGACGGCGGCGAGGGGGTGGTACGTGGGCAACCCGTAAAAATCGGTGTAGGCGCTTATCGATTCGAGATTAAGTTTTCGTCGTTCCATATTGCAAAATTAGTCCTAATTATCTAATCGACAATCGAAATCGGATAAAATGGTGGGCTTTTCAGCGTTTTTGGTAAGTGGCACATAAAGTTCATGCCATAATTTTGCAACGTGAAAATGAATATGATTATTAGCGCCCTCCTTTTTGGCGCGATTACCATAAATGCTGAAGTTATGAATATGAATACCGACACTTCTCTTGCCGCTGCCGCGCAGCTGCAACTGACTCACGAATGGGATAAAGTCTTCCCCAAGAGCGATAGGGTAGAGCACCGCAAAATTACCTTTGTCAATCGCTACGGAATCACGTTGGCTGCTGATATGTACACGCCCATCGGCGCCTCAGAGCCTCTCCCTGCAATTGCCGTAAGTGGGCCTTTCGGCGCCGTAAAAGAGCAGTCGAGCGGCCTCTATGCGCAGCAACTTGCCTTGTGCGGCTTCATTACAATCGCCTTCGACCCCTCGTTCACCGGCGAGAGTGGAGGCATGCCGCGTCGGGTTGCATCGCCCGACATCAATACCGAGGACTTTTCTGCTGCCGTCGATTTCCTTTCGGTTCAGCCCGGTGTCGATGCCTCACGCATGGGTGTGCTCGGCGTCTGCGGCTGGGGTGGGATAGCGATTCAAGCCGCTATCAACGACCCGCGTATCAAGGCAACGGTAGCCTCTACCATGTACGATATGACCCGTGTGACGGCAAATGGCTATTTCGATGCCGACAATTCTGCTGAAAAGCGTAATGCCGCACGTGCAGCATTGGCCGCCCAACGCACCGATGATTACCGCACGGGCTCATACAAACGTGCCGGCGGCGTGGTTGACCCTCTGCCTGCCGATGCTCCGCAGTTCGTCAAAGACTATTACGATTACTACAAAACTCCCCGAGGCTACCACGAGCGCAGCGGCAACTCAACCGACGGGTGGAACGCTACCTCTTGTATGCCCTTCATGAACTTCAAATTCTTCGAGTACGCCTCTGAACTCGAAAGCGCAGTCCTCATTGTGCACGGCGACAAGGCCCACTCTTACTACTTCGCCAAGGATACTTTCGCTCTCCTCAAAGGCGACAACAAGCAGCTGCTCACCGTGAAAGGTGCAAGCCATTGCGACCTCTACGACCGCCTCGACATAATTCCGCTCGACGAAATCGCCGCTTTCTATCGCCAATACATGAAATAGTCACCGTTACCTCGGGCTTGCTCTTGAAACAGAAGGAGGCTGTGTTCACACACAGCCTCCTTAACATATTTCTTTGTGAGGTAACGGGTCTTATTCCACGGTCCAGGTCTCCCCTGCGAGAATCATGTCGCGCAGAGTTGAGAAGCCTTTCTTGGCACGTACTTCCTCAACCTGCTGCGACACACCTTCGTCGTAGGTAGGAGCAGCCACGTCGCGGATTACACCAAGGGCGAGCGGAAGTTCTCCGAGGCCGTCCATCATGGCAAGCTGCTGGTGGAGGAAATTCGACGGTGTATGGGCGTCATGAACGAGCACATCGTCGAGCGTATAGCCGTCCTCTCCTACAGTAACTGCTTTCAGAAGGAAACCGTCGCGCACAAGGCCGCGGTTCTTTTCCTTGCCGAAAAGCATCTTCTTGCCATGTTCGAGCAGGATAGTGCGCTCAGCGCGTACTTCGCGGTCGGTTATGGCATTGTGGATGCCGTTGTTGAAGATTACGCAGTTCTGCAGAATCTCTACAACCGACGTGCCTTTATGACGGGCGGCCGCAGCGAGCACTGCCTGCGAGGTGGCAAGCTCAACATCGATGCTGCGGGCAAAGAAGTTGCCGCGGGCGCCAAACACGAGCTCGGCGGGTATAAACGGGTCTTCAACAGTGCCGTAGGGGCTCGATTTGCTCACGAAACCGCGGTCGCTGGTAGGCGAGTACTGACCCTTGGTCAAGCCGTAAATCTTGTTGTTGAAGAGCACTATGTTGATGTCCACATTGCGGCGCACGGCGTGGATGAAGTGATTGCCGCCGATAGCGAGGCCGTCGCCGTCGCCGGAAATCTGCCATACGGTCATCTCCGGATTGGCAACTTTATAGCCTGTGGCAACAGCGGCAGCACGACCGTGAATGGTGTGGAAACCGTAGGTGTTCATGTAGTAGGGCAGGCGCGACGAGCAACCGATACCCGAGATAACGGCGGTCATGTGAGGCGCTATGCCCAGTTCGGCCATGGCCTTGTGCAGTGTGTTGAGTATGGCGTGGTCGCCGCAGCCCGGGCACCAGCGCACGGCCTGGTCGCTTTTGAAGTTGGCCGGGGTGAAAGTCTTGTTTTCTTCCATGGCGTTAGTCCTCCATAAGTTTTACGGTCTGCTCCATTACTTCGCTAACCGCGAAAGGCTGACCCTGTACTTTGTTTATGCGCAGTATGCGTGTCTCGGGGAAGCGGCACTGCAGATAGTCGGCAAACATACCCGTGTTAAGCTCGGCTACTATCACTTTCTTGTAGCGTGCGAGCACCTCGCCTGTATTGGCAGGTAGCGGGTTGATATAGCGGAAGTGGGCGAAAGCCACCGGTTTGCCCATGCGGCAAAGCTCCTCGGCGGCTGTGCGGAGGTGACCGTACGTGCCACCCCAGCCTATGAGCAGAGTGTCGCTGTCGGCATCGCCCATGACTTCAACGGCAGGGATATCGTTGGCTATGCGGGCAATCTTCTCGCGGCGGAGTTCGACCATTTTCTCATGGTTCACACCGTCGGTTGAGATAGCTCCCGATACCTGGTCTTTCTCAAGGCCGCCAAGGCGGTGCTGTGCGCCTTCGGTGCCGCTCATCGGCCAGTAGCGTCCGAGATTTTCGGTGCGCATGTAGGGGCGCCAGCTGCCGTTGGCAAGCATATCGGCAGGAACGTCGGGCGTCTTTATGGTGGGGAATTCGTCGGCAGTAGGTATGCGCCATGCCGAGGCACCGTTGCCTATGAAAGCGTCGCTCAGCAGAATAACCGGGGTGCTGTGCTCGATAGCTATGCGGCAAGCCTCGAAAGCCATGGTAAAGCAATCGGTGGGCGATGCCGGAGCAACAACCGCGAGAGGCGACTCGCCGTTGCGGCCGTAGAGTGCCTGCATGAGGTCGGTCTGCTCAGTCTTTGTGGGGAGGCCGGTCGAGGGGCCGCCGCGCTGAACGTCGATTACAACGAGCGGAAGCTCTGCCATTACGGCAAGACCGATACCTTCGCTCTTCAGTGCCAGACCGGGGCCGGAGGTGGAAGTCACGGCAAGGTCGCCTGCAAATGAGGCACCGATTGCCGAGCATACGCCTGCAATCTCATCTTCCATTTGGCAAGCCTTGACTCCCAAGTCCTTGCGCTTGGCAAGTTCGTGAAGGATGTCAGTGGCAGGAGTAATAGGGTATGACCCGAGGAAAAGCGGACGACCGCATTTCTCCGAAGCCATGATAAGGCCCCATGCAGTGGCCGTATTACCATTGATGTCGGTGTATACGCCCGGTTTGGGGTCGGGGCTCTCTATGCGGTAGGTGCTTACTGAGGCGTGTATGTTATGCCCGTAATCGTAGCCTGCCTGCAGAACCTTGGCATTGGCTTCGTAGATTGCGGGTTTCTTCGCAAATTTATTACGGAGGTGGCGGAGTGCCGCCTCAAGAGGACGGTCGAAAAGCCAGCATACAAGGCCGAGTGCAAAGATATTGCGGCACTTGAGCATGCTCTTGTTGTCGAGCCCGCTGTCGGCGAGAGCTGCTTTGGTCATCGACGTTACCGGAACCTCTACAACCTGAGCCTTGATGCCGAGCTCGGCCACGGGGTCGGAAGTGGTATAGGCGGCTTTCTTGAGGTCGGCCTCCTTGAAGGAGTCGATGTCGATGATAGCCACGCCGCCGGGCTTGAGGAAGCGGTGGTTGGTCTTCAGGGCTGCCGCGTTCATCGCGATAAGCACGTCGCAGCCGTCACCGGGTGTGTGCACGCCTGTGCCGACGCTTACCTGGAAACCTGATACGCCGCCCAGCGAGCCTTGCGGGGCGCGGATTTCGGCGGGATAGTCGGGGAACGTCGATACCTGGTTGCCCAGCCCGGCCGAGACGTTGGTGAAGATGTTGCCTGCGAGCTGCATGCCGTCGCCGGAGTCGCCCGAGAAACGCACTACCACCTTGTCGAGGGTCTTTACATTGGTGTTTTCCAACATTTTAGGTCAGTTTCTACAGTTGTTTTTCGTGTTTTAGAGGTATAGTCCGAAATTGCACTGCTTTCGGTGCTGCAAATGTACGCAGAAATTCTCACATTTCACCATTGCAGCGGCAAATACTTTGCTTTTCAAGCAAAGGCTGTGTCGTTCATCACCCGGCCGCGAAGGGCGTCCATGTCGCTGTGCGCCTCCTTGGTCGGCAGATAAGCCTCTATCGCCTCTATATGTTTTTGTTTGTGTATATCAGTTCCGATAAAATCGACAAGCCCCTTGTCAATGAGGTGACGCGCCACCGACCGCTCGGCTTTGCCGTAAGCGCCTGCAAGGCTGAGAAGATTGATTTGGAACATCAGCCCCGCGTTGTGCAGCTCCTCATACCGTTCCTTCTTATTATAATAATAGGAGTAGCGCTCGGGGTGCGCCAGTATAGGCCTGAGCCCTCGCACCTGCAGGTCAAACACAAGCTGGTCAAGATTCCACGGCTCCTGGAGAAAAGAGTTCTCTATGAGTATGAAATTATTGGGCAGCAGCATAAGCTCGTTGGCCTCAAGACGGCGCATGAAAAGCTCGTCGATGCGGTACTCCGCCGAGTGACCTATCTTTATCGTGTTGCCACGGGCGGCAAGCTCGGCGCGGAGCTTCTCCATGGCCGGGCTTATCGTGTCGATACTGTTCTCGAAAGTATTCTGCGTAACGTGGGGCGACGCGAAAATCGTGTCGATACCCCACCGCTGCATACTCTCGATAAGGTCAACCGATGTGCCTGCATCCGGCGAGCCGTCGTCAACACCCGGTACCAGATGGCAGTGGATGTCGGTGCTGAAGCATAGCCGGGCGGCCTCTTTGGGTTTCTTTTTGAATATATTGAACATTATCCTCGTTTTTGTACTGGGAACTGGCGCGACAGAGGTGCCGCGTTCAGCAAGAAGGGGCAAGGCTCACGCATCACAAAGCTGCCGTCGGCCCTGAGTTTTGCTATAGCCATGGCTGCCTCGTCGATGTTGCCCGATGATTTGAGCACTACGTAATAGTAAGGCTCGGCCGTCTCGACAATAAAAGCCCCGGCATAACCGGCGTCCACAAGGCGCTCACGTAGCGACTCGGCATTGAACCGCTGCTTGAACTGACCCACAACGGCATTATACTGCCGCAGATGCTCGCGGATGCCTCCGCCGCCGTCGGTGACCTTGACCATCATCGACCGCATCTCGAAAGTGCCCGAAGTCGTCTCCACGGTGCCTGTCGTTACTTTGGCGCGCTCAAGGCCATAGATTGTGTTCTCTATGCTGTCGCCCGACTCCTGCCGCGCGGCTATGGTCTTCTCATAGGCCGCACGGTAGTTGGCTTCGGTGGTCTTGCACCCGGCAAGGCTTGCCATGCCAAGTAGGCCGACGATTGCTATCGCGTTGAGTTTCATAATTTAAGTTTCTTGGATGTGGCTGCCGGTATAGCATCGCGGTGTACAAGTATATCCACCGTCTTGGCCAGGAAATAAGGCTCTGATACATAGAAGAAGCCATCGTATATCTGGTTTGTATCCCACGAGTTCTTCACCTTGTAGTAGCGGTTGCCCTTCTGGTCGGTGGCGGTGCCTACAATTTCCATACCGTGGTCATCTGTAGTCTCCTGACGGTCGAACATATCCTGGCGCATCTCTGCCGTTACCTCAATTTCCTCAACCGGGCCGGTGAAATTGAACTGCTCGTTGGCGCGGTCCTTGTCGGAGAGTTTCACCCAGCGCGAGAGCTCGGTGCCGTCCATGTCGCCTTCCTTCTTGCCTTTGGGCATGAGAGCCACACCGTCGTTCCACTTGAAGCCGCCCTCGCTCACGTCGGCTGCCCATACCACTGTGTAGCCCTTTGCAAGCGAGTTGTCGACTATGGCCTTGAGCTCGTCGAGAGGTACATTGTAGTATTGTGCCCACAGCCAGTTGTCAGGAACCTCCACGGCAAAAGTCTCATAGTAAGGGTGATGAGTAAACGATGTTACAGGCACGTAATCCTCTGTCTTTATCGGCAGCGACGCCGCATAGCTCTGCGGAGTGTAGGTCTTGCCCTTGTATTCAAAGGTCTCGGGCACCTCGCCGAAGTATGCGTCGAGAATACCTTTCACGCCTTGCTTCCATGCCGTCGAGAGCTTCTTGTTGGGGCGCTTGACAACAGCCTTGAGGTATGCCGAGAGGGCTGCGTCGAGCTCGCCGTGCACATGCTTTTCCTCGCCATACTGAAGGCCGCTGTACACCTCCTCGGGCAGAGCGCCATAGCGCTTCCACACGTAAGGTACATCCATTATCGAACCTCCTGCGGCGAAATTCGTCTCGCCGTAGAGACGTATGAAGCGCTCTGCCTTGTCTTCGTAGCATTTGCGCACGGTGTACATCTCCGAGAGGTCGAGGCTGTCGCCGCCCTGGCGCAGTATCTCATCCTCGAAGAACGATGTGCCCGCAAAGCACCAGCATGTACCCGACTTGTTCTGGTCCTTGACCGAGGTCGTCGGCAGGCTTATTACATCGGTGAACACAAAGCGCTCTATTGAGTCGGTCTTGGCGCTGTCGGCAGGAGCTTCGGCGTGGAGGGCAGGGCAGAGAGCCGCTGCTATGGCGGTGGCTATTATTTTTTTCATTGGATATTATTACCTTATTATGGCTGGTTTTACTATATATAATAATGTGTCAGTTCATCACCTTGTAACCGGCGGCAGTCAGTGCTCCGCGTATTTCCTCGATGTGGGCGGCATCGCGGGTCTCGAGTTCGAGGCGAATCGAGCAACCGTTGATTGCAGTGCTCGAGTTGATGCGCTCGTGGGTTACCGAGATGATATTGCCGCCGCGCTCGGCCACAACATTGCACACACCCGAGAGTTGGCCGGGTTTGTCGGCGAGGTCGATGATAAACGAATAGTTGCGTCCGCTCTTGTTGAGCCCGCGGGTGATGACGCGGCTCAGTGTATTCACGTCGATGTTGCCGCCCGACACAAGGCAAACAGTCTTCTTGCCCTCAACGGGGAGCTTGCCGAACATTACTGCGGCCACCGATACGGCGCCCGCGCCCTCCGACACAAGCTTCTGCTTCTCGATAAGGGCGAGGATAGCGGCTGCAATCTCGTCGTCAGATACCGTAACTACCTCATCTACGTACTTGTTGCACATCTCGAAAGTATTCACACCGGGCTCCTTCACGGCAATGCCGTCGGCTATCGTGCTCACATCGTTCAGGTGGCAGAGCTTACCTTCCTTGAGCGACTCGGCCATCGACGGCGCACCCGACGACTGCACACCGTACACCTTGATATCGGGCCGCAATGTCTTTATAGCGAACGCTACGCCCGAAATAAGACCGCCGCCGCCGATAGGCACAACCACAGCCTCCACATCAGGCATCTGCTCAAGTATCTCAAGGCCTATAGTGCCCTGACCTGCGATAACCTTCGGGTCGTCGAACGGATGCACAAAGCAGTAGCCATGCTCCTTTTGCAGCTCCAGCGCCTTGGCATAGGCGTCGTCATATACGCCCGGCACCAGGCAGACCTCGGCGCCGTAGCCCTTCGTAGCCTCTATCTTGGAGATAGGCGCTCCCGCAGGTAGACAGATAAGAGCCTTGATGCCGTTGTGGGTGGCGCCCAGAGCCACGCCTTGTGCATGGTTGCCCGCCGAGCAGGCTATCACTCCGCGCGACTTCTCCTCTTCAGAGAGCTGCGATATCTTATAATATGCGCCGCGGAGCTTGAACGACCCCGTCAGCTGAAGATTCTCTGTTTTAAGATAAAGGTCAAGCCCCGGGCATAGCTTCGGAGCAGGTATGATCGCAGTCGTGCGAGCTACTCCCTTGAGAACAGCGGCTGCATTGAATATTTCACTTATTTCAAGCATATCCATATATATTTTTTGCTATCGCAAAATTACCCTTTTCTTGCGAAACAAACAAAAGAACAGCTGCTTTTTCAACTTTTATTGCTAATTTTACGCTCCCTTTGTCTCAAGCGTGCAACAAACGGTACTTTTCCGTGTTTCATATATAGTAATCATAACAAGCATAAACCCGATAATATGAACTTTTACATAAAACCCGCAGCCATACTGGCGCTCTCTCTCGCTTTCGCTTCATGCTCCATGGTAAAAAGCATCACAGGTTCCGATAAAACATCTTCGCCCGCAACTGCCACCGAAGTCAACGCCGGCAAAACCTCTGCTGCTGACCAACGCGAAAAAGCCACCCCAGGGCAGCTCGGCACAAAACCGACGCGCGAGCAGCTAACAGGCGGCCAGTGGACCGTGGCCTCGGTTGGCGACGTAACCATCAATGCCGATGAAGACACCCCATACCTTAACTTCGATTCTAACGGACGATTCTACGCATCCGACGGCTGCAACATTATCAACGGTGACTACGTAATAAAAAGCACCGGCGAAATCGACTTCTCAAACACACTCTCAACTATGAAATATTGCCCCGATGTTGAGTATAGCGCGCTCATCGGCTCAATTTACTCCGGCGCTACCAAACTCAACGTCGACTGCAAGCGCATCGGTCAGGAAACATACCTCTATCTTAAAAACGAGAAAGGCAATGTAATGATGACACTCCGCCGTCACAATATGGAGTTCCTCAACGGCAACTGGCGAATAACATCTTGCAACGGTAAAAAAATCGACGACGAAGAAGCAAACCTCTTTATCGACATCGCCGAACTCAAGATACATGGCAACACCGGTTGCAACTTCTTTAACGGGCAGATTTATATTGACCCCGCAAAATCAAACGCTATCGACTTCTCAAATATAGGTAGCACGCGCATGATGTGCCCCAAAATAGAGCAGGAGCAGGCGATACTCGTCTCACTCGAAGAAACAGCCTCGGCCGTCGCAGGCAAAAACTCCGACACCGTTCTCCTCTTTAACAGCAAAGGCAAAGAGCTTCTCACTCTCAAAAAAGCACCCCTCCCCGCCGACGATAGCGAGAACAACTGAAAAAAATAAAATAACCCCGCCCAGAATATAGGTTGCCGCCCCTCCCGCCCTCGGGAAAGGCGGCAACCGTCGTCTAAGGCTTGAACCATAGATTATTACACTGCACGGCACTACAAATAAGAGCAGAAAAAG
>CANPGB010000001.1 GCA_947573485.1 uncultured Porphyromonadaceae bacterium | reverse complement strand
ACCAATCATTATCACATTTCTTGCAATGGAAAAAGTAATTTTGCTATGTACTATACAAACACTGGTGGCGGTGAAAGGTTCATCACCTATGAATTTTTTTTCATGAACCAACTAAGGGGCTATTTTTTTTGTTAATTAAAATAAGAATCGTAACTTTGCAGAGCAAAGCAGAATGTGGCTTTTTCTGCTAATTCTTTTTCAACTAAGTCTATTTTTACGGGTGTGATTTGAAAATTCTGTTTTCGATGATTGCCTATAGCAAAAATGCAGCCCCCGGGCTGTTGCCGCGGATGCGCGCCGGTGCTATCATGTAGCATGGTGCCCTGCAGATAAATTCCCCAAGAACAGTTTTAATCTAATATATGTATATTATCTCAGAACTCAACGAGATGAGTCCCGAGCAACTCAAAGAGGTTGCTGCGGGCATGGGTCTCAAGAAAATCGATAAAATAGATTCCGAACAGCTTGTTTACCGTATTCTCGACCACCAGGCCGAGACGGGCGCCGCAGCTACCACCGCTGAGCGCCGTCGCAAAGCTGAAAACCGCCCGGCAGCCGCCGATGGCGATGATAAACCCAAGAAACGTGGCCGCAAAAAGAAGGAGCCGGTAGCCGAAAAGGCTGCTGAAGCACCTGCTACAGCGGCAGAAACTCAAGCTGAAGCCCCGGCTGCCGAGATTCCGGCTCAGGCACCTGCCGAAGGTGAGCCTGCCAAGAAACGCCGCGGCCGCCCCCGCAAGGTGCAGCCCGAGGAGACCGGCGAGGCAGTAGAAAACAAGGCTGTGGAGGCTGTAGCAGAGGCCTCAAAAGAAACTTCCGAAGTTCCCGCTGCTGTAGCAGAAACTCCCGCACAACCGGCTGCCGCTGTAGCAGAGACCGGCGAAACTCCGGCTCCTGTAAATGAGGGCGGCGAGGCTGCCGTCAAGGAAGAGAGAGCCGAGGAGCGCCCGCAGCAGCAGGAGAACCAGGCTCCGCGCAGCCGCTTCATGCCGTCGAAAGACAGCTCGCTCGGCGAGTTTTTCCCCCGCAGCCAGGGCCGCAAGTTTGTGCCCCGCAGCCAGCGCGAGAAAGAGGAGGCAGCCGCTTTTGCCGCCACCGCTCCCGTGGTGCTCGCCGAGCCCGGCGCTCAGCAGCAGAACAACCAGCAGCAGGGTCAAGGAAAGAAAAACAAGAAAAACCGCCAGAACCAGCAGCAGAACAATCAGCAGCAGAACCAGCCCCGCATGCCCCGCTATGATTTCGACAATATACTCGAAACCACCGGCGTGCTCGAGATTGTACCCGAGGGCTACGGCTTCCTCCGCTCGGCCGACTTCAATTATCTCGCATCGCCCGATGATGTGTATGTTACCATGCCTCAGATCAAGGCCTTCGGCCTTCGCCAGGGCGACGTTGTAGAGGCCACTATCCGTCCGCCTAAAGAGGGCGAGAAGTATTTCCCGCTCTGCAATGTGAAGCGCGTTAACGGCCGCTCGATAGAGTTTATCCGCGACCGTGTGGCTTTCGAGCACCTCACACCCCTCTTCCCCGACGAGAAATTCGACCTTACAAGCGGCCGCTCGTGCACGATGTCGACCCGCGTGGTAGACATGTTCTCGCCCATAGGCAAGGGTCAGCGAGGCCTTATCGTGGCACCCCCTAAGACAGGTAAGACACTCCTCCTTAAAGACATTGCCAACGCCATAGCTGAGAATCACCCCGAGACCTACATCATGATTCTGCTCATCGACGAGCGCCCCGAGGAGGTTACCGACATGCAGCGCAGCGTAAATGCCGAGGTTATAGCCTCGACTTTCGACGAGCCTGCCGACCGCCATGTGAAAATCGCCCAGATAGTACTCGACAAGGCCAAGCGAATGGTAGAGTGCGGCCACGATGTGGTTATACTGCTCGACTCCATTACGCGCCTTGCCCGCGCCTACAACACCTGCGCCCCCGCATCGGGTAAGATACTCTCGGGTGGTGTCGATGCCAACGCCCTGCAGAAACCCAAACGCTTCTTCGGTGCCGCCCGTAACATTGAAGGCGGCGGCTCGCTCACCATTATTGCCACCGCCCTCACCGAGACGAGCTCGAAAATGGACGAGGTTATCTTCGAGGAATTCAAGGGCACGGGCAACATGGAGCTCCAGCTCGACCGCAAGCTCTCTAACAAGCGCATCTTCCCTGCCGTTGACATCATGGCCTCGAGCACGCGCCGCGACGACCTTCTGCTGCGCTCCGAGACCCTCAACCGCATGTGGATTCTGCGCCGCTTCCTCTCAGACCGCAACTCTATCGAGGCAATGGAATTTATTAAAGACCGCATGGAGCGCACCCGCGACAACGACGAGCTGCTCCGCACTATGGGTGATTGATTATGAAAAGCGAACTTTCTTTCGCCGACGACTTCAAGCGTCGCATCTCCGAGATAAAAACCACGCGTTGGATACGCTTCGGCCTTGTCTCGCTCGTGTTCCTGCTGTGGGTGGCCTGGATGGGCACGTGGTGGCTGGCTATCTTCGAGCTGCTGCTCTTCGACATCTACATCACCGGCTACATACCCTTCACGTGGTGGAAGAAGAGCAAGTCGAAGGTCACCCGCTCGGTTATGAGCTGGGTCGACGCCATAGTATACGCCCTCATCCTCGTGTACTTCGTGTTCGCCTTCATCGGCCAGAACTACCAGATACCTTCGAGCTCGCTCGAGAAGACTCTTCTTACGGGCGACTACCTGTGGGTAAACAAGTTTGTCTACGGACCTCGCGTGCCCATGACACCCGTCAATTTCCCGCTCGTGCACAACTCATTCATGGGTCACAAGTCGTATCTCGACAATCCCTCCGTTCCCTATCGCCGCCTCAAGGGCCTGCGTAACGTTGAAGAAGGCGATATAGTGGTTTTCAATTTCCCCGCCGGCGACACCGTAGCCACAAAATTTGAGGAAACCCCCAACTACTACGAGCTGCTCGTTAAGCAGTATGGCCGCGACGCCGTGCATAACAACAAGACAATGTTCGGCGACATTATCTACCGCCCCGTCGACCGCCGCCAGAACTTTGTCAAGCGCGCCGTGGCCCTCCCCGGCCAGCGCCTGAAGATTGTTGCCGATACCCTCTATATCGACGGCGAGGCACGCGAGTTCCCGAAGAACGTACAGTTCAACTACATCTTCGCCCTCTCGTCGCCCTTGACCGACGACGACCTAAAGGAACTCGGTATGGCCGTGCACGACCTCACCGCCTTCCCCGCCAACACACCCTCGCGCGCCAACATCCAGAGCTTCTTGCCCGGCGCCTCGGTAAGCGACCCTGCCTACCTCGCCCCCCTCACCGAAGAGATGATAGAGCGGCTGCGCGGCGAAGGCCGTCTGCGCTCCTATGTGAAGTTCAACCAGGTTGCACCCTACTTCATGGGCGCCGACCTCACTTCAATGATTTTCCCCTACGGCGAGAACGGCAACTGGACACTCTCGGACTACGGCGGTGCCGAAGGCCTGCTCATCCCTGCCAAGGGTATGACAATAGAGCTCACGCCCGACAACTGGACCATCTACCAGCGCTGCATACGCAACTACGAGGGCCACTCCGACGCTCATTTCGACGCCACCCTCAACAAGGTTATTATCGACGGGCAGCCTGCCGACAGCTACACCTTCGGCATGGACTACTACTGGATGATGGGCGACAACCGCGACAACTCGCAGGACTCGCGCTTCTGGGGCTTCGTTCCTGAAGACCACATAGTGGGTACCCCGATGATAGTGCTTGCGTCGTTCGACCAGGAGCGCTCGCTCTTCGACGGCAAGATACGCTTCAACCGCATACTCCGCTCGGCCAATCCCGACAAATGAAAACAGCACCTGCATTATTCCCCATACGCCTCTTTCCGCCGGCCTCCTTTTATGCCCTTATGGCACGGGAGCCGGCGGTGGCTTTTGATACCGAGGCGCGCTATGTGAAGGGCGAAAAAGACACACACCGCTTTGCCATAGCCGATACGCGCGGCCCCCTCCGGCTTACCGTACCGGTGAGCCGCCCGTCGGGCGCCACGCTGTGGAAAGAGACCCTCGTGAGTGACCATGGCCGCTGGTGGGAGACCATGCCCACAGCCCTCGAATCGGCCTACGGACGCACGCCTTTCTTCGAGTTTTATATTGACCGTTTCATGCCACTTTTCAGCCCCGAGCCTATAGCCGTTACTGAGCTTTGCCTGCGTGCCGACTCTATAGTCCGCGGCATACTGCGAACGCCATCAGTTATAGTTGAGAGACCCGAAATTGCAGCCCGAGTCTACACCGACGCCGACTTCGCCGCCCTCTCGGCAAGCATGCCGCGGCACTGGCAGGTGCGGGAGCAGAGCCTTGGTTTCATACCCGGATTATCGGTTCTCGACCTCATATTCAACCTCGGTCCGGAGGCCGAAATCTACCTTGATTCGATGTTGACAAACACTGTTGATAAGTGTTGAATAAGTATAAAACAAGTTTAGAACATCTTTATTTGACAATCTCTTCAAAACGTATAAGCCACAGCCGGTGCGAGAAATGCAAATTTCGCACCGGCTTTTTTATATACTGTTTTCACACGCCTTTTCAACGGCAAAAACAGGGGTTATCATCAGTCTACAGTTATCAAAATATCAACTTCAACACTTATCAACACCATGTTTATAAACCAACTTATTCTCCTATAATCAATAATTTAGCATGTTTATAATATGTAAAACACCGTGTATTCCTACTCAATAACCCATAAAAGCAAGGAAAGCATAAAAAAGTTATCACAGCTTTCAACACCCATTATTATTCTACCTATTTTTTTGGGGGAGGAGTTAAATTTTTAATCTTATAAAACCAAAAGAAAATAAAAATAAAAAAGGGGTGTTGAAAAGTGGGGGCGGGTGTAGAAAAAAGGAAAGCCGGGCCCCCCGGCGAAGGGAAGCCCGGCAACGGGTATAGATTAAAGTGATAGGATTATATTGCCATGGCTGCCTCGGCGGCGTCGGCAATCTGTTGCGGCTCGAGGCCACTTTGATGTATAACGTCGGAAGCGCGGAAGCGGTTCATGAATTTCTTGGGCAAGCCTAAGGTGAGCACCTTGGCCGGAGCCTCGCCGAGATAGGCCGCCACCTTCTGCCCGAAGCCACCGTCGACGATGCCGTCTTCGGCAGTTATCACAATATCGTAGTCGCGGAGGGTGTCGAGGGTTCGGGTATCGAGAGCCGAGAGGCAGCGCGGGTTGATGAGGGTCGGGGTATAGCCTTTCTCCTTGAGTATGGCCGCCGCCTCTTTCATGCGGTAGAAGAAATTGCCTGCGCCGATGAGGGCCACTTTACTGCCCTGCTCCACCACCTCATATTCGGGCTCGGAATAATCGGCAAGCAGACGGCATGCGGGGTTGTTGACAACAGGGCCTCCGGGCACACGTACAACGACAGGTTGTGCCGTCTGGCGCACGGCCCAGTCGGTCATAGCGAGGAACTCCTGACGGCAGGTAGGAGCGAGGAAATTAATGCCCGGTATGTTGCTTATCATTGCAATGTCGAAGAAGCCGAGGTGGGTTTCATCGTTCATACCGAAAACGCCCGTGTGGAAAACCTCGAATACTGCAGGCTGGCCGTTGATAGCCACGTCCTGGCTGAGCTGGTCGTAGGCGCGCTGCAGGAAGGTAGACACCACAGCGAATACGGGGCGTATGCCGCCTTTGGCGAGGCCTGAGGTCATGCCTACGGCCATTTGCTCGGCTATGCCTACGTCGATAAACCTTGCGCCCGCTTCCCTGCGCCGTGAGGGCGGGAATCCCACGGCTCCGGGAGTGCCTGCTGTGAGCACTGTGATGGCCGGATTATCTTTCATGCGGTCGAGGATATGGTTGGCGAAGATATCGGTGTAATCCTGCTCCTCCTTGCCTGCGGGACTCTGGCGGAGCGAAGAGCCTGTCTTGAGGTCGAAGGGCGCCGTGTAGTGGAATTTTTCTTTGTTAGCCTCAGCCACGGGCAGGCCGAGACCTTTCATGGTGTTGATGTGTACCACTACCGGGTGGTGAATATCTTTTACAGCCTGAAAAGCTTTGATGAGGTGCCGTATGCTGTTGCCGTAGTGCACGTAGCGGTAGCCATAGCCGAACGCTCGGAAGAGGTTTGGCTCGGCAGTGCCGTTGGTGTTGCGCAGCAGGCGCAGATCGGCGTAAATGCCGCCGTGGTTCTCGGCGATGCTCATGTCGTTGTCGTTGACCACAACAATAAAATTGGTGCCGAGAGTTGCGCCATAGTCAAGACCCTCGAAAGCCTCACCTCCGCCAAGCGAGGCATCGCCTATGACAGCCACCACGTTCTCCTTGCCTCCAACGAGGTCGCGGGCCTTTGCCAGACCCGACGCCAGTGCAAGCGATGTTGAAGTATGCCCGAGAGAAAAGAGGTCGTAGTCGGGGCTCTCCTCAGGGTTGGTGAAACCCGTTACGTCGTTGTAGTGAGCGGGGTCGGTGAAAGCCTGCATGCGGCCGGTGAGCATCTTGTGGGGGTAGGTCTGGTGCGATACGTCGAACACAATCTTATCAACAGGGGTGTTGAAAACGTAGTGCAGAGCTATCGTGGCCTCTATCATGCCGAGGTTGGGGCCTACGTGGCCACCGTGAGCCGAGAGCTTATGCATCAAGGCACTGCGCATTTCGGCGGCAAGCACGTTAAGTTCGTCGATACTCATGCGCCGGATGTCGGCGGGGCTGTTTATAGTGTTTAAATCTACTTTGGGAGCTGTCATTATATGTTAGTTTGTGTATACTTATTAATAACGCTCGGAGCCACTATAAAGGTTGTCGGGCAGGTATAAAAATTTTGAAAACTCCGGGCCATCACAGCGGGGAGTTTTCATTGACAAACAATTCCGTAAATTTCTGATGCAAAATTACAAACAGAACACTCAGCGGGGAATACCTAAAAATGGTGATTCTCGACAGTTTTATTTGGTATTGCACCCGCTAATCCTTATCTTTGCATAAAGAAAGGCATGTAATTTTGCCTTATAAAATTCTTTAACACACATGTGCAGAAATATTGCACACGTCAGTTGTTAACTTTGCATCGAAAACAATAAACTGCATACTTAAAATGGCAAAAAAAGAAACAGTAAAGAAGAGCGCCGCCGCCGAGAAAGACCCTCGCGCAGCACGCCTTGAGGCCCTTGAGCAGGCCATGGGGCGTATAGAGAAGGCCTATGGCCGAGGCGCCATAATGAAGATGGGCGACGACGTTATAGAGAACGTCGAGGTAATACCCACCGGCTCGATAAGCCTCAACTACGCCCTTGGTGTGGGCGGCTTCCCCCGCGGTCGTATCATCGAGATTTTCGGTCCGGAATCGTCGGGTAAGACCACCCTCGCCATCCACGCCATAGCCGAGGCTCAGAAGCGCGGAGGCATAGCTGCCATGATTGACGCCGAGCACGCTTTCGACCGCTTCTATGCGCAGCAGCTCGGAGTTGATATCAACAACCTCCTCATCTCGCAGCCCGACAACGGCGAGCAGGCCCTCGAAATCGCCGAGCAGCTTATCCGCTCGTCGGCTGTAGACATCATAGTGGTTGACTCCGTTGCCGCCCTTACCCCCAAGAGCGAGATCGAAGGCGAAATGGGCGACCGCAACATGGGTCTCCAGGCACGCCTCATGTCGCAGGCCATGCGTAAGCTCACCGGCGCCATAGCTCGCACAAACACCACCTGTATCTTCATCAACCAGCTCCGCGAGAAGATAGGCCAGATGTTCGGCCCCGCCGAAACCACCACCGGCGGTAACGCCCTCAAGTTCTATGCCTCTGTGCGCATCGACATCCGCTCGCGCAACCCGATCAAAGACGGCGAGGATGTGCTCGGCAAGCGCGCCTACATCAAGGTTGTAAAGAACAAGGTGGCACCTCCCTTCAAGCGCGCCGAGTTCGACATCATGTTTGGCGAAGGCATATCGCACGCCGGCGAGATTCTCGACTTGGGTGTTGAATACGACGTAATCAAGAAGAGCGGCTCGTGGTTCAGCTACAACGGCAATAAACTTGCGCAGGGCCGCGATGCAGCCAAGGCTGTGATACAGGATAACCCTGAGCTCGCCGACGAGCTTGAGGCCGCAATTATGGAGGCTATGAAAGCTGCCGACAAGCGCCGTGTGCCCACCGCTGCCGCAAAAGCTACAGCAGCCCCTTCCGAAGCTGCTGAGGAAAGCGAGAAAGTGGAGCTCGATATCGATGAATTTGACGACGACCTCGCCGACGAGTTTTCGATAGAGGAAGACCTTTAAAGGAAGGAAAAAGTAAAAAGGATAAAGGTTACAGTAAACTTTTAAAGAAATATTTACAACTTGCCCGGGGGGCGGTGGCACAGCGGTGTCGCCGCCCTTCTCATATCCACGCGTTCTGGCGTTCCCTTACGGCTATCGACTCGCTGAGCATGCGTATGAACTCCTGCATTGATTTCTTGCGGTAAGCTCCGGCGAGGGTGTGTATGCAGCCCGACATCTCGTTGTTGTCAATATCGAGTGGAATAGCCTTTACGCCCTTCTCGTTGTGTATAGAGGCTTCGGCGAGCACCGATACGAGCATGCTGTCGCGGAGAAGTTTGAGGAGAATGTTCACTTCGTTAAGCTCAAGGCGCACACGCAGGCGGTCGTAGCGCGGCAGAATATTATCGAAGGCATTGCGCGCCTGCAGTCCTTTCGAGGGAAGGGCCATGTCGTATTGCTCGAGGTCGGCGAGAGTAACTTTTTCTTTCTGCGCCAGGGGGTGATGCACCGAAGTTATTGCGGCGAGATAATTCTGAAAGAGTATGTGCGACTCTATGCCCGGCATAGGTCGTGTGGGTTTGAAAGCGAGCACGAAGTCGACCTCGCGGCGGCTGAGGAGCTCCATTAGCTCGTTCATGGGTTTGTAGAAGATATTGAGCTTTATGCGCGGATACTTCTTCATGAACATAAGGAGCGTTTCGGTGAGTATGGGGCTGAACGAGTATGTTACTCCTATTGCCAGCGAGCCCGAGGCGAGGGTGTTGAGGTCGGCTATGCACTCGCCGCAGAGAGTGGCTTCCTGAATAGCGCGCTTGGCATGGTCGAGAATCTCGCGACCGGCCTCTGTGAGGGTCACGCTGTGGCTTGTACGCTCGAAGAGTGGTGTGCCAAGCTCCGTTTCGAGTTGCTTTATCTGCTGCGAGAGGGTGCTCTGGGTAACGCACAGCTGGCGCGCAGAGTCGGAAAAGCTTAGTGTGCGTGCTACGGTGACGAAGTATCTGAGTTGTCGGAGTTCCATTATCGTGTGGCCTGGAAAGAAATCTTTTTGAAAATGAAAATAGGAAGCGTGGCGCCCACTACCATGCACACAAGTATACACAGGCAGGTGAGGGCGTTGTAGGAAAAGAGATATTGGGCGCGTGCAAATGCTGCCTCGCTTTCGGAGAGCAGGCAAAGTGCGAGACCGCCGAAAGCCTTGTAGGCATATATACCGGGAATCATGGGCAGCAGAGCCGGAAAAAGGCAGGTCTCGGCCGGCATGTGCGCGCGGGGCGAGAGGAATACGGCGAGCGTGCCTATGAGAAAAGAAGCTATGAGGGTGGCGGGGATTATAGTAACAGGCTCGGGCATGTTCATGAGCATGTAGCGCACCGAGTGCCCTACAGCAGCGATAATAGCGCAGTAGAGATAGGCACGCCGGGGCGGCCGGCTTATTGCTGAAAAGCCGATAGCTGCTATCGCGGCAAGTAATGCGTCGTATAAAATTTTGAGTAGCATAAGTGATGAAAGCCGGGGTTTTGAAGCTTAAAACATGCCTGTGCCCATTAGAAGCATGGCGGCGCAAAGTCCTGCCGAGAGGCAGCATGTGAGCACCAGGGCGTCGGCAAAGCGGCCGAGGGCGCATATGTAATGCCTGTAGAGAACGTCGCTGAAAGAGTTGAGAAACGGTATGCCGGGCACGAGATAGAGCACGCTTGTGCCGAGGGCTACAGCGGGAGTATCGCCGAAGGAGAAGAGTATGTCGGTTGCGCCGAGCACTGCCGACACAAAAGCGCAGGCGAATACGGTAACACGCAGGTCGATGCCACGCCGCAGCATGCTTTGCTTGAGGTAATAGCCCGCGAGCGTGGCGATAGCCACTATAAACATTGCAATGGCGTCGCCCCCGAAGAGGCCGCAGAAAGCGGCGTTGGCGGCCGGCACGAGGCACAGGAGCAGCCACTCGCTCTGGCGGTCGAAACTGTCGATACCTTCAAGCACTGCCCGTGCTTGTGTGAAATCGGTTTTACCGTCGGCAATTTCCCAGCTGAGTTCGCTCAGGCGGGTGTTGACATTGAAACTTATGGGGCATTTGGCTACCGAAGCTATGGCGGTAACGCAATCGGCAGAGTCGGTATCCCATAACGACAGATGCACGTGGCGGGGCATAATTGTAATCTCGGCGTGCATGCCGTAGCGGGCAGCTATGCGGTCGACGTTCTTTTCGAGGCGTATGCAGGTAGCGCCCGCCCCCATGAGTCGGCCGCAGTATTTAGAGAGGAAGAGGGCAAGCTCCCTTACTGAGGGAGCCTGTGTGTCAGAAATCGTCGTCGTTGCAATCGTCGTAGTCATATTCGTCGATAGTGCGGGGATTTGGGTCGCCGGGGATGAAGAGCTCTTCACGTTCGCTTCCTATCTCAATGAAGCGGTGTCGGCGGACGGTGTTTTTGTGGGCGCTCTTCACGAAGTTTACAAGCATCAATAAAATGATGAGGCTTACTATTAGAAGCCAGGTAACAAGCGGAGTGTTCATAGCAGTGGTGTTTTTTATTTTCGTTTTGCAAAGTAACAATCCCAAAAACGAAAATTCCGCCTGTTGCTATGGTATTTTACGATAGCCGCTATCGGTATAAAAACAAGCAACGCCTGCGCGGTGTGTAGTGTCCGGGCAGGCGTTGTTTTATAGAGTGTGCATCATTCGTGTTCGGCAAGCAGGCTTTGTGCTCTTTCGAGCTCACCGTCGGGGACGTAAAGCTCTATCGGCGCCCATGCGGCGCCGGCGGCATAGAGTGTGGCCATGTTGTTGGGCACCACCACAGCGTCGATGCCGTTGTCTTCGAGCATGCCTTTTGCTATATAGGCTTCGGGCTCGGTTGAGAATGATGCGGCTAACTTCATGTGTTATTTTACGATGAGAAGGAAGTACTGCTTCTTGCCTTTCTGAACGATTATGTAGCGGTCGTTGAGGAGCATTGCTGTAGAAGCCGTAGCCTGCGGGTCGGTTACTTTCTCTTTGTTGATAGAGAAACCTCCGCCCTGCACGAGCTTGCGCATCTCGGCCTTTGAGGGGAATACAGCGGCTTTCTCGGTGAGGAGGTCGGCCATACGTATGCCGGCTTCGATGTCGGCGCGCTCTACCTCGAAGGTGGGTACACCTTCAAATACGTCGAGGAGGGTTTTCTCGTCGATAGTATGTAGGGTTTCGGCAGCCTTGTTGCTGAAGAGAATCTGCGAAGCTTCGAGAGCGGCCTCGTAGTCGGCGGCGCTGTGTACCATGGTGGTCACTTCCTGGGCGAGACGGCGTTGCAGTGGGCGGCGTCCGGGATCTTCAGCCTGCTCGGCAATGAGAGCGTCGATTTCTTCCTTGCCCAGCTGAGTGAAAATCTTGATGTATTTTGCGGCGTCTTCGTCGCTGACGTTGAGCCAGAACTGGTAGAACTTGTAGGGCGAGGTGCGCGCGGGGTCGAGCCATACGTTGCCGCCTTCGGTTTTGCCGAATTTAGTGCCGTCGGCTTTTGTTATGAGGTTGCAGGTGATGCAGTAGGCATCGCCACCGAGAGTGCGGCGGATAAGCTCGGTGCCGGTGGTCATGTTGCCCCACTGGTCAGAGCCGCCGATCTGCAGCTTGCAGTTTTTATCGCGGTAGAGGGTGAGGAAGTCGTAGCCCTGCACGAGCTGGTAGCTGAATTCGGTGAACGACATGCCCTGCTGTGTTTCGCCCGAGAGGCGTTTCTTGACGCTGTCTTTGGCCATCATGTAGTTTACAGTGATGAGCTTGCCCACGTCGCGGATGAAGTCGAGGAACGTGAAATTCTTCATCCAGTCGTAGTTGTTCACGAGCTCGGCGGCATTGGGAGCGTCGGAGTCGAAGTCGAGGAATTTTGCAAGCTGCTTCTTGATAGCCTCCTGGTTGTGGCGGAGCGTATCCTCGTCGAGGAGTTTACGTTCCTGGCTCTTCATCGAGGGGTCGCCGATCATACCGGTGGCACCGCCCACAAGAGCAATGGGTTTGTGGCCTGAGCGCTGGAAGTGTTTGAGCATCATCACTCCCACGAGGTGGCCAATGTGAAGACTGTCGGCCGTGGGGTCGAAACCGAGATATGCCGTGGCCATACCCTTTTTGAGCTCTTCGTCGGCGCCGGGCATCACGGTGTTTATCATCCCGCGCCAGGTAAGTTCTTCTATAAAATCCATGTTATGTAAAAAAAGTATCTTTAAAATTCAGTGAAAGACAGCGGCAGCAGCGATTTTACCGAGGGCAGACGGTAAATTGTGGTGCGTCCAGCCAGAAGCACGGGCACGTTATGACCTGCCCGCAGCTCGTATTCGAGGAGCGACTGGCGGCAAGCACCGCAGGGAGCTGTAGGGGGCTCGGTGGGCTTTCCGTCGGTGCCGAGGGCCGCTATGGCTATGAGCTCGAATTTAGCGTTGGGATAACGGGCGCCGGCGTAGAAACAAGCCGAGCGCTCGGCGCATGTTCCCGAGGGGAAGGCTACGTTTTCCTGGTTGGCACCTGTCACGGTCTCGCCGTTGTCGAGCACAATTGCTGCTCCTACCTTGAAGTGGCTGTAGGGGGTGTATGCACCTAAGATTGCATCGCGGGCAGCCATTACGGCGTCGCGTTCCTTTTGGGAGAGTTCCTCGAAGCTGAGTGACTCTATTTTTGTTATGAGATCAATTTCTTTCATAAGTTGAGAGCAGTTTATTTTTGCAAAGTTAATAATAAGCCGTCGCAATGCCAAAAATTTATTTTTGGAGGAGGTGAGGGCGCTTGCTATGGTCGCTTTATTATACTCCTTATAAGATTGGAGCAATGTGTGTTGTAGAACATATTAAACAATATTGGAGTTCGATTTATTAATAGTAATTTTGCGGAAGTGAAGATTTTATACTTTTGTTGTTTAGCTGAGTAAATGAAAATAAAAGTTACAGTCTTATTATTACTCGCCTTGTTGGCAAGCATGAGTTTTAAAGCTCACGCTGATGACAAGCAGCTTCAAACCGATGTTGAAAAAAATGCTTCGTTGCATTTCTTGTCTGATTCTGAAAAGGCACTTCTCGCAGACAAAAAATTTATAGTTTATGTTTACGGTCATCATGGAATTAAGTGGAGCATTATTTATGAAGACGGTGATTCTTATAATTTCAGTATAGGCACTACCCGAGAAACAAGTCCTGAGCCCGGCCACGACATAGATACTCTGAAACTGTTTGAAGCATATCGGAGCTTAATAAATTGGGGCATGAATACGTTGCCTGAAATATCAAAGGAAAATAAGCTGAAATATCCTGACCAGTGGAGCTGTTTTTTCATTCGTTAGAGGTATATGATTCACCATCAAAATGTTTATTTGACAACGACAATGCTGTGGGTTTCGAAGGTGAAAATACTAAAACTATTAATGGTGATTACTCAAAATTGTGCTATCTGATGTTATGGCTTTCTGCCCCTGAAATACGTCAGAAACTTCCCGGGTTTGAGGATTATATAATCAAGTAATTAATTAGTGTAGTGTGGAAGAGACCCGGGTACCGCACCTCGCGCGGTATAACACGCTTATCATCATAGCTTATTTTAACCGCATTGCACGAGCCGTGCGTCGATACTCCGTGATTAGAGATATTTAATGGTTAATATTGCGGCGTTTGGCGCAATTTGCATAGCCGAAAGCAAAAATGGGAATTAAAATTTCGCGGTTTGAGAAAAATACGTTATTTTTGCAGTCGCTAATGCGCGCATGTGAAGCGCGGTACTGCCACGGGCAGTGCAGACATATCAAGAAAAAACGAAAAAAAGCAACATATCAATGGAAAAGAACACTCCTACTCCCGAGCAGGTAGATGCAAGCGAGGAAATCCTTGCCAAGGCTCGCGCCAACCGTAAGTCAATAATGTGGGGCCTTATCACAGCCTTTGTAATCATTATCGCAGTGCTCATTTACATGTTCGTGTCACAGGCAGGCAGCCGCAAGGCCGATGAGCTTGTTGCCAAAGCCGACGCCGAGCAGGTAGACTCACTCGCACTGGGTCTGTACAAGAACGCCGCCGAGGCAGGCTACAAGAGCGGTAACCGTGCCGCTGCCGAGGCAGGCATCCGCCTCTACCGCGAGGGCAAATATGAGGAGGCTCTCAAATATCTCGACGACGCTTCGCTCGACGACAACATCGCCGCTGCCGGTGTATATGCCCTGCAGGGTGACTGCCACGTGAACCTCGACCAGCTCGACCAGGCTCTCAAGTGCTACAACAAGGCTATCTCGAAGGCCGACAAGAACCCCGAAATCGTGCCTTTCATCCTTATCAAGGAAGCCAATATCTACCGCGCTCAGCAGGATTATGCCAACGAGGCCAAGTGCTACGACACTATCCTCAAGGACTATCCCGAATACGTACGCTCTTCGCGTGTGGATATCAAGAAGTACTACGAGCGTGCTGCCGCACAGGCTCAGAAATAAATCGAATTTCTAAAAGTACCAGCCATAACTGCGGAAAAGGCCTGCTGCGTTTCGGCGTGGCAGGCCTTTCTGCTTATATAAGTCATTAATAAGGAAAATGCAACAGTCGAAAGATAAGCTTGAGGAGCTTGCGAACCGCCCGGTGGGCCGTCTCCTTTGGGAGTACAGTCTGCCTGCCGTGGTAGGTATGCTTGTAATGGCGCTGTATAATGTTGTAGACCGCGTTTTCATAGGGCAGTGGGTAGGCCCCGATGCCATAGCGGGTCTGGCCATAACGTTCCCTCTCATGAACCTCGCCACAGCAGTGGGTGTGCTTATAGGCGTGGGCTCGTCGGCGCGCGTGTCGATAGAGTTGGGAGCCGGTCGCCTCGGGCGTGCCGAGAAAATCCTTGGCAATGCCTTGTTGCTCACCTTTATCAACGGCGCTATCTACATAAGCCTTTTTGTGGTGTATCTCGATCCTCTGCTGCGACTGTTCGGAGCGAGTGAGGCCACAGCACCCTATGCGCGCGAGTATATGCTTGTGCTCATGCCGGGCTGCCTGCTCACTAATCTTACCTATGGTTTCAATAATCTGATGCGTGCTTCGGGCTACCCTAAGCGCGCCATGATGACCATGCTCATAGGTGCGGTGGTGAACGTAGGCCTCGACCCTCTGTTTATCTATGTGTTTGACTGGGGTATTGCCGGAGCAGCTCTCGCCACCGATATAGCCATGGCTGTGGGCACGGCTTTTGTTATGGCGCACTTCATGCGGCGCGACGTCACTCTCCGCTTCCGTCGCGGAATCTACGGCATGGAGTGGAAGATTATTGCAGGTATAATATCGATAGGCGCTGCCCCTGCGCTTGTCAATGCCGCCTCGTGTGTTGTAAATGCCATTGCCAACAACGCCCTGGGCGGCTACGGCACCGACCGCGACATTGGTGCCGTGGGCATTATGGTAACTTATACATCGCTGCTGGTGACTATCGTGCTTGGCATGTGCCAGGGTATGCAGCCAATCATTGGCTATAACTTTGGCGCGGGAAAGCTCCACCGCCTTCGCCGCACTTATTTTCTTGCCGTGGCTGCTGCCTCGGTGCTGACGTGCAGCGGTGCTCTGATAGGGCTTGTGTGGCCGTCAGACATAGCCAGGGTGTTCACCACCGACCCCGAGCTTATAGCGGCCACAGACACCGCTCTGAGCCTCTGTCTGCTGGCTTTCCCTGTGGTAGGGTTCCAGATTATCTCCACCACCTTCTTCCAAAGCATAGGCAATGCGGCCGAGTCGATAGCCGTGGGTATGCTCCGCCAGATAGTTTTTATAATACCTCTGCTTATCTTCCTGCCGCGGGAGTTGGGTATCACGGGTGTGTGGCTGTCGTTCCCCATTTCCGATGCCGCTGCCACTGTGGTGACGGCTGCCCTTATAGTGTGGCAGTTCCGCAAGCTGCGCGCTATGACTTCTGGTACTCTGTCGGCGACATGCCGGTGATGTGCTTGAAGTACTTTCCGAACGACGACTGGTTGCTGAAGTTGAGCGCATAGGCCACCTGCTGTATGTTCTTGCCCGAATACCGCAGCAGGTTCTTTGCTTCGGTGATTACGAAGTGGTCGATCCAGCGTGCCGCCGAGCGCCCTGTGGCCTCTTTCACGAGCAGAGAGAGGTATTTGGGTGAAATGAACAGCTTTGAAGCGTAGAAGTTTACCGAGCGCTCTTTTGTGTAGTGTATATGCACGAGCTTGATGAAATCGTGCACGTAGCTGCTCCGGCGCGGTCCCATACCCGTTTCTGACGCCGTAGCGGCGCTGTCGAGGCGCTTATAGAGCAGTAGCATCATCTGGTAGAACATTGCCGACGTGAGGCTCGACAATATGTGGCGGGTAAGCTGCGTGTTGTATACGTCGGTGAGCACGGTTTCTATCAGCGAGAAGTAGCGCATAATCAGGTGCATCTCGCGCTCGCTGAGGTCGAGCACAGGGCTTTTGTGGCCTAAGAGGGCTTCGCCCGAGATTGCTGCGAAAGATATGTTTACGTCCTGAAGGAAGCTTTGCGAGTAGCTCAGCATGTAAGCCTCCGAGGCTTCGTTATCGTCGCCCTTGATCTGCAGCATGGTTCCGTGTGGGAACGAGGCTGCCGCGGGAGCCGTTACCTCGTATTCCTCGGAGTTGCAGGTGATTGTAATTTTGCCTTTTGCGAGAAGAATAAACAGTGAGCCATCAATTTTTACGGGCTTCATTTCGTTGAGCGAGAGGCGCAATATATATTCCGATTCAAGGCGGGCGAAAACCACGCTGCCGTCGAGTTGACGCAGTTCTGTAGCGATTTTCGTAAGGGTTTCTATTCCTGCTCCTGTGCTCTTTTCTTCCATTGCTTTACTGTTCTTGATAATTCGAGCGCCAAAATTACAAAAAATTTGGCATATACTCCACTATAGGTGAAATATATGCCAAATTATTAACCTTTCGGGCTAACTCAACACTTGTCGAGCGCTTCGGTAATAGCCTTGCGGTCCATGTCTTTGCCGATGAATACGAGCTTTATCATGCGGTCGCCGTACTCGGGGTCCCAGTCGTTGCGTAGGCCCGGTTCCTGCTCCATGAGCACCTCGAGTTCTTCGGCGGGAGCTGTTGCGAACCAGAAACCGGCTTCGGTGAGTTTTTTCTGCACGCCTGCCTGCTCGAAGAGGAAACTCATGTCGCGGTTATGATTGAAGTAAAGCACACCTTTGCAACGGATTACGCTGCGGGGCCATGCGGTGGCAATGAAGTGGTCGAACTTGTTGATGTCGAAGCCTCGGCGGCGGTAGTACACGAAGGTGCCTATGCCGTATTCCTCGGCCTCGCCTTCGCCGTGGTGGTGATGGTGGCAGCAGCAGTGGCCGTGCTCGTGGTCGCAGGCTGAGTGGTCGTCGTGTTCATGTTCATGCTCGTGGTGGTGGCCGTGTTCATGCTCGTGCTCATGCTCATGGTGGTGCTCGTCGTCGTCATGATGTCCTTCGATAGCATCGATCCACGCTGCCGAGGTTGCCACTTTCTCGAAGTCGAAGAGGCCTGTGTTGATGAGGCGGTTGAGGTCGACGTCGCAGTAGTCGCACTCTATGATTTCGGCGCGGGGCTGTATGGCGCGGATAATAGCGCGTATGCGTCCGGCTTCTTCGGGGCTAACTTCCGATATTTTGTTGAGGAGGATAATGTTGCAGAACTCAATCTGCTCTATTACAAGATTTTCGATGTCGTCTTCGTCGAGACCTTTGCGCTGGAGCGACTCGCCGCAACCGAACTCGCTCTGCAGGCGCAGGGCGTCGACCACGGTGGTAATGCAGTCGAGGCGCGGTAGGCCGTGGCGGGTGTAGCGCGGTTCCATGCCGGCTATCGAGCAGATAGTCTGGGCAATGGGTGCGGGTTCGCATATGCCGCTGGCTTCGATTACTATGTAGTCGAATTTACCTGTGGCCACAATGTCGGAGAGCTGCTCCACGAGGTCCATTTTGAGCGTGCAGCATATGCAGCCGTTCTGGAGTGCGACGAGGTCGCCCTGGTCTTTGCCACCTACTATGCCGCCTTTCTGGATGAGTGAGGCATCGATGTTGACTTCGCCTATATCGTTTACAATCACTGCAAAACGTATTCCTTTCTCGTTGGTGAGAATGCGGTTTAGCAGAGTGGTCTTGCCGCTGCCAAGGTATCCGGTGAGCAGCAGCACGGGAATCTGTTTCTGTTTCATACTGTTATAAAACAAAATTGAGAATCAATTGGTGTATCAATTCTCAATTTTTGTGGTGTATTGCAAAGTAAGTGTTTATTCTTCTTCGTCGTCGCGCATGTTGTGGAACACGTTCTGCACGTCTTCGTCGTCTTCGAGCTTCTCGAGGAGCTTGTTGATGCTCTCGCGCTGCTCGGGGGTCACGTCCTTGAGGTCGTTGGGGATGCGCTCAAATTCAGAGGAGATGATTTCAAAACCGTTTTCCTCAAGGTATTTCTGAATCTCGGAGTACGATTCAAAAGCACCGTAAAGCACTACCTGCTCGTTGCCGTCCTCGTCTTCGTCGTGGCCGAGTTCGTCAACGCCGTAGTCGATGAGCTCGAGTTCGAGGTCGTCGAGGCCCACGCCGTCTTTGGGTTTGATTTTGAACACGCATTTGTGCTCGAAGAGGAAAGTGAGCGAGCCCTGTGTGCCGAGGCTGCCTCCGTGCTTGTTGAAGTAAGAGCGTACGTTAGCCACAGTACGGGTGTTGTTGTCGGTGGCAGCTTCCACGAAGATAGCGATGCCGAAGGGGCCGTATCCCTCGTAGGTGATTTCCTTGTAGTCGCCGGCGTCTTTATCGGTAGCCTTCTTGATAGCGCGTTCTACGGTATCTTTGGGCATGTTAGCAGCCTTAGCGTTCTGCATGAGAGCGCGGAGACGGGGATTGGTGTCGGGGTCGGGACCACCGGCTTTGGCGGCGATAGTAATTTCCTTGCCTATGCGCGTGAATGTGCGCGACATGTTGCCCCAGCGTTTGAGCTTGCGGGCTTTGCGGTATTCAAATGCTCTTCCCATTGGTAGGTATATATCGTTTTATTATTGTCAGGTTTATCAGCGGAGTTCTGCTCCGAGTTTTTTCTTGAGGTTGTCGATAACCTTGCTCATCACGCGGTCGATGTACTTGTCCTGGAGGGTCTTTTCGGGATCCTGGAGTGTGATAGAGATGGCATACGACTTTTTGCCTGCGGGCAGTTTGTCGCCTTCGTAAACGTCGAAGAGCTCGACGCTGCCGAGGATTCGACGCTCGGCCTCACGCACTGCGGCTTCGACTTCGGCCATTGTCACGCGGCTGTCGAGCAGGAGCGAGAGGTCGCGCTTCACGGGGTGAGTCTTTGCCAGAGGGGCGTAGAGGGCGTTTGTGCGGGCTGCCAGGCGTGCTATGGTATCCCAGTTGAGCTCGGCGTAGTTCACGGGCACCTTGATGTCGCAGCGGCGGCAAATGGCGGGGTCAACAATGCCCATTGTACCGAGGTGAGCGCCGTTGACGGTGCTTATTTCAAGGGCCTGGGTGAAGATTGCGCCCTTGGGGAGCTCGGCGTTGCGCAGCACGGGGTTGAGACCTGTGCGTGTGAGCACGTTGAGCACTGCGGCCTTGAGGTCGTAGAAACCGGCGTCTTCGCGTGCGCGGAGCCAGTTGGCCTGGCGTGTGGAGCCTGCCAGCCAAAGAGCGAGGCGGGCGCTTTCGCTGTAGGGGGCGAGGGGAGCTTCGTCGGTCGAGGTTTTGGCGGGGTCGAGGAAGTATACGTTGCCGAACTCGTAGAATGCGGTGTCGGGGCAACGGCGGTTTATGTTGTGTGCTATTGATTCGAGACCGCCGAAGAGCATGGTCTGGCGAAGCACGTTGAGGTCCTGGCTGAGGGGGTTGAGGAGCTTGACGCAGTTTGCTGCGGGGAAGTCGGGGAGCTCGGCGTAGTAGCCCTCGGCAGTGAGCGAGTTGTTGAGAATCTCGTTCCAGCCTGCGCCTGTGAGCTGCTCGGCCACGGTGCGGCGGAGGTCGTCGGCGGCATCGGTGGGAGTCTTGAAAGACAGGCAGGAGTGAAGCTCGTCGCTCATGGCCACGTTGTTGTAGCCGTAGATGCGGAGGAAGTCTTCGATAACGTCGCAGGGGCGCTGTACGTCCACACGGTATGTGGGCACCTGGAGTGAGAGTCTGTCGCCGTCGGCAGTGACGTCGATTTCGAGGGCGCGGAGAATGGTGTCTACCGTCTCACGCTCGAATTTTTTGCCAACGAGGGCGTCGATGTCGCCGTAGGTCATCTCAACCTTGTAGGGTGCTACCGGCTGAGGATAGTAGTCGACTATGCGGCCTGCGATGTGGCCGCCGGTGAGCTCGCAGATGAGGCCTGCGGCATATTCCATGGCAAGGCGGCAACCGTTGGGGTCGACACCGCGCTCGAAGCGGAACGATGAATCGGTGCTTATGCCGTGGCGGCGTGCCGTGCGGCGTACCGAGGTGGGGTTGAAGCAGGCCGATTCGAGGAAAACGCGTGTTGTGGCTTCGGTTGTGCCTGAGTTGAGGCCACCGAATACGCCGGCCATGCACTTCTCTTCCTTGCCGTCGCAAATCATGAGGTCGGCGCCGTCGAGGGTGTGCTCAACGCCGTCGAGTGTCACGAATTTGCTGCCGTGGAGTGCGCGGCGCACCACTATGCGGTTGTCGGCTAATGTGTCGGCGTCGAAGGCATGGAGTGGCTGCCCTACGGCGTGGAGTATATAGTTGGTGATATCGACAACGTTGTTTATCGGGTGGAGGCCAATGGTTGTGAGTTTCTTGGCGAGCCACTCGGGGCTGGGGCCAACCTTGATGCCTTCGATAGTCACGCCGCAGTAGCGGGTAACGCCGTCGGCAGCTTCGACGTCGACGGTCACGCCGGTGCCCGGAGCGTCGGCGAGGGTGAAGCCTTCGACCGAGGGGCGGCGCAGGTTGGCAGGCGCTATACCACGGCCTATGAGGGCTGCTGCCACGTCGCGTGCAACGCCATAATGCGAGGCGGCGTCGATGCGGTTGGGAGTGAGGTCTACTTCGAGAACGAAGTCGTCGTCGATGTTATAGTATTCGGCAGCGGGGCGGCCTATCATGCTCTCGGCGGCTGCCGGGAGTTCGATGATGCCGTTGTGAGAGTTGCCGACGCCTATTTCGTCTTCAGCGCATATCATACCGAACGACTCCACACCGCGTATTTTCGACTTCTTGATTTTGAAAGCCTCGCCCTCGGGGGTGTAGAGGGTTGTGCCTACGGTAGCCACTACCACTGTCTGGCCTGCGGCTACGTTGGGAGCGCCGCATACAATCTGCACAGGAGTGCCGGTGCCGTCGAGGTCAACGGTTGTTATGTGAAGGTGGTCGCTGTCGGGGTGTACGTCGCAGGTGAGCACTTTGCCGATAACGAGGCCGGCAAGGCCGCCGCGTATGCTTTCGACGCGCTCCACAGAGCCGGTCTCAAGGCCTATCGACGTAAGCAGCGCCGAGAGTTCTTCGGGAGTCATGTCGAAATCGACATACTCTTTTAGCCATTTATATGATATGTTCATCGCTCTTAGTTTGTTTCAATGTGCAAAGTTACGAATTAGAGAGCGCAATGCCAAAATTTTTTGAGGGTGAGAGCGCAATAGTGAGGCTTTAGTCGGGCGAAGAGGGTCGACGTGACATGATATAAATAAAAAAACAGCCACGCCCCTGAGGGTGTGGCTGTTTGTATTGAGAGCGGGTCTGAGCTTAGAGCTGGGGACCTGCGGCAACGAGAGCCTTGCCGGCTTCGTTGTTCTCGTATTTCTTGAAGTTCTTGATGAAACGGGCAGCGAGGTCTTCGGCCTTCTTTGTCCACTCTTCGGGGTTAGCGTAGGTGTCGCGGGGGTCGAGGATCTTGGGATCAACACCGGGAAGCTCGGTAGGAATCTCGAAGTCGAAGATGGGGAGCTTCTTGGTGGGAGCCTTGAGGATAGCGCCGTCGAGGATAGCGTCGATGATACCGCGTGTATCTTTGATAGAGATACGTTTGCCGGTACCGTTCCAGCCGGTGTTCACGAGGTATGCCTTGGCACCCGACTGCTGCATGCGCTTAACGAGTTCTTCGGCGTACTTTGTGGGGTGGAGTTCGAGGAATGCCTGGCCGAAGCAAGCCGAGAAGGTGGGGGTGGGCTCGGTGATGCCGCGTTCTGTACCGGCGAGCTTGGCGGTGAAGCCGCTCAGGAAGTAGTACTTGGTCTGCTCGGGGGTGAGGATCGAAACGGGAGGAAGCACGCCGAAAGCGTCTGCCGAGAGGAAGATAACGTTCTTGGCAGCAGGACCGTGCGAGATAGGCTTAACGATCTTCTCGATGTGGTCGATGGGGTAGCTTACGCGGGTGTTCTCGGTCACGCTCTTGTCGGCGAAGTTGATTTTGCCTTCAGCGTCAACAGTAACGTTTTCGAGGAGAGCGTCGCGACGGATAGCGTTGTAGATGTCGGGCTCGCTGTCTTTGTCGAGGTTGATAACCTTGGCATAGCAGCCGCCTTCGAAGTTGAACACGCCGTTGTCGTCCCAGCCGTGTTCGTCGTCGCCGATGAGGAGACGTTTGGGGTCGGTTGAGAGGGTGGTCTTACCTGTGCCCGAGAGGCCGAAGAAGATAGCGGTGTTCTCGCCGTTCATGTCGGTGTTGGCCGAGCAGTGCATAGAGGCGATGCCCTTGAGGGGGAGGTAGTAGTTCATCATCGAGAACATACCTTTCTTCATTTCGCCGCCGTACCAGGTGTTGATGATAACCTGCTCACGGGTAGAGATGTTGAATACAACGGCAGTCTCGCTGTTGAGGCCGAGTTCCTTGTAGTTGGTGAGTTTGGCCTTGGAAGCGTTGTAAACGATGAAGTCGGGCTTGAAGTTTTCGAGTTCTTCAGCGGTGGGGCGGATGAACATGTTGGTCACGAAGTGAGCCTGCCATGCCACTTCCATGATGAAGCGCACAGCCATGCGGGTGTCTTTGTTGGCACCGCAGAAACCGTCGACAACGTAGAGGGTCTTGTCGCTGAGCTCGTCAACGGCGAGAGTCTTCACGGCTTTCCAAGCTTCTTCAGAAGCGGGCTTGTTGTCGTTGGTGTATTCGGGAGTAGTCCACCAGATGGTGTCTTTCGACTTTTCGTCGAGAACGATGAATTTGTCTTTGGGCGAACGGCCGGTGTAAACGCCGGTCATAACGTTAACGGCACCGAGTTCGGTAGCAACGCCTTTCTCGTAACCTTCGAGGGTAGGAAGGGTCTCGAGCTTGAAAAGCTCTTCGTACGAGGGGTTGTAGAGGACTTCGGTAGTGCCTTTGATGCCGTATTTTGCGAGGTCGGCTTTGACTTCGGCAATACGGGCTTTCTTGATTTCTTCAATCTTGCTCATTTTGCTTGAAAAAATATGGTGTTTGTATGTTTGTTCTTTTTTACTCGGGTAGTGTGGCGCGCACGCCTTGTGTACCGGGTGCAAAGGTACGCAAATTTTTTGGCTCGCGCACTAAATAAGGAAAAATTTCTTTATTAATAAAAATTAAAAGGGGTCACGGTTATGGTGGCGTTTACTTCGGGCTTTATACGCGAGGACGCGCCTGAGCGCGTCCGTGGAGGTTTCCGGGGTGCGTCGCGGTGCTTTCATCCGCTGTTTCCTGCCGAGGGGGATTACAATCCACCGCACCCTGCGAGTTGTGCTTTTGTCTATATAACAAGCGTGTAGGCTTAAAGTTGGGGCAAAGGCGCCCGGGTCTTACACAACTTAAATAACTTTTGCTTAATTTTGCGGTATGAAAGCAAAGAGCAGAAAAGCAAGTGCGCGTGTTGCCGATGTCAGTGCCGACGTACGCCCTGTGGGCATGAGTCTGGCAGAGTGGCAGTGTGCGCTGCGGCGTCAGGCAGCGGCCCGCGGAGGTTTTACCGTGGCCGAGATTTCAGACCGCTGGGCACCAGGGCAATATACGGTGTCGAGCCGTGAGTCGCGCCGCGCCTACCGTGTGGCTTATCACGGTGCCGGCAATGAGTGGAACAATTGCGACTGCATGGACTTCCGCACATCGTCACTCGGCACCTGCAAGCACATAGAGGCTGTTGCCGCGTGGCTTGAGGCAAATGGTAAAGCCGTGGCAGGCGGCCTTCCGTCGCGTGCCATGCTCTATATGTCGTACACCGGCGGCCGACGGCTGCGGCTCTATCCGGGCACCCGGGCTGCCGATGCCATGACGGTAGCGGCGCTGAAGTATTTCGACGACGATTTCGTAGCCACTCCCGGCATGGTGCCCGACCTGCCTTCGTTTATAGATACGGCGCGGAAGATAGACCCGCAGTTCCACTGCATGCCCGATGCCCTCAACTATATACTTGAGGCCCGCGACCGCCGCCGCCGCAAGGATTTGCTCGCCGATATCTCCGACAGCGACCTCGACGCCCTGCTCAACACCCGCCTTTACCCCTATCAGAAAGAGGGCATACGCTTTGCCTTCGAAATGGGTAAGGTGCTTGTGGCCGATGAAATGGGCCTTGGCAAGACCGTGCAGGCGATAGGGGCTGCCGAGCTCCTCAAGAGCAGGAGCATGGCGGCCTCGGTACTGGTCATCTGCCCTACCTCGCTCAAATATCAGTGGAAGAAAGAGATAGAGCGCTTTACCGGTGCCGACGCCCTTGTTATAGAGGGTGTACACACGCGGCGCAGAGAGCTCTATTCGGCGCCGAATTTCTATAAGATAGTATCGTACCACACGCTGGCAAACGATATAAAGACTATGGGTAACCTGCGCTTCGACATGGTGATAATGGACGAGGTGCAGCGCCTCAAGAACTGGCACACGCAGATTGCGCGGGCTGCTCGCCGCGTGGAGTCGGACTATGCCGTTGTGCTCTCGGGCACTCCGCTGGAGAACCGCCTCGACGAGCTTTACTCGGTGATGCAGTTCGTTGACCAATATGCCCTCGGCCCCTACCATGAGTTTGTCGACCGCCATGTGGTGAGCTCGCCTACGGGCAAGGTTACGGGCTACCGCCGCCTTGGCGATGTGAGCCGCAACCTGCGCGGGTGCATGATACGCCGCCGCCGCTCCGATGTGGAGGTTCAGCTGCCGCAGCGCACCGACAAGGTGCTGTACGTGCCCATGACGCCCGAGCAACGTGAGATTCACGATGAGTGCCAGAGCGCCGTTGCACACCTCGCCCATAAATGGCAGACCTACCGCTTTCTCTCCGAAAAGGAGCGCAAGCGCCTGCTTCTGCTGCTCTCGCGCATGCGCATGGTGTGCGACAGCACCTTTATAGTAGACCAGAAGACGCGCTTCGGCACAAAGGTTGCCGAGGCTGTGCAGCTTGTGAAAGACCTAATGGAGGCCGGCGACGGCAAAGCCGTAATCTTCAGCCAATGGGAACGTATGACGCGCATCCTGGCCGAAGAGCTCGACCGCGAGGGCATAGGTTATGAGTATTTCCACGGAGGGCTGTCGGCAGCCAGGCGCCGCAGCGTGGCCGATAATTTTGTGAACGACCCTGCCAAGCGCGTGTTTATATCTACCGACGCCGGAAGCACCGGTCTCAACCTTCAGGCTGCCTCCCTGATTATAAACCTCGACCTGCCATGGAACCCTGCCGTGCTTGAGCAGCGCATAGCGCGTATCTACCGCATAGGGCAGCAGCGCAACATTCAGGTTATAAATATGGTGTCGGCCTCGACTATAGAGGAGCGGATGCTCGACACCCTCGCGTTCAAGAGCGACCTCTTTGCAGGGATTCTCGACGGGGGCGACGATGAGATAACGCTCGACGACAGCAAGCTCACCAAGATAGTTGATATACTGGCGAGCACCCTACCCCCCTCTACTCCCTTGCCCGTGGAGCCCGACATCACCGATTATCCCGAGCCCGAGGGCGACAGCCCCGAGGGTGATACGCCCGGCAATGTGCCTGCGGCTACCCGTCCCGAAGAGCTCGTCAAGGCCGGAGTCTCGTTCTTCTCGTCGCTTGCGGGTACCCTGGCCGACCCCGAGGCCACCGGGCGCCTTGTCGACACTCTTGTCAAAACGGACCCAGCCACGGGGCAGGCCTCTGTCGTGATTCCTGTGGAGAGCCGCGAGGCCGTGGCCGGATTTTTTAATGCAATATCCAAACTCTTAAGCCGATAAATCAGTTCTTATAATACTATGGAACACCCCGAAAACGACGCACAATACATTGGTCTTACCGTAAACGGCGGCGTGGCACAGCCACCCGTTGTCAATCCCTATATGCAGCGGCGCCGTCGCAAACCCCTCCCCTCGGTCAGCGAGCTTGTGGAGGGTATTCTCAAAGGCGACGTCACTATCCTCAGTCGCGCCGTGACGCTGGTTGAGAGCCTCGCCCCCGACCATTACGCACTGGCGCAGGAGGTTATAGAGAAGTGTCTGCCCTACTCCGGCAAGTCGCGCCGCATAGGCATCACGGGCGTGCCCGGCGCCGGCAAGAGCACGAGTATCGACGTCTTCGGCCTGCACGTGCTCCGCGACGGCGGAAAGCTTGCCGTCCTCGCCATCGACCCTTCGAGCGAGCGTACCAAGGGGTCGATTCTCGGCGATAAGACGCGCATGGAGAAGCTCTCGCAGCACCCCTCGGCTTTCATACGCCCTTCTCCCTCGGCAGGCTCATTGGGTGGCGTTGCCCGCAAGACCCGCGAGACCATAGTGCTGTGCGAGGCTGCCGGATATAATAATATATTTGTGGAGACCGTAGGCGTGGGTCAGAGCGAGACCGCCGTGCACTCCATGGTCGATTTCTTCCTCCTCATACAGATTGCCGGTGCCGGCGATGAGCTCCAGGGCATAAAGCGCGGCATTATGGAAATGGCCGACGGCATTGTAATAAACAAGGCCGACGGCGACAACGTGGGGCCTGCCACTCTCGCCCAGGCACAGTACCGCTCGGCGCTCCACCTCTTTCCGCCCACGGCATCGGGTTGGCGCCCCGAGGTCCTCACCTACTCGGGCTACTACGAGCTTGGCATACCCGAGGTGTGGGATATGATAGACCGCTACTTCGCTTTTGTGAAGGAGAACGGCTACTTCGAGGCCAAACGCCAGCAGCAGGCCCGCTGGTGGATGTACGAGACTATCGACGAGCAGCTGCGCAAGAATTTCTACGACAACCCCGACATCCAGGCCATGCTCACCGATTGCGAGGCCGATGTGCTGGCTAACCGCCGCTCGAGTTTTGCGGCTGCCGCGCAGGTGCTCGACAAGTATTTCAAAATGAAAAATCTCTGAAAATGCGTAAGTTTCTTCTCCTTATATTGGTAACCCTCGTCGGCGTCATATCGGCCGACGCCCGTCGCGTGCCCGGCGATAAAGTGGGCGTGCAGATAGATACTCTGATTTATGATTTCGGCACAATCCGTGCCAACGACCCCGCTGTGAACCATGTGTTCCGCATGAAAGTCACGGGCAACGAGTCGGTGTCGATAATACAGGCGGTGCCTTCGTGCGGCTGCACGACTCCCGACTATCCGCGCCGCCCCACCAAGCCCGGCGAAACAGCCGAAATCAAGGTGGTGTTCAACCCTGCAGGGCAGCATGGCGAACAAAAGAAAGAAGTGCGCCTGCGGTTGAAGAACGGCGCCAACAAGGCCGAGAACATCTCTCTGATACTCGTCGGCGATGTGCTGCCGAAGTAAAGAAAATATAGGGCTTTAGACCTTTATTTAATAAAGAGCACCCCCGCGCGTGCTGCCTTTTGGGCAGTGGGCGCGGGGGCTGAATTTATTATGGTGAACGGTAAGTGTCAGCGCACGAATTTGAGGGTTTTACCGCCGCAGAGAGCGATATAGACGCCTGAGGGGAGGCCGTCGGTGCTCAGGGTGAGGGTGTTTGCTTCGGAGCTGCGGGCGAGCACTGTGCGGCCGTCTACGGCGAGGATGCGGAGCTCGCCTACCGCAGTGTCGGAGATAACGGTTATCGTGCCTTGGCGGGCGGTGATGCTTATGCCCTCGGCAGCAGAACTTAGCGAGGCCGAGGTTGGCACTTTGGCAAAGAGCTCGAGGTCGTTGTTGAGTACCGAATTACCGTCGTATACATTGCCGTCGGCGTCTTCCCAGTGGCAGTTTTCGGGTGTTACCTCGGGGAGGATGAGCTGGGCGTTGCAGTAAACGGTTGCGTGATGTTCCTCTCCAACCTTGTAGGTGATTCGGTTCACGCGGTTCTGTCCGTTATATACCACGGGCATGCTCTCGGGGTTAGAAAGATCCTGGCCGAAGAGGAATTCCATTTGGTCGCCGTTGAGCAGGTAGGCTATCTCGCCTGAGTGGAAGCGGGCGGCGTCGGCCTGCTCGCCCCCGTTGGCCGTGAGGGAGCCATAGTCGCCGAAGTAGAAGTTGTTGTCGCTGAAGAATGAGGGGGTGTTCACGCGGCCTACAATGATGTCTTTGTATTTACCGTCGGAGTCTATAGTACCGGCTACATAGTTGTCGGTAATTGTCTCCGAGCCTTTGGTAACGCTTGAGTAGCCGTTAATGCCGCCTACGTATGCAGGTTTTGCCTTGCTGTTGTGGTTGCGTATAGTGCCTGTGAAGTAGCACCCGTGGAACTCGGCCTCTACGCCTTCGAGAGCAGAGTTGGTGCAACCTAATACACCGCCTACGCCGTTGGTAATGGCGTTGTTGATGTTTATGGTGCCTGAGTAGGAGCAGCTTTTAACGATAGCAGTCTTCATGAAGCCCAGCACGCCGCCCACATATCCGGGAGTGCCTTCGATGTCTATGGTAACATCGCTGTGGCAGTTACTAATAGAGTTGAGGGCGTTGGCCTTACCTATGAAAGAACCGGCTATCGACTTAACTGTAACCTTCGCCGGAACTACTATACGGCCCGAGATATAGAGGTCGCTGATTTTGCTCTCGGAGTTGTTTGTCATGCCTACGAGGGCTGCGAATTTCTTGCTGCTGTCGAGGTCTGATTTGTCGATGAGCAGGTTGTAGATGCGGTGTCCGCCACCGACGATGCTGCCGTTGAAGTATACGCCATAGCCTATGGGAGTCCACGACTTGTTGCCCAGGTCGATGTCGGCGCAGATCTTTATAGTGCCGAGCTCCTTGCCTGCGTTGGTCTGGTTAGCCACCCATGCGAGTTCGGCGCCGGTGTAAATTGTGTAGGCGCCTGAGGCGTCGCGGGCCGGGGCTATCATAGACATACCGTCCCAGGGGCCTTCCGAGGTAGGTTCAAAGGGTACTACCTCTGTCTCTCCCGGAACCATAATGCTCATGGCGTTGATATAACCGATTTTGTAGGTGTCTACGCTTGTGGCACCCGGAGTTACGGTGAAGCGTATGCGGCCGTCGGCGTCGGGGCGCACTGCGGGCAGAGTGGCTGTTGCCGAGGTGTTGTCGTTGGCATCGAGACCGATGAAGTTGTCGGAGGCTCCGAAGGTTGAGTATTCGGCTTCGTGGGTTTCGGTAGCACCTGTTATCGAGCCGTACATGCAGAAGTCGTATTCCTTGTCGGGGTCGAGGCCGCTGAACACGATTTCGGCCTCGCGCACGAGTATGCCGTCTTTCCCCACGCCGTTTACCCAAAAGCCTGTTGATGATACTGCCGCCGGCATGTCGAGGTCTGTGGTGGTGGCTGTTACGCCTGCGTCGGTAGCGCCTGCGAAGGGTGCGGTGACGGTCATAGAGATGCCGGTGGCTGTGCCTGCCGCATCGGTGAGCGCGTCAATGGCTGTGCCTGCGGCATATGAGCTTACCGAGTTCCAGCCTTCGACGGCAGCATCATCGGTTGTGAAGTTTATCTTGACGGCCTGCTTCGAGGGGATAGAGAGGCGAGGGGTAATCATCAGGGCGCCGAGGTAGAAGCGGTCGTTTTGGTCCTCGGCAGCAATGGTGAGGTTCATGCGGCCGTTTTCGTCGGCGACGATACCTTTTATTTCAGCGGTACGGTCGGTGTTGGCATCGGCGTTGAGGCTTGCCGAGCCTTCGTTGACGCCTGCGGCAGTGTAAAGAGATGTGCTGTTGTCGTCGGCAGAGGCGAATATAGTGAGGTCGTAGCTTTGACCGGGATATAGGCCGCTGATCTGAACCATTGCCGAGCCGGTGCCATAGAATGCCGAGCGCGAGGCATTGACGGGCATGTCGAGGGCTGTCTCGCTCTTGGTTGAACCTGTTACCGAAACACCTTCGAAGGCACCTTTTATGGCGAAGCGGAGATCGGTGGCGTAGCCCTTGGAGTTGCATATGTCGCTTTCAGTTGCGCCATAAACGTGCGAGGTGAAGTTGTTCCAGGCAAATTCCGATTTTGCCGAAGCTCCCGTTGCAATACCGAAGTTTATAAGCACGGGGCGGTCGAGAGGGCGGAAAACGGCGTCGGGGTTGATACCGAATTCTTCTTCGAGCGAGGTCACTTGCCAGGGGTTGGCAATAGCGGCCGAAGCGGCTGCGCGGCAGGTGGCGGCACAGAAGTCGGTCATGCTCGAGGGGTGGTATGTGATATTGGCGGCACTCTTGCCGAAGAGTTTCTCGTACCATGTGAGGGCGAGGGTGTATCGTCCGTGGCTGAGGTCCATATGGTAGCCGTCGCGGTTGTAAGTATCGCCGAGATAGCTTGAGCGTCCGTTCTGCACGGCCGTGCCGCCGGGGATAACGTTCTCGCGTCCGATGCCGGCTTTATCGGCAGCCCAAGGAGCGCACTCGGTGATTTTAGCGTACATGTCGGCCTGGTCTTTGTACAAGCCTTTGTTTATCAGTTCGATGAGCTTTGAGGAGCCTTCCTGGTAAGCCCATGTCATATAGAGGTAGAATTGTGCGTCTTTGTTGGTCAGGCGCTCGCGTATATACTCAATGATATTGTCGAGATAGGGGAAATAATGGTCGTAAGTGCCGGAGTAGTTGTGGTCGGTCTGGATAACGACGGCATCCCAAGGCTCCGAGCCGATTATACTTTCGTCGAAGCAACGGCTGCTGCCGCCTGTCGAGGTCATTTTGCCTCCCGATATTTTGTAGTAGTTGTAAATCTGCTGGTTGCCCGAGATGTAGCCCCAGTGCTGAGCCAGGGTTGTTCCGCCTTTGTAGGGGAAGCCGAGCACGATGTCGTCGCCCGCCGATTCAACCACGGGCAAAAATTCCTGGAGAGTTGCGTCGAAAGAGAAACTGTTGCCTACGACAAGTATCCGTCGCGTTTCGGCCATGGCTTGCGGCGCCATGGCTGCGAAGACAGTAGCCAACAACAGTAAGAGTCCGGTTAAGCGTGTTTTCATAATATTGGATTAGGTTAGGTATATTATGATTACGCGCCCGGCGGGGGATATACGTAAAGGAGAGTGTCATGAGCCTTTGACGGTGGCTCCGAGGGCGAGTACCGATACCGTTGAGGGCTTTGCCCTACCCCAGGCCAGGGCCGAGATTGCCTCGCCCATAGAGGCTCCGGTGGTAATGACGTCGTCGACAATAGCCACGTTGAGCCTTTCGAGCTCTTCGGGGTGACGGCAGCGGTAGCAGCCGTGGATGTTGGCTGCGCGCTCGTTGTAACTCAGGCGTGTCTGCGAGCCATGCGGGCGCACGGCCACGAGGTTATCGCCCACGGGTATGCCTAACACCCCGGCCATGCCGAGTGCAATCTCGCGGCTCTGGTTGTAGCCGCGTTTGAGCTGTTTGGCAAAGAACATGGGCATGGGCAGGAGCACGTCGATGTCGGAGGGGCTGATTAAACTTCCGGCGGCTCCGCGTTGCAGCAGCTCGCGTGCGAATAGGGCGCCGCAGTGGCGTGCGAGTATGGGGCGGTCGTGGTACTTGGCCGAGCGGATGAGCCCGGCATAAGGGTCGGCGGGGTCGTAGTTGAACCAGGCCGCCACGATGCCCGTTCCGAAAGGCATATTTGAGAGCGCCGCGCGGTTTTCGATGAGTTCAGGACCGCGCGCATGGCACACAGGGAGCGCTGCCAGACACTTGAAGCACAGCTCACCCAAGTGGCCTTGCAGGGGCTCGCCGCACACGGGGCACAGGCGCGGCACCACGAAGTTGTCGAGCCACATCTTAGCCTCTTTTAAGGCAGCGCGGAGCATTGTGTCGAGCGTGTCGCTCATTTGGCGGTATGGTTTTTTATATGTAATTTTGGCGCTATATGATACTGATGAGCATATTCAACACCGTGGAATTTTATATTATCACGGCATTTATAGCGGCGGCGGTGATAGCTGCCGCGGCCATGCCCTCGCGCCGCGGCGCTGCCCGCACCTTTCTCTACGCGGGCACCCTGCGCACCGATGCGGCGCTTTCCGATGCCGGAATTGTTGCCATAGTAAACGAGCGCGGCGAACTTGAAATCAACCGTTTCGGGCTCGAAGGCGTGTGGGCCGACGACGGTGCCTATAGCCTTGCGGTGACAATCATAGGCTTCGATGTCACTATAGAAGAGCGACTTGTGCCGGGCCGGGTGCACAACGAGCAGGCGACAGCGGCTTTTGCCGGGCTCGACTGCCTCGGCGCCGAGCGCTACCACTTCAACTACCGCAGCGATGCCACGGGCCGTAGCGCGGCTTTCAGTCTTAACATACGCCCCGGCAACCGCATAGAGCGCCTGCTCAGCTGAAGAGGCGCAGGAAGAGGGTCGAGATCTGCACGTAGATAATCAAGCCGAGAATATCGTTTGAAATCTGAATGAAGGGACCCGTTGCCAAGGCCGGGTTTATGTGCAGTTTCTCAAGGGTCAGGGGCACGACGGTGCCCAAGATTGATGCGAATATCACCACAATGAACAGGGAGGCGGCCACCGACATTGTCACGGCCAGCTCCGACGGCAGCATTATAAGGTTGTAAACCAGTACTACCGAGGTTATTATCGAGGCGTTGAGTAGGCCTATGAGAATTTCTTTGCCTAACTGGGTGGCAAAGTGGCGTATGTCGAGCGAGCCGTTGGCGAGGCCCTGCACCACGATAGCCGAGGCCTGCACACCCACGTTACCGCCCGTGCCGCCGATAATGGGGATGAAGAGGGCGAGGGTTGTCACAGCCTGCAGCTGCGCCTCGAAGGTGCTGAGAATCACCGAAGCCAAAAGACCCGAGGCTATGCCTATCAGGAGCCAGGGTATGCGTGCTTTTGTCTGGGCGAATATGGAGTCGTCGGCATCGACGTCGGAGGAGATACCCGAGGCTAACTGGTAGTCGCGTTCGCTTGACTCGCGCACCTGGTCCATGACGTCGTCGACGGTGATAAGGCCAAGGAGGCGCCCGATGGAGTCGACAACGGGCATTGCCACAAGGTCGTATTTCTCGAAGTCGAGGGCAACGTCGTCGATAGGTGTGTCTGCCTTTACGCTCACCGGGTCGGTTTCCATTACATGTTTTATTTTCGACACCGAGGGGTGGGTGAGCATCATCTTGAGCGGGAGAGTTCCGCGCAGGCGGTAGTCGTTGTCGACGACGTAGACGTAGTAGATTTCGTCCATATCCTCGGCCTGGACGCGCATCTGCTTGATGCACTCGGGCATCGACCAGTTCTCGTTCACCACAATCATCTCGGTGCCCATGAGGCCGCCGGCGGTGTCTTCGTCGTATTTGAGGAGGTCTATGATGTCGCCTGCCTGCTCCACGTCGTCGATGTGCGAGAGAATCTCGTCGCGCTCTTCCTCATCGAGTTGCTGTATGAGGTCTACGGCGTCGTCGGTGTCGAGGTGGTCGATCTGCTTGGCGATTTCCTCGGCTGGCATGTGGCTGAGGAGCTTGAGACGGTCGTCTTCGTCGAGCTCCATGAGCACGTCGGCGGCGGTCTCCTCGTCGAGGAGCTTGTAGAGGTACTCGGCCTCATCGAGGTCGAGGTTCTGGTATAGCTCGGCGATGTCGGCGGGGTGCAGTCCGGCAAGCTCTGCGCGAGCCTGCTCCTTGTCATCGGCCGAGATAATGTGCTTTATCTGTTCGAGATATTCGTCGGTGTACTCTTTCATGCCTTGCGCAAGGTTTCAACGCTGTTGGTGAGTTCAATGAATTGTGCAACAGAGAGTTGCTCGGGGCGCTTCTGGCCCAGTGGGCAGTCATCGGGGAGATTTGTTCCCGGAGGCAGTAGAGCCCGCACGCTGTTGCGTATGGTCTTGCGGCGCTGGCCGAAGGTGGTTTTTACCACGGTCTTGAAGAGAGCCTCGTCGCACCCGAGGTCGGTTACGCTGTTACGCACCATGCGTATCACGCCCGACTTCACCTTGGGCGGCGGGTTGAACACGTGCTCCGACACCGTGAAGAGATATTCCACGTCGTACCATGCCTGCAGCAGCACGCTGAGTATACCGCGTGCTTTAGTGCCGGGGCCTGCGGCCAGACGCTCGGCCACCTCGCGCTGGAGCATGCCTGAGCAGCACACTACGCGGTCTTTGTAGTCGAGCACCTTGAAGAATATCTGTGAAGAGATATTGTAGGGGTAATTGCCTATTACGCAGAATTTGCCGTCGCCGGGGTAGAGCTCGTTGAGGTTCATCTGCAGGAAGTCGCCTTCGATAATGCGGGGCTGCGGCTCGGGCAGGTGTGTCTTGAGCCAATCGATGCTTTCGGTGTCGATTTCGGCCACCGAGACCATGTCGGCGGGGTGACGCTCGAGCAGGAACTGCGTGAGCACGCCCATGCCGGGGCCTACCTCAAGCAGCGGATAGTCGGGGTAGGCGTCGAGAGTGGCGGCAATGCGCTGCGCCACGCCAAGGTCTGTCAAGAAATGTTGCCCGAGGGCTTTTTTGGGCTTAACTCCTGCCATAATTCCCGATTTTTTAGGTTTAACATGCAAAAGTAGCAAAATTTTTTTGCGTAATCGCCTTTATCTGCCGAAAAAGGCTCTGAGGCGCCTCACACCCTCTTTTCCGAGGATGAAAATTGCGGTGTACTGCGAGGCTTTGGCAAGGCCGTAGAACGCGGCCCACAGCGCCACTTTAGCCGTGGCGCCTATAGGGAGTGCCATTTGCGCGAAAGCCGCCACATAGCAAGCCACACAGAAGGCTGCCACCATAACTCCCGTGCGGAAAGAAAGCGAGCCTAACCAAGAGCGGAGGCGTAACAATAAGTGCCTCATGCGCTTACCAGCCTCCCGAGGCGCCGCCTCCGCCTGTCATGCCACCTCCGAAACCGCCGCCGAAGCTTCCGCCGCCGAAGCCGCCGCCACCTCTATGACCACCGCCGCCGGTGATAATCGGGGCTGCCACTATTACGGGGAGGGTGAAGGGCAGCGAGTTGACAAAGCCGCAGTTGAGGCAGGTGTAATCTTTCACGCCCTGGCCCTGCGTGGCTGTCGTGGGCTGCCGCAGGATGCGGCTGCGTGTGAGTCGCGAGGCATGAGCGTGGCAGTGGGGGCACTCCTTGTAGCCCGACGAGGGGGTGATATACTGCTCAATGTCGGTCTCGCCGCATGAGGGGCAGAGCCATACATCGTAGTCTACCGAGCCTATGCGCTCTTCAAGGTCCTGGGCGTTAGTAAGATATTCGTTGTCGTGAACCTCGTCGATTTTCTTCATTGCGGTGCCACAGCGCGGGCATTTGTGGCGGCTGTTGCGCAGGTGCCAGAGCACAATGAGCAGCGGGAGTGATGCCGCCACAGGCACACCGAGGCCGAGGAACGAGAGGGCGAGGTATGCCGGTTTCAGTTTTACCAGGGCAAGGTAGCGGTCGCGGTGGTTCTTGCCGCGCAATTTCCAAAGCATGGCCAGCAGGAGTATGAGCATGGCAAAGGTCACAATGCCCGATATTGTGAAGAATATGGCAAAGAAATTATCTTCGCCGCTGTCGTGCGAGGCAAAGTCGGCGTCGTCGAGCTTTGAGCGTATCTCGGCAGCCGCATCGGGGTCGGTGAGGAGGGTCTCAACCGTTTCGGAGGCGGCCACGAGGCCGGCGCTGTAGTCGCCTTTGCGGAACTCGGGGAACATGCGGTCGCGCAGGATTGATGCGCAGATGATGTCGGGCAGCACGCCTTCGAGGCCGTAGCCCGGGCGTATTGCAGCGCGCCTCATATCCTTTGCCACGAGTATCAGCAGGCCGTTGTCAACATCTTTCTTGCCGAGCCCCCACTCGGTGAAGAGCTCGGTGGCGAAAGTGTCGATGTCGTCGCTGTCGATATTGTCGACAATCACCACCACGGCCTCAGCCGATGTCGAGCGGCGTATGTTGCGCATGGCGGCGTTTATACTGCTTTTGGCTTCTGGTGTGAGTATGCCGTCGGGGTCGGACACATACTGTGCGCTGTCGGTGAGGTGAACGTTGGGTATATCGCCCACCGACCAAGTGGCGGCCGTGGCTGCCAGGGTGGCAACAAGGGCGATGAGTATGCTTGATAATCTTTTCATAATTTCTAAACAGCCGGAAGCGACATTCCGTTGAGTTTGCGGTAAAGGTCGAGGGCGTAGACGTCGGTCATGGCCGACACATGGTCGAGCACGGCCTGTATCTTGCCGAATTGTGTTGCGGCGCCGGTATCGTACTGCTGCGGGAACTTTGCCAGGAGCAGGCGCGAGTAGTGGAGCTCGGGCTCAAGAACGGCGCCCACGAGGCGCTCGAGCAGGAAAGTGATGATGCGGTTACCGGCAAGTTCGATGTCAACAACATCGCCCGAGCGGTATATCTTGTCGAATGATACCTTTGTGCATGCCGCATAGGCTTTGCCCTCGAGCTCGCGTATATGGCTGAGCAGCGAGCCCTCGAAGGTGCCCGTGAGTATGGCCTCCTCGTTTTCAATAAAGGTTGCGGCGCATTGTTCTACGAGAGCCCCTACCACGCATGAGCGCAGGTAGGCTATTTTCTCGTTGGGGTCGTCGACGCTATCCATAACGGCGAGCATGCGGCTGCGCCGGGTGTCGTCGAAGAAGTTGAGCAGCAGGTCTGTGACCTCGCCCGTCGAAAGAATTTTGAGCTTGTGGGCGTCTTCGAGGTCCATTACCTCGTAGCAGATATCGTCGGCAGCCTCAACAATGTACACCAGCGGGTGGCGAGCATAGCGCAGAGGCTCGCCGTCGGCCGAGAGGCGCAGCATGCCGAGCTCTTCGGCCACCTTCTGAAAATCTTCTTTCTCGGTGGTGAAGAATCCGAATTTGCCCTTGGTGGAGAGCGATGACTCAAAGGGGTATTTCACTATCGAGGCCAACATCGAGTAGGTCATAGCGAAGCCGCCGCGGCGGCGACCGTTGAACTGGTGGGTGAGCAGGCGGAAGGCGTTGGCGTTGCCCTCGAAGTTTATTAGGTCGGACCACTGGTCGTGCGTGAACATGGGTTTCAGCCTGAGGCCGTCGCCCTCGCTGAAGAAAGTGCCTATGGCTTTCTCGCCCGAGTGGCCGAAGGGCGGGTTGCCCAGGTCGTGAGCCAGGCAGGCCGCAGCAACGATGTCGCCCAGGTGGTCGAAGTGCTCTACCGGTGCCCCTTGTGCCGCGTAGCGAGCCTTGAGGGCCACGGCAATGTTATCGGCCATAGACTTGCCCACGCACGACACCTCCATGGAGTGGGTGAGGCGGTTGTGCACGAAGATGCTTCCGGGCAAGGGGAACACCTGCGTCTTGTTCTGAAGGCGCCTGAAAGGCGATGAGAACACAAGACGGTCGTAGTCGCGCCGGAAGTCGGTGCGGGTCAGATTCTTCTTCGGGTCGTGATAGTCTTCGAGGCCGAAACGCTTGTCGTTGATGAGCCTCTCCCAGTTCATGCGGGTCATAAGTTGATGTTTAATGTGCAAAATTACTGATTTTCGGTATAATTTGAGTTTGCGACTCAATAAAAATTCCTATTTTTGCAGACCGATGCCGAGAGATGAACTTTCGGCGACTCCCTCCGTTATTAAAAAAAGGGCTGATCAGCTCCTTTCATAAAACACGTTTCAACCACAATCCTATATGAATCTCAATTCAGTTCTTTCATCACTGCGCAGCGGCGCCCTTGCTTTCGGCCTTGGACTCATGGCCGCTCTGCCCGCACTCGGCGCCGAGGGTGATGACGCCCCCAGGGTGCTCCCCGGCGAGACTTCGCTGGAGACTTTCCGCGAGCTTGCTCTCGCCAACAACAAGCAGCTGATGATGAGCCGCGAGCGTATCCGCAAGGCCGACTACCAGAACAAAGAGGCTTTCGCGGCCTATCTCCCGGGTATCGACTTCAACGGAGGCTACCTCTACAACCAGCGCAATATCTCGATTTTCGACTCCGACCAGATGCTGCCCACGAAGTCGTTCGACCTAAAGACGCAGTCGTACCAGTTCAATCTGGTCACAGACCCTGCAACGGGCATGCCTATCAAGGGCCCCGACGGGCAGTATATACCTTCTACAGTGGCTCTTATACCGAAAGAGGCCATGGAGTTTGATGTGCATAACGTGTTCTTCGGCGCCATTACCCTTACGCAGCCCGTGTTTATGGGCGGCAAGATTGTGGCCATGAACCGCCTCACCAAGGCCGCCAAGCGTGCCGCCGAGGCACTCCACGAATCGGAGGCCGAGAACGTGATATATGCCGTCGACGCCGCTTACTGGCAGGTGGTATCGCTCAAGGCCAAGCAGAAGCTTGCCGAGAGCTATGTGAACCTGCTCGACTCTCTCAACCGCAACGTACACCTGATGTTCGACGAAGGCGTGGCCACGCGCAGCGACGTTCTCTCGGTAGATGTCAAACTCAACGCCGCGCAGGTCGACCTCGTGAAAGTAAACAACGGACTCGTGCTCAGCCGCATGGCCCTCGCACAGGTTTGCGGCCTGCCCGTCGATACTCAGTTTACCCTGGCCGATGAGGATAACGAGGTTGTGCTTCCCGCCGAAGGTCTCGAGCCTGCCGGTGGCTACGATATGCAGGCCGTATATGATCGCCGCCCCGACCTCCGTGCTCTCGGTGAGGCCGTCGAGGCTGCCCACCAGCAGGCCAAAGTAGCAATGTCGTCGATGCTTCCTACCGTTGCCATTGCCGGTGCATACGAGTTCTCGAACCCCAACCTCTATAACGGCTTCAAGAAGAATTTCAAGGGTGCTTTCAGTGTAGGCGCCGTGGTAAGCATACCTCTCTGGCACTGGGGTGGCAACTATAACAAGTATCGCGCCGCCAAGAGCGACGAGATTGTACGCAAACTCGAACTCGAGGACGCCCGCGAGCTCGTGGCCCTGCAGGTGAGCCAGGCCGCCTACAAAACCCAGGAGGCCTATAAAACCTACCGCATGACCGACACCAACCTCGCCAAGGCCGACGAGAACCTGCGCACCGCTACCCTCGCCTTCCGCGAAGGCGTAGCCACCGCCGACAATGTAATGGCCGCGCAGACGGCTTGGCTCAAAGCCCACTCCGAGCAAATCGACGCCCTTATCGACGTGCAGCTCTGCCAGGTGTACCTGAGCAAGGCGCTCGGCACTCTCCAGTAATTTAATTCAGTAAATCCGCATTATATCATAAAGATGACTACACAGGATACGACACAGGAAAAACGGGCCAACCGTGTGCTGCTCGCCACCATGGGCATTGTGGTGCTCGCCGTTGCAATCATTGCCATTATAGGCTTTATTTTCATGAACCGCCCCGACGGCTATATCGAAGGCCAGGTGGAGGGTACTACCATACGCATCTCGGGCAAGCTCCCGGGGCGTGTGGCCGACTTCTACGTGCATGAGGGCGATACCGTGCATGCAGGCGACACCCTCGTGCACATCCACTCGTCGGTGGTCGACGCCCAGCTCGGCCAGGCTGAGGCCATGCGCCGCGTGGCCGAGGAGCAGAACAAGAAAGTTGATGCCGGCACCCGCATACAGATTATCAACGCCGCCGCCGATCTCCTTCGTCAGGCCCAGGCCGCCGAGACCATTACCCGCAAGACCTACGAGCGCATGGAACGCCTCTATACCGAAGGTGTGATTTCGGAGCAGAAACGCGACGAGGCAAAGGCCGCCTATGACGCCGCCGTGGCCGCTACCGGCGCCGCCGAGAGCCAGCTCTCGCTCGCCCGCCAGGGTGCCCAGAGCGAGGATAAGGCCAGTGCCGCCGCCATGGTAGACGCCGCAGGCAGCAGCGTCGACCAGGTGCAGGCTCTCCTTGAAGACAGCTATCTTACCGCACCCTTCGACGGTACTATCGACCAGGTGTATCCTGAGGCTGGCGAGCTCGTGGCGATGGGCGCTCCTATCATGAGCCTGCTGCGCACCGACGACCGCTGGGTTACCTTCAACGTGCGTGAGGAGCTCCTCAACGACCTTACCATGGGCTCCACGCTCAAGGTTATGATTCCCGCGCTCGGCAAGAAGGATATCGACGTGAAGATTTATTACATACGTGATATGGGCAGCTACGCTACATGGCGCTCTACCAAGTCGACGGGCAGCTACGACAGCCGCACCTTCCAGATCAAGGCACGTCCTACCGAGGATGTTCCCGGACTCCGACCCGGTATGTCGGCAGTTTACTCACACCCTAACGCCGACTGACGCAATGGCCGACTTAGGTTTCATAGCCGGGATGAGGCGCGAGATACGCCGCATGTGCTCGAGGAGGATGTACTTCTTCGGCATGGTGCTCGTGCCCCTGTTCATCGGGGTGTTCTTCCTGAGCATCCTCGACAAGGGGCTTCCCGAGCAGGTGCCGACGGCGGTGGTCGACCTCGACCACTCCACGATGTCGCGCACGGTGACTCGCTCGCTCAAAGCCATTCAGGTTATTGATATAACCCGCGACTGCGAGACCTACGACGATGCCCTCGCCGCAGTGCGCGACGGCTCTATCTTCGGCTTCTTCGTGATTCCGGCAAACTTTGAGCAGGACGCCCTGGCCGGCAACGCGCCCACCCTGGAGTACTACTCAAACATGACTTACTTCGTGCCCGGCACCCTCGCTTTCAAAGGTTTCAAGACCGTGGCGGTGGCCACTGCCGGAGGCGTGGTGAAGCAGACTCTGCAGAGCCTCGGGCTCTCGTCGGAGTCGATTTCCGACCTCGTGCAGCCGGTGGTAATCGACCAGTTCCCGCTCAACAACCCGTGGATGAACTATGCCATTTACCTCTGCCCCTCGTTCACAATCTGCACCTTCGTGCTCATGATAATGCTCATGACGGTGTTCTCTATTACCATAGAGATTAAAGAGGGAACATCGCCGCAGTGGCTCGCCGCCGCCAATGGCCGCATGGGCGTGGCATTAGTGTCGAAACTCCTGCCGCAGACCCTTATCTTCACTGCCGTGGGGCTTTTCCTGCTGTGGCTCCTCTTCGGCTACTCGCACTTCCCGCTCAACGGCTCCTTGGGGTGGATGATAACAGCCACGGTGCTCACCGTGATTGCCTCGCAGAGCTTCGCCACCTTCATATGCTCGGTGGTGCCCAACCCGCGCCTGGCGTTCAGCCTTACGGCGCTCTTCGGCATACTTTCCTTCTCGTTCACCGGCTTCTCTTTCCCGGTTCAGAGCATGTATGGCGCCCTGGCCATATTCAGCTGGCTTGCACCTATCCGCTACTGGTTCCTGATATATATCAACATAGCCCTCGACGGGGTGCCTCTCTACTACTCGCGCCTCTATTTCGCGGCGCTGATAGTTTTCCCGATTGTGGCATGCACGATGCTCTGGCATCTGAAGAAAGCATGCCTGAAACCCGTATATGTGCCTTGACATGAGTGCTTTCCATAAAATAAAATCGTGGTGGGTGGCCATGGGGCGCGTTTTCCGCAACGAGCTCCGGCAGATAATCCACGACCCCGGGGTGCTGCTTTTCTTTGTGGCTCTGCCGCTGGCCTACCCTGTGGTGTATACGCTCATCTATAACCCCGAGGTTGTGCGCGATATACCCGTTGCTGTGGTAGATAACTCGCGCACGGCAGCCTCGCGCGACTTCGTGCGCAAGGCCGACGCCTCGCCCTCAATGGAGGTGTACGCCTACTGCGCCGATATGGCCGAGGCCCGCGAGCTCATGGCCGAGAGCAAGGTGTTCGGCATCATGCAGATTCCGGCCGACTACTCCAAGAACCTCGGCACGGGCGAACCCTCGCATGTTGAGTTCTACGCCGAGATGAGCCTGCTGCTGCGCTACCGCGCCTTTGTGTCGGCTCTCACCGACCTGCAGCTTGAGGTGATAAGCGAGATTACGGGCGAGCGCATAGCTTCTACAGGCCTTGAGTCGCTCGCAGGGGCCGGTGCCATGCCAGTGAAGAGCGAGAGCAACTTCCTTGGCGACACCGAGCAGGGCTTTGCCTCTTTTGTAATTCCCGGCATTGTTATTCTCATATTGCAGCAGAGTATGATTCTCGGTATCACGCTGCTCGGGGGCACCTCGCGCGAGCGCCGCAGGCGTAACGGAGGCATCGACCCGCAGGACCCTGCCGGGGTGAGCGTTCTTGCCACCGTATGGGGGCGCGCCCTTGCCTGCACGGTGTTCTATATTCCGCTCACCGTGTATATCATGCGCTTCATACCCGAGATGTTCAACCTGCCGCACTACGGTGCCGCTGTTGATTATCTGCTCTTCATCTTCCCCATGCTTCTTGCCACGGCCTTCCTCGGGCAGGCTCTCAACGTCTTTATGAAAGAGCGCGAGAGTGCCTTTATAGTGATAGTTTTCACCTCGGTTGTGTTCCTCTTCCTCTCGGGTCTCACCTGGCCGCGCTACGCCATGAGCCCGCTGTGGATATGGGTTGGCAACTGTGTGCCTGCCGTGTGGGGCGTGGAAGGCTTTATCCGCATCAACAGCAATGCCGCCACTCTCCCGGAGGTGGGCACGGCCTTCCTTGCTATGTGGATTCTGACGGCCGTGTATATGCTCGCCGCCTGCTGGGCAACGAAATATATTGATGTGAAATCGCGCTTGCGCTACGGCAGAGGATAATGGCAGGGATAAAGAGTCTTGCCAAAGATACGGCAATCTACGGGCTGAGCTCCATTGTGGGGCGCTTCCTCAACTGGATGCTCGTGCCCCTGTATACCATAATGTTCCCGGTTGCGGAATATGGCGTGGTCACCTTCGTTTACTCGGTGGTGGCCCTTGCTATGGTTATACTAACCTACGGCATGGAGACGGGCTTCTTCCGCTTCGCAAACCACGAGCGGTGGACCGACCCCATGGAGGTGTACTCCACATCGCTCATCTCCTTGGCGGTGAGCTCCACGGCCTTTGTGGCGCTGGTGCTCGCTTTCTTAGGCCCGGTGACGGTGGCCATGGAGTGCGACGGGCACCCCTCGTATGTGGTGATAATGGCCCTGTGCGTGGCTATGGACGCCTTTATGGCTATCCCCTACAGCTATCTGCGCTTCCGCAAGCGCCCCATGCGCTTCGCCCTCCTCAAGCTTGTGAACATAGGGCTTAACATCGGTCTCAACCTCTTCTTCATACTCTTGTGCCCCTGGCTCATGGAGCACGCCCCGGCAACTGTCGGCTGGTTCTACGACCCCACCTTCGGCATAGGCTACGTGTTCCTTGCCAACCTGATAGCCTCGGCGGTGAATCTGCTCATGCTCATTCCCGACCTGGGCGGCTTCCGCTGGCGCTTCAACGGCACGCTCTGGCGCGAGATGCTCCGCTACTCGGCACCGCTGCTCGTGCTCGGAGTGGCCGGTATCATGAACCAGACTATCGACAAGATACTCTACCCTCACCTCGTGTCCGACCCCGACGAGGCCATGTACGGCCTCGGTATCTACGGCGCCAACTACAAGATAGGCATACTGCTGCTCGTGTTCCTCCAGGCTTTCCGCTTTGCTTATGAGCCTTTTATATTCTCACGCAGCAAGGAGGCGGGCGAGGGCAAGATGCAGGCCTACCGCGATGCCATGAAGTACTTCGTGGTTTTCGCGCTCTTTATCTTCCTCGGGGTGATGTACTACCTTGACATCATCAAGTATTTTATCTCGCCCCGCTATTTCAGCGGTCTTAAAGTGGTACCGCTCATAATGCTCGGAGAGCTCTTTTTCGGCATTTTCTACAACCTCTCGGTGTGGTACAAGCTTACCGACCGCACTGTGTGGGGCATGTGGTTCTCGCTCTTCGGCCTCGGGGTGACGCTCTTGCTCAACTTTGCCCTTGTGCCCCGCTTCGGCTACATGGGCTGCGCCACGGCGGCGCTGTGCAGCTACGGCGCTATGATGCTCGCAAGCTACTTTGTGGGGCAGCGCAAGTACCCGATAGACTACTCTGTGGGGCGCATCTGCGGCTACTTCGGTATCGCCGCCCTGCTCTACGCCGCAGGCGTCTGGGCGCTTCCGGCACTCGGGCTTCACAGCATTGTGAACGCTGCCGTGCGTCTGTGCCTGCTCGGAGTTTTCGTGCTGGTGTTTGTAAAGATTGAGCGCATAAATTTCAAGGCTCTCTTAGGACCTCTTGCCGCACGCCTGCACCGATGAAAATATGCCTGATAAACCACAGCGATGTGCGCGGGGGTGCCTCTGTGGTCTCCTTCCGCCTCATGGAGGCGCTGCGTGCGCTCGGCCATGACGCCCGCATGCTGGTGGTGCACAAGGCCTCCGGCAGCCCTTATGTTGAGGTGGCTGCTCCCGAGTGGCGTGCGCGTATTCCTTTTTATGAGGAGCATGCGCGAATATTCGCGGCCAACGGCTTCGACCGTGCCGACCTCTTCAAGGTGTCGATAGCTACCGACGGACTGCCTCTCTCGCACCACAGACTTGTGCGGGAGGCCGACCTCGTGATGCTGAACTGGGTGAACCAAGGCATGCTCTCGCTCAATGAGATACGCCGCATAGCCACCACAAAACCGGTGCTGTGGACTATGCACGATATGTGGAACCTCACGGGCATATGCCACCACGCAGGTGCCTGCGGCAATTACCGCCTCGACCCCGGATGCGGACGGTGCCCGTTTGTACACCGCCACCCCTCCGATACCGACCTCTCGCGGCGCACGTGGGAGCGCAAAAAAAGCTGCTACGAGGGCTGCCGCATAGGCTTCGTGGCCGTCAGCTCATGGCTCGCAGAGCGCTGCCGTGAGAGCTCTCTGATGAGGAATCAGAGTGTTGTTACTATTCCCAACGCGTTCCCGGTAGAGAGCTTCGCTACTGCCCCCGGGCGCTCAAGGGCTGAATCGGGCTTACCCGACGATAAAAAGATAATACTCATGGGCGCCGCACGCCTCGACGACCCCGTGAAGGGGCTTGGCTATGCCGTAGATGTGCTCAACCGCCTGAAGCGCGATGATGCCGTGGCTGTATTTTTCGGAGCTCTGCGCGAGAGCTCGGCTCTCGACGGCCTGCACTTCCCCCACCTTCATCTCGGCCCTGTGGCCGACCCGCGCGAGCTCTATGCGCATGCCACGGCCGTAATCTCCACCTCGCTCTATGAAACCCTCCCGGGCACCCTTATCGAGGGCCAGGCGGCGGGTTGCACCCCCGTGGCATTTGACAGCGGCGGTCAGCGTGATATTATTTCCTCGCCTGATGAGGGATTTCTGATTCCCCCTTACGATACTGCCGCCTTCGCGCATGCGCTCGACAAGGCCTTGAGCTCGCCTCTTCCCAGGCAGGAGCTGCACAAGGCGGTAGAGTCTAAGTTCAGTGCCAAGAGTGTGGCTCAGCGCTATCTCGATGTCGCCTCAGAGCTCTTTGGCTGATTCAGGCGCCTCGGGTAGAGGAAGATTATTGAGAGTACGAGCGACACGGTGAGAATAGCCGGATAGTACTGGTAGGGCAGCAGCGAGCCCGGGGAGATTGCCGCCAGCGAGGTGGCAAGGAGGGTCTGCGCGCCGTAGGGTATAAGGGCTTGCACGATACACGAGGCTGTGTCGAGTATAGAGGCGCTCTTGCGTGCGTCGATACCGAAGCGCCCCGCTATGGAGCGCGAGATAGAGCCTACGGTGATGATCGCCACGGTGTTGTTGGCCGTGCAGAGGTTCACCAATCCCACCAATACCGCTATCACGGCCTGCGCTCCTCGGCGCCCGTGGATACGCTTTGTGAGCAGCCTGAGCAGAAAATCGATGCCTCCCGCAGCTTTTATAATGCCAAGCATGCCTGCGGCAAGGAGGGTGACTATGATGAGCTCGCCCATGGAGTCGATGCCGCTGCCCATGGAGCCGGCCATGTCGATGAGCGGATAGCCGTAAATCATGCCCTCGATGAGAGCTGACGCTATGCCGAGACACAGAACTACGGTCACGTTCCACCCTAAAATAGCCGTTATAATCACTAAAATGTAGGGCAGGATGAGCCATGCGTCGGCCTCGGGCATGTCGGTAGTGGCGGGGTGCCCGGCACCTATGAAAGCGTATATCGCCAGGGTCACAATGGCTGCCGGAATCACTATCCATGAGTTGGCTTTGAATTTATCGGCCATAGAGCAGCCTTGCGAGCGCGTGGCTGCGATTGTAGTGTCGGAGATGAACGAGAGGTTGTCTCCGAAAAAAGCGCCGCCTAAAACGACGGCAACGTAGAACGGCGCCTCTGCACCCACGGCTTCCGAAATTTCCACCGCAAGGGGTGTGAGAGCCACCACCGTGCCCACCGATGTGCCTATGGAGAGCGATATGAAGCAGGCCGCGAAGAAGAGCGTGGGCAGCACCAGAGAGGGCGGAAAAATGCCGAGGGCGAGGTTGACGGTAGCCTCCACCGAGCCTATCGACTTGGCAAGCGAGGCGAAGGCTCCCGCGAGGATAAAAATCCACACCATGTAGAGGATATTGACGTGACCGGCGGCACGCGAGAAAGTCTCGATCCGCCCGGGCAACTCGGCGTCGCGGTAGATGAGCACTGCCCACACCGAGCCCGCCAGCAGCGCCACCGACACCGGCATCTTGTAGAAGTCGCCCAAGAGCAGCGACACCACTACGTAGCTTATCAAGAATACCGCTACGGGCGAGAGCGCCAGCAGTCCCCGCAGCGCAGCATTGCTTTCTTTGTAATTATTCATGTGTAAGAGTCTTTTTCTTTGAAGAGTCGGGGCTGCGTATGAGCGAAAGGTTAGAAGGCTTTCGTGGTTGTGCCCCAGCCTGAGCGGTCGAGCGAGCGGTAGTTGACGGCTTCGCTCACGTGCCAGGGCTGTATTTCGGGTGAGGCGTCGAGGTCGGCTATGGTGCGGGCCACCTTGAGGATGCGGTCGTAGGCACGGGCGCTCATGTCGTATTTTTCCATTGCGGCCTTGAGAATTGCCATGGCTTGCGGTGCGAGGGCGCAGTGCGCGGTTAGGAGGCGTGAGTTCATCTGGGCGTTGCAGTGCACGTCGGGCTCAGAGCCGAAGCGTTCGGCCTGCACCTGACGTGCTTTTACCACGCGTTCGCGTATGGCTGCCGAGGGCTCGCCCGCCGAGCGTGAGGCGAGCTCGTCGAAGGGCACGGGCATTATCTCCACGTGTATGTCGATGCGGTCGAGGAGCGGCCCTGATATGCGGTTGAGGTAGCGCGAGACGGCGCCGGGCTGGCAGGTGCAGGGCTTTGTGGGGTGGGTGTAGTAGCCGCAGGGGCAGGGGTTCATCGAGGCCACAAGCATGAATCCGGCGGGGTAATCGACCTGGTAGCGGGCGCGCGAGACGCTTATGCGACGGTCTTCGAGGGGCTGGCGGAGCACTTCGAGCACGGTACGCGGAAATTCGGGGAACTCGTCGAGGAAGAGGATGCCGTTGTGAGCGAGCGAAATCTCGCCGGGCATGGGGTTGGAGCCTCCGCCGACCATTGCCACGGGCGACACTGTGTGGTGAGGCGAGCGGAAGGGGCGGGTGGTCATCAGGCGTGAGCCTCGGCGCAGTTTTCCGGCCACGGAGTGTATTTTTGTGGTCTCAAGAGCCTCGCCGAGCGTGAGTGGCGGCATTATCGAGGGCAGGCGCTTGGCCATCATTGATTTTCCCGAGCCGGGAGGGCCTACGAGCAGTATGTTATGGCCGCCCGCGCATGCTACCTCGAAGGCGCGTTTTACGTTCTCCTGCCCCTTGACCTCGCTGAAATCGTAGTCGCAGGAGTGCGAGGCTGCAGCAAATTCGGCACGGGTGTCTACTACCGTGGGTTCGATTTTGGTGTGACCCTGGAGGAAGCCCACGACCTGTGCGAGGTTATCTACCCCGTAAACTTCGAGGCGGTTGACGACGGCGGCTTCGGTGGCATTTGCCGAGGGCACTATCATGCCTTTGAAGCCGCGTGCACGTGCCTCTATGGCCATTGGGAGTATGCCCTTGACGGGCATCACGGAGCCGTCGAGCGAGAGTTCGCCCATGATGAGGTATTGTTCCAGGTTCTCGGCTTTTATAATCTCGGCTCCTTGGAGAAGGCTTATGGCTATGGGCAGGTCGTAGGCGGCGCCTTCTTTGCGTACGTCGGCGGGCGCCATGTTTATAACGGCAGCCACGCGCGGCATTTTGAAGCCCGACTGCTCGATAGCCGCGCGCACGCGCTCGTGGCTTTCTTTGACGGCGGTGTCGGGGAGCCCGACGATGCAGAACTGTAGGCCGCGGGAGACCACAGTCTCCACGGTAACTATAATGGCGTCGATACCGCGCACTGCGGCGGCGTAGGTTTTAACGAGCATCGCGGGTGTTATTTTAGGCTGTTGATAAATTTCTCGGCCTCGCCTGCCGAGCCTGTGCGGAGCAGCTGTGTGCCGAGTGAGTCGCACACTATGAAGTAGGGCAGCCCGGGCACGCCCAGGCGGGTCACGGCGGGGTTGCCTTGGCCTCCGGGAAGCCAGCCTGCAGGCCATGCCACCGAGTCGGCTTTAAGGCCGCGTTTGAAGTCGATGGTATCGGGGTCGAGCGAGATGTCGGTTATGGTGATTCCGCCCTGACGCTTGGCTTTGTAGAGCCTCCGCAGCGCGGGCACGAGCGAGTCGGAGCGGTAGTCGCTCTTTGTGCTGAATGCAATCAGCGAGTGTTTGGCTGCGGGAGTGAATGTGGCGAGCGAGTCGCGGCGGTCGAGGTAGCGGAGGGTGTCGAGGGGAGCGTCGGCGGTCTCGGCAATCAGCGTTCTGAGCATGAAGTTGAAGCTCTCTGTGAGGTACGACGGGCGCGCTTCGGGGGCTATGAGCGACATGAGCGAGTCAGCAGCCACGGCGTCGGCTCCGGCGTCGTATTCTGTAACGAGAAGGAGTGTAGAGAGAATATCGGCGGGGTTGGCGGCCACATAGCGTGCCACAAAGCCGTTGGGGTTTCGTCGCAGACTGTCGGCCGATGAGCTCAGGAGAGAGCTCCAGCGAGGATTTATATCGCCGCCGTCGACTTTGGTGGCATAGAGGTCGCCGGGCGTGATTGCCACTGAGTAGGTCTCGCCGTTGCGCACTATCAGGCGTGCGAGGGGCCTGTGGTCGTAGTCGGTGATTTCGAGCAGGGCAGGGTTGGGAGCCGAGCCGAAGAACTCGAACTCGCCGTCGCGGCATGCGGTGACAAGGGTGCGGAGCGCGCCGCCGGAGTAGTAGTTGGCGCGGAGGTTGATGTTGGGTTTGCCTTCGAGGGTGCCGTTGACGCGGAACTGCTCGGTGTCGGAGCAGGCGCCGAGGGTGGCAGCAACGATAATGAGGAATATGCCGAGGATTTTTTTCATCAGAAGTCGCTGAAGAGTTTAGGCTTTATGAGCAGGCCTATGCGGAGTTGAGAGTGGAATTTATTGTATTCGAGCAGCCCCTCGCCGTAGCCGTTGTAGAACTGGAGGAAGAGAAACTGATTGTCTTTCTTGAAGATGCGGTATGAGACGTCGACAATAGTGTTGAAGCTGAAGCCTTTGCGGGGCACGATGGTTACGCCGCCGCTGAAACGCCTGTTGTCGCTGAGCACCTGAAAGCCTGTCTGGCACCAGCCGCAGTAGTCGACGATGTCTTTGTTGTGCATGCCGTCGACGATAGGAATCCACGCCTTGGCGTGCACCATGAGGTTTTTGGTTATCATAACGTTTGCGGCGAGTGCCACGCGGTTCCATGAGCGCGATTGTATAGAGTCGCGGCCGTTGCTTTCGTGCTCTACCAGCAGGGTGAGTTTGCCAATGTATCGGTTCTTGACGAAGAGCGGTTTGGTGATGCCTATACCGGGATTGAAGTTGAGGTCGGTCATGGGCATGGAGTTCTCAAGAATGTTCCAGAAGCATTTCTGCGAATAGAAGAGGTAGAGATATGTGCCCCACGGCAAGGTGGAGCGGGTGAGGCGCTGTGCTATTGAAATCTGGAATTTGATGTTGGTGTTGGTGCGGTCGGCCTTGGGGCCTACCGAGGGGCCGAATATAAAGTAGTTGTCTTTGTAGAGGCCGAAGTAGGGCTGGTTCGAGAAGTCGCGTTTCACGCTGTCGGCGTCGAGCGGGTCGGCGCCTCCGGTCACGAGAATCTGTGCCGCAGCGGGCATAGCGAAAAAGAGCGGGAGAGCAAGAAGTAGTGCGCGTATTATACGTTTCATTGCATGCGTTGGGTAAGGTGTGCAAAAGTAATGAAAAATCGCGAGTAACGGCATAATAAAAGACCCGAAAGTATCAACTTCCGGGTCTTTATGACTATTAATAGGTAATGTTAAATCACATTTTCTTCTTCGGCCTTTTCGGCGGGAGCGGCTGCGGGAGCGTCGGAGGTTACGCGTTCGAGCCATTTTACCATGCCGAACATCACACCCATAGAAAGGAGGCAGGCGCCGAAGAACACGCCCCAGGCGTAGCTTATAGGCCAGTTCTCATACATGAGCGGGCCTACCCAGAGGAAGAGGTTGCCAACGGCGGTAGCGCCGAGCCACAGACCCTGGCAGAGACCCTGGAGATGCTTGGGAGCGACCTTCGACACGAAGGAGAGGCCCAGAGGCGAGATGAAGAGCTCGGCCACAGTGAGGAAGAAGTAGAGGGCGATGAGCACCCAGGGGCCGGCCTTGACGCCTTCTTTTGCCGCTGCGGGAAGGGCGCGGAAAGCGTCGCCCGAGGGGTAGCCCTGGCTCCAGCAGTAGATGCAGAGGAAGAGGTAGGCAAGGCCTGCCAGACCCATGCCTATGGCAATTTTCTTGGGGGTGGAAATCTCACGGCCGCGGCGCGACAGTGAGGTGAAGAGGAGCATTACAAGCGGTGTGAGCACGATAACGAAGAAGGGATTCACGGCCTGCCATATCTCGGGGGCAATGGTGTCGGTGGCCACGAAGTCGCGGGCGAAGAGCGAGAGCGAGGTGCCGTTCTGGTGGAAGGAGAGCCAGAAGAAAATCACGATGCCGAGCACGGCGAAGAGTGCCACCATGCGCTGCTTGATTTCTTTTGCCATGGCTTTTTTCTCGGCTTCGGTGTACTTCACGCTTTCCACTTTTGCGCGGGCTGCGGGGGTGGGGAGCTGCTTCTTGGTGCAGATAAATATTGTGAGGGAGATGAGCATGGCGGCCACCGAGGCAATGAAGGAGTAGTGGATGCCGGTGTTGAACACGTCGAGGTACTGCGAGCAGAAAGCCTGGAGGTCGGCACCGGCGGTGTGACCGGCGGCGGTAGCCACGGCGTAGAGGTTATCCATGTTTTCCATGCCCATGTTGTCGGTTACCGAGAGGTACTGGTGGCAGAGTGCGGGGAAGTCGGCGTTATATGCCATGTTGTGCACATCGAGCCACCAGCTGCGGAGCATGGGAGCCACAAAGGGAGCGATGAGGCCGCCGATGTTGATGAAAACGTAGAAAATCTGGAAGCCCGAGTCGCGCTGTGCACTGTAGCGGGGATTGTCGTAGAGCTGACCTACGATAGCCTGGAGGTTACCTTTGAAAAGGCCGTTGCCGAAGGCGATAAGGAAAAGCGCGGCGCAGGTGAGGGCAAGCAGCCAGCTCTTGTTTTCGGGAGAGGCGAGGATAGGTATGGAGAGCACCACATATCCGGCGGTCATTATGATGAGGCCGTTGATGATTGTGCCTTTGTAGTTCTGCGTCTTGTCGGCAATGATACCGCCGACAAGGCTCAGTATGTAGATGCCGGCGTAAAAGAAAGAATAGATCAGGGAGCTTTCGTCGCCTGAGAGGCCGAACTTGGAGCAGAGGAAGAGAACGAGCACGGCGTTCATGATGTAATAGCCGAATCGCTCGCCCATGTTGCTCAGTGCGGCAGGAATCAGACCTTTTGGTTGGTTCTTGAACATAGCGGGGTAGTATTAAAGTTTTTTTCGGTGCTAAGTTAGTTAAAAAGTTTGACTTGCGAAAGTGTGCGCACCCCGCGAGAAAGGAATTTTTACGGGCAGGTGGGCGTGCCGTTGCCGAATTTTTAAATCTCAGAGGGTCTGATTTTGTGTAATACGCATGTTGATAGAGTTTTATGCTTGATTTTGCCGATTAAGTAAAATTTTCAATCTGTGAGATAAAAGGCATTGGCGTATATGAAAAAAATTTCGTATCTTTGCGACTCAATTTAAGAAGATGACGCCCGTTTTTCAATGGATAGCCTCGGGTGTTGAACGCCCAAGCCTTGATTATCAACAACTTGAACAGTGGATTGCTCAAGTTGCCGAAACGCACAACCGCACCGCACACACCCTTACCTATATTTTCTGTGACGATGAGGAGATTTTGCGCGTAAACCGACAGTACCTCAACCACGATTATTATACCGACATCATCACCTTCGATGATTGCCTCGGCACGCTCCTGCGCGGCGACATGTTTATTTCGCTCGACACGGTGCGCTCCAATGCCGAGGGGCTCGGCGCCGACTATCTCACCGAGCTCAAGAGGGTGATAGTGCACGGCGTGCTTCACCTGTGCGGTATCAACGACAAAGGGCCGGGCGAGCGCGAGATTATGGAAGCGGCCGAGAACGAGGCCCTCGCCATGCTCGCCGCTTTCTGAATCCCCTAATTTTTTAAAGACGATGCGTTTTGATTTCGATGTAATTGTTGTCGGAGCCGGCCATGCCGGATGTGAGGCTGCGCATGCCGCGGCCACAGTGGGCGCACGCACACTCCTGGTGACAATGGATATGAACAAGATTGCGCAGATGAGCTGCAACCCTGCCGTGGGCGGTATTGCCAAAGGGCAGATTGTGCGCGAGATCGACGCGCTCGGCGGACTCATGGGAATTGTCACCGACCGCACGGCAATCCAGTTCCGCATGCTCAACCGCAGCAAAGGCCCCGCCATGTGGAGCCCTCGCGCCCAGGCCGACCGCAATAAGTTCAGCGCGCTCTGGCGCTCGATGCTCGAGAATACTCCCGGCCTCTCGATGTGGCAGGGAAGCGTTGACTCGCTCATCTTCGACGCCGACGGTGCCGTGGCAGGCGTGCACACCGCCGAGGGCGCCACTTTCAAGGCTCGCAAGGTGGTGCTCACCAACGGAACCTTTCTCAACGGCCTCATGCACATAGGGCGCGTGAGCTTCGAGGGCGGCCGCATAAGCGAACCTGCATCGCACGGCGTGACAGAGCAGCTTCGTGAGCGCGGTTTCCGCACCGACCGCATGAAGACCGGCACCCCTATGCGCCTCGATTCGCGCACCATTCACTTTGAGCTCACCACACCCCAGCCCGGCGACCCTGTACGACACCTTTTCTCGTACCTCCCCGGCGTTGCTTCAGACCTGCGCCAGCGCGATTGCTATATAACTTATACCAACGCAAGCACTCACGAAGTGCTGCGCCGCGGGCTGCCCGATTCGCCTCTCTATAACGGCCAAATAAAGAGTATAGGCCCGAGATATTGCCCCTCGATAGAGACAAAAATCGTTACCTTCGCCGACAAGACCGAGCACCAGCTCTTCCTTGAGCCCGAGGGTGAGGATACCACTGAATTTTATGTCAACGGCTTCTCGTCGTCGATGCCCATGGAGATTCAGATCGAGGCCATAGGCACTATTCCCTCGCTCAAAGACGCGCAGCTCTACCGTGCCGGTTACGCCATAGAATACGACTTCTTCGACCCCACACAGCTCAATCATACACTTGAGACAAAGCTCGTGCCCGGCCTCTATTTCGCAGGCCAGATCAACGGTACCACAGGTTATGAAGAGGCCGCCGGCCAGGGTCTTGTTGCCGGTGCCAATGCAGCCCTTGCCGTGCTCGGGCGCCCGCAGTTTACCCTCGGGCGTGACCAGGCATATATAGGCGTGCTCATCGACGACCTCGTGACCAAAGGCGTCGACGAACCCTACCGCATGTTTACCTCGCGCGCCGAGTACCGCATACTCCTGCGCCAGGACGATGCCGACATGCGCCTCACACCCCTCGGCCATGCCATAGGCCTTGCCGACGACAGCCGCTACGAACTCATGCTTGAGAAACGGCGTCTGCGCGATGGCCTCATAGCCCTTGCCGACAACCTCAGCGTGAAACCCGCGCAGGTTGAGGCTCTCCTCGAAGAGTGCGGCACAGCCCCCCTGCGCCAGGGCGTGAAACTGCGCGACCTTATAGAGCGCCCGCAGCTCACCATACAGCTCCTTGCCGCTTGCGTGCAGCCGCTGCGCGAGTACATCGACGCGCTCCCCGACGACCGTCGCAGCGAGATTGTGGAGGCTGCCGAGATACTCATAAAATACGACGGATACATCAGCCGCGAGCGTGCAGTTGCCGACAAGCTCCGCCGCCTTGAGGAAATACGCCTGCCCGCCGACTGTGATTACGCCGCCATGAAATCAATATCCACCGAGGGACGGCAGAAGCTCCTGCTTCACCGCCCGCCAACGGTAGGAGCAGCCTCGCGCATCCCCGGTATATCGCCCTCTGATGTGAATATTCTGCTCCTTATGATGAACCGATAGCTTGTTCCACGTGGAACAAATTCGCCATAAATTACTGAATAATCAATAACTTAAAACCGAAATAATGGAATACATCAAATCACGCATCCGCGACGTGGCCGACTTCCCCTCGAAGGGTATTCTCTTCAAGGACCTTACCACGGCGTTCAAAGACCCCCGTGCCCTGCACATCATAGGGTGGGACCTCTCGCAGCTCTACCGCGACAAGGGCGTAACCAAAGTAGTGGGCATTGAGTCGCGCGGCTTTATCGGCGGCTCTATCCTCGCCTTCGAGCTTGGCGCCGGTTTTGTGCCTGCCCGCAAGCCCGGCAAACTTCCTGCCGACACCATCCGCCAGGAGTACGCCAAGGAATACGGCACCGACGTTATAGAGATTCACCGCGATGCAATCGGTCCTGACGACATCGTTGTGCTCCACGACGACGTACTCGCTACCGGTGGCACAATGGCCGCAGCCTACAAACTTGTGAAGAGCCTCAACCCGAAGAAAATCTACATCAACTTCATCATCGAGCTCTCGGCCCTCAACGGTCGCGCAGCACTGCCCGAAGACGCCGAGGTTACCTCGCTCATCACCTACTGATAGTTCCGAAATACATATACAACAACGCCCGCAGGCCAAACAAAAGTGGCCTGCGGGCGTTTTGTTATAAGTTTTGTTTCATTGTCTTTCAAATTTTATGTTTTACGGCATATTTGTTTTGACAATAAAAAATAAAGGTGTAAATTCGCCAAATGATTCTGAGCTCTCCTTCTACCGTATTTGCAAGACATAAAACTATATAATCCTAAAACCATAATGAGTTATCTTAAATTTGATAAGAATCTGCTCATCAATCTGGATCAATCGTTGCCCAAGGAGATGCTGCGCACAAACCGCGCCGGTGCCTATCACTGCACCTCGCTGGTTGGTTGCAACACCCGCAAGCAGCATGGCCTGCTGGTCATCCCTATAGAGGGAATGGAAAACAAGCCTCACGTGCTGCTGTCGAGCCTCGATGAAACCGTTATCCAGCACGGGGCACCTTTCAATTTAGGCATACACCGCTATCAGGGCGGTGTCTATTCGCCGGCAGGCCACAAGTATATCCGTGAGTTCGACTGCGAGGATGTGCCCCGCATGACCTACCGTGTGGGTGGTGTAATCCTCACCAAAGAAAAAATATTCATCAGCGAGGAAAACCGTATCCTCATACGCTACACGCTCGTCGATGCTCACTCGGCGACGACACTCCGTTTCCGCCCCTTCCTCGCCTTCCGCGAGAGCAACAGCCTCTGCGTTGCAAACGACAATATCAACCGCGCTATCGAGAATGTGCCCAACGGAATCGCCACCTGTCTTTACGAGGGCTACCCTACCCTATTCATGCAGTTCAACAAAAAAGCCACATGGGTCGACGAGCCCAACTGGTACAACGGCATCGAATACGTGAAAGACCTCGAGCGTGGCGTGCCATACTGCGAGGACCTCTGGGTGCCCGGCTATTTCGAGGTGCCTATCAAGAAAGGCGAGTCGGTGATTTTCTCGGCAGGCGTAAGCCAGGTGAACACCCGCAGCCTCTCTAAAATGTACGAGGCTGAAATCGCCAGCCGCACTCCCCGCACATCGTTCTTCAACTGTCTTAAAAATTCGGCCAAGCAGTTCTACGTAAAACGCGGCGAGGGCATGTACCTAATCTCCGGCTTCCCCTGGGGTGTGATTCTTGCCCGCAATACGTTTATGGCGCTGCCAGGCCTTACCTTGGCTATCGACCATTTCGCCGACTACGAGGCCATAATGCACACCGCCCTCAAAGCTCTCCTGCGCTATGCCGACAGCGGTGAGACCTCGAAGACAATAGCCGGAATCGACCTCCCCGACATCCCTCTCTGGGCAATATGGGCCATACAGCAATATGCCAAGACCCGCGGCACCGCTGAAGCCCGCGAGAAATATCTGCAACCGGTGACACAGCTCGTGGACTATGTGCTGCGCGGCGGTCACCCCAACCTCTACGTCGACGCCGAGACAGGCCTCCTCTCTACCGACGGTCACGATAAGGCCGTGTCGTGGATGAACTCGATGCTCGGTGGCGCTCCCGTGGTGCGTCGCACCGGACGCCTTGTGGAGTTCAACGCCCTTTGGTATAACGCCCTCATGTTTGCCGCCTCGCTCGCCGAGGGATACGGCGATCTCGAGGAACGCCGCCAGGCATGGCTCGCCGAGGCCGAGAAGATGAAGCAGCCCTTTATCGACACCTTCCTCAACGAGAGCGGATACCTCTACGACTTTGTCGACGGCACCTTCGCCGAGCCTTCTGTGCGCCCCAATATGGCTATCGCAATCGGTCTCGACTACTCACCCCTCGACCGTCGCCAGCGCAAGAGCGTGCTCGATGTTGTTACACGCGAGTTGTTGACACCCAAGGGCTTACGTACGCTTTCGCCCAAGAGCTACGGCTACCGTCCCAACTATCTCGGCAGCCCCGACGAACGCGAGTTTGCAATGCATAACGGCCCCGCACGCCCCTGGCTCATAGGTTTTTACGCTGATGCCTACCTCCGCGTGTTCGGCATGAGCGGCGTAGGCTATATCGACCGCATGCTTATCGGCTTTGAAGACGAGATGACGCAGGGCTGCATAGGCTCGCTCTCGCAACTCTACGACGGCAATCCGCCCTACATCGGCCGCGGCGCCGTGTCGCACGCCACCAACGTGGCCGAGGTACTCCGCACCTACCGCGCTCTCAAACGCCTCGATGCACAAATGTAAGTTCCCAATACTCAATATCTTAATCAACACCTTATGAAAGCATTAATGTTCGGTTGGGAATTTCCCCCTCACATCCTCGGCGGTCTCGGCACGGCAAGCTACGGCCTGACGCGCGGCATGTGGGAGTGCGGCGACATGGATATTACCTTTGTCATTCCCAAGCCTTTCGGCGATGAAGACCGAAGCTTTGCACGTATCATAGGCACCTCGCAGGTGCCCGTGGCATGGCGCGATGTCAACCGCGACTATGTTGACGCCCGCATCGGTAAGGTTATGGACCCCGACCTTTATTTCAGGCTCCGCGACCACATCTACGCCGATTTCAACTACCTCCGCACCAACGACCTCGGTTGCATTGAGTTCTCCGGCAAATACCCCGATAACCTCCTTGAGGAAATCAACAATTACTCTATCACCGCAGGTGTGATAGCGCGCACTATTGACTTCGACATAATCCACAGCCACGACTGGCTAACCTACCCTGCAGGTATTCACGCCAAGCAGGTAACGGGCAAGCCCTTAGTGGTGCATGTGCATGCCACGGAGTACGACCGCTCGCGCGGCAAACCCAACCCCACCGTCTACGGCATAGAGCGCGACGGCATGACCCACGCCGACCATATCATAACCGTGAGCAACCTCACGCGCCAGACCGTTATCGACCACTATGGCATTGACCCCGCCAAGGTTACCACCGTACACAATGCCGTGGTGCCCCTGAGTCAGGACCTGCTCGACATAGAGATGCCCCGCAACACCAAAGAAAAAGTTGTGACGTTCCTCGGCCGAATCACCATGCAGAAAGGCCCCGAATACTTCGTGGAAGCCGCTGCAAAAGTGCTCCGCAACTGCTCGAACGTTCGCTTCGTAATGGCCGGTTCGGGCGATATGATGGACAAGATGATACGCCTTGCCGCCGAGCGCGGCATCGCCGACCGCTTCCATTTCCCCGGTTTCCAGAAAGGGCGCCAGGTGTATGAGATGCTCAAGGCGAGCGACGTCTACATCATGCCTTCCGTCTCCGAGCCTTTCGGCATCTCGCCTCTCGAGGCCATGCAGATGGGCGTTCCGTCGATAATATCGAAGCAGAGCGGCTGCGCCGAAATCCTCACAAACGTAATCAAGACCGACTACTGGGATATCGACGCCATGGCCGACGCAATCCATGCTATAATCTCCTACCCTGCCCTTTACAAACAGCTCCGCGAGGACGGCCTCGCCGAGGTTGCACAGATTACCTGGGACAAAGCCGGGCAGAAAGTAATCGACATCTATAACAAGGTCCTGGGCCGATAATTTTAAATCAAAAACAATGAAAGCAATCTGTTTCAATTTCGAGATACATCAGCCGTTCCGCCTCAAACGCTACCGCTTCTTCGACATCGGCAAGGATCACTGGTACTTCGATGATTTCCTCAACGACGACATCGTGACCCGTGTGGCACATAACTCCTATATCCCCGCATGCCAGACCCTCCTGCGCATGATCGAGGCCGGTCAGGGCAAGTTCAAATGCTCCATAGCCGTTTCGGGCTCTGCCTTCGAGCAGTTCGAGCACTATGTACCCGAGCTCCTGGACCTCTTCAAGAAGCTCGTCGACACGGGCTGCGTGGAGTTTGTGGCACAGCCCTTCTCCTACGGACTCTCGTCGTTGCGCGACCCCGAAGTATTCGCCCAGCAGGTGGCCGAGACCTCGAGCATACTCCACAGCCGCTTTGGCATCAAGCCCAAAGTTATACGCAACACCGAGCTCATCTACTTCGACGACCTCGCCCCGCAGCTCGTCGACATGGGCTTCAAGGCTGTGATAACCGAGGGTGCCAAGCACATCCTCGGTTGGAAATCGCCCAACTACATCTACTCCGCAGCCTCGGCTCCGAAGCTCAAACTCCTGCTCCGCAACGCCAAGCTCAGCGACGACATCGCTCTCCGTTTCGACGATACCTCGTGGGCCGAATTCCCCCTCACTGCCGATAAATATATCGACTGGATTGCATCGACTCCCCCCGAGGAGCAGCTCATCAACATCTTCCTCAATATGGAGACTTTCGGCGACCGGCACCCCGCTACCACCGGCATCTTCCAGTTCCTTGAGGCACTCCCCCGCTTCGCTGCCGAACGCGGCATAGAGTTTATCACTCCGAGCGAGGCCGCGGCCAAAATCAAGGCCGTTGACGAGCTCTCGGTGCTCCACCCCATATCGAGCGCCGGCGAGGAGCGCGATACATCGGTGTGGCTCGGCAACCGCATGCAGAACGAGGCTTTCGACAAGCTCTTCTCGCAGGCCGAGCGCATCCTTGAGTGCGACAACCGCAGCCTCAAGCGCGACTGGCAGTACCTCCAGGCCTGCGACCACTTCTACTACATGAACACCAAAAATCCGGCAGCGTTCAGCCCCTACGAAACCCCTTACCAGGCTTTCACAAACTACATGAACGTGCTCGCCGACTTCCTGATGCGTGTAGAAGAGGAATTCCCCTCGCAGGTAGGCAACGAGGAGCTCAACGCCCTCCTCACCACTATCCGCAACCAGGGTGCCGAAATCGAGGAGCTCAACAAGGAGCTTGCTTCTATGCGCAAGAGCGTCGAGCAGTATAATATCGAGCACAAGAAGCGCGAGCAGCCCGAGCCCGAAGCTGCCCCCGAGGCAAAGCCCAAGGCCAAGAGAGCGCCCCGCAAGGCTGCGCCCAAAGCCGAAGGCGAAGCAGCCCCAAAGAAGGCTGCAAAGCCCCGTAAGGCCAAGAAAACCGAAGCGTAATTAATCCATATGGCCGTCACGACCGTGGCGGCCATATTTAACCCCTCTCTTGATGTTACCTGAAAACTACGTTATTACCATAGGCCGCAGCTTCGGCAGCGGCGGCCGCGCCTTAGGCAAGCTCATCGCCGATAAATTAGGCATCGGTTTCTACGATAAGAAACTCCTTGTGAAAGCTGCCGAAAAAGCCGGATACAACCTCGAGTACCTGGAGAAAAACGACGAGCGCGCACCGCAGATTATGGGGGGCGTGATACCCTTCTCAATGGGTTTCTACCCCATGTCGTGGTTAGGCGATAACGGTTGTGCCTCCGACGGCATATACAAGGCCCAATGCGATTTTATCCATGAGCTTGCCGGAACCGAGCCTTGCGTGATTGTTGGCCGCAGCGCCGACTATATTCTGCGCGACGTGCCAAATGTTGTGAATATCTTTGTGCATGCCCCCAAGGCCGACTGCGCACGCCGCATTGTAGAGCGCATGGAGAGCACCACCGAGGCTCAGGCCATGGCTCTTGCCGAGCGCACCAATAAACTGCGTGCCAATTTCTACAACTTCTATACCGATAAGCGCTGGGGCCGCGCCGACAGCTACGACCTCTGCCTTGATTCGTCGCTGTTGCCGCTCGACGAGCTCGCCGATTTCGTTATCGACTACGTGCGTCGTCGTCTCGACAAATAGCCACAGCGAGCATCTGCCCGTCGGGCCGAAGCTCTGTGAGAATCGAATATTTGCCCACCAACCGTCCGTCAGCCCCGAAAACGCGAGCCTCAGCCTCTTTGCCGAGGGGTAAGTGTAGTTGTCGGGTGAAGTCGATTTCGCCGCCACAGCGCGCGCGGGAGGCCTTAAACAGCGCTTCTTTCAGCGTCCACGCACGCAGCAGTCCGTGAGGCTGCTGTGAATATACTTTAAACTCATCGTCGGAGAGCACTCTCGGAGCCACGCGGCTCAGCTGTGAGCGCTCTTCTTCTATGTCGATGCCTATGGTGGCGGCGCACACCGCCAGGGCGGCGGTGCGGCGTGAATGTGAGATGGATATGCACTCCCCTAACCTACTGCCGTCGGCTTTGAGAATATAGGGCGCGCCCAAGGCGTCGTGCACGCGCCGCGCACCGGGGCCGAAAGCCTTGGCCACCATAGCGGCCACGGCGGCCTCCTCGCGCGCTGCGCGGCTGCCGCCTTCCGGCTCAATAGCGCGGTAATATATTTTGAAGGGCGGCATCATCTGAGACTGTCGGCAATGTGCATGGCTTCGGTGTCGAGCGCCTCTACAATGGGGCGGAGAGAGTCGGCGGGTGCCGTGGCTCCGTCGAGGGCGAAGGCTGCGCTCACAAGTGTGCGGCCGGGGCCGATGGCGAGAAGCTGCACGGGCGTGGCCGAACCCTCGGGGGCTGTGACGCGCTCACAGAGCCACCCGCAGGGAGTGTTGAAATTATCGGTGCGCGGGCGTGCGCCTCCGGTGTTGAGGGCTATGCGCTGGCGACGGTTGGCTATGGCTGAGGCAAGTGCGTCGTCGCTGCCGAAGCGGCTTACCGAGAGGTGCAGCGTGGCGCCTAACGAGGGGTAACGTGCCGTGAGCCAGTCGTGGCGCGGCTGTGAGGCCTTTGCCGAGGTGCTGAGAGCAATACCGAGGCCGTCGACAGCAATCACTTGTCGTGCGCTGTCGGGGAGCTCCACGCGCGGATATGCGTAGCGGCGCGCCACAGGAGCATCGTGTCGCGAGGGTTGCCCGCAGGCGGCCAATAGCATCAGAGCGGCAGAGGCAAGCGCGAGAGCCTTCATTCGTCCTGGATTTCGGGCATGACCTTAACCCTGACCTCGGTAATGCGGTGGTCGCTGATATCGAGAATCAGGAAGCGGCAACGGCCATATACGAGCGGCTCCTTGTCTTTGGGGAAGTCGCCTTTGATAGCCAGTAGCATACCTGCGAGGGTTTCGACGTCCTGCGTAACCTCTTCGTAATCATCGGGGTCGAGGTCGGTGATGCGGAAAAAGTCGGTGAGCGGCGTGCGGCCTTCAAACACGTAGGTGTCGTCGCGCAGACGTTTGAAAGTTGTGTCGGGCTCATCGTATTCGTCGTCGATGTCGCCTACAATCTCCTCGAGCACGTCTTCGAGCGTAACCACGCCTTGGGTGCCACCGAACTCGTCGACAACCACCGCCATGTGGATCTTGAGCTTGCGGAAGTCTTCGAGGAGGTCGTCGATCTGCCTCGATTCGGGCACGAAGTAGGCCGGGCGCAGCAGTTTCTGCCAGGCGAAGTCGTCGCCTGGAGTCTTGCCAATATATGGCAGCAGGTCGCGCGAGTAGAGTATTCCCTTGATATTATCCTGGTTATCTTCGTAAGCAGGCATGCGCGAGTATCCGCTTTCGAGCACAATCTCCATAACTCGCTCGAAAGAGAAATTCATGTTGAGGTCGGTGAGCTCAACGCGCGGAGTCATGATTTCGGAGGCTGTGGTATCGCCGAATTTGAGGATTCCCTCGAGCATTTCCTTGTCGTCGCCCGTGGTGCCTTCGGTAATCTCAAGGGCGCGGCTGAGGTCGGAGGGGGTGATGTCGACAGCCTCTTTGGTGACAACTTTGCGCACTAGTCCGCCCGACTTCACCAGCAGCGCCGATATTGGGCTGAGCACGCGGTAGATAGCCGTGAGTGGCGAGAGCGCGAAGCGCGCCCACGCGGCGTTGTTGTTGTTGGCGTAAAGTTTGGGTATGATTTCGCCGAAGAGCAGGATAAGGAAGGTGAGAAGAACCGTCTGCAGCACGAAGCTCCACACCGCGCTCATGCCCGCGAAAACGGGGCCTAAGGCGAAGTTACACAACACTACAATGGTTACGTTCACCAGGTTGTTGGCAATGAGAATCGTAGCCAACAGGCGCTGAGGGTCGGCGAGCATCCGGCGTATTCCGGGGCCTTTGGGGGTGTCGTCGAGCTCCTCGCATTGAGCGGGGGTAAGGGAGAAGAATGCCATTTCGCTGCCGCTCACAAATCCGGAGATGAGCAGGCATACGAGTGCTGCGGCCAAAGCGGCAATCTGAGGTGTGCCGAAGTCGGGTATGTTAAGTTGCGCAGCGGCGGGCAGGATGTTGGCAAGTATGAAATTTACGGGCTCGTTTGCCGGCAAGGGGTCTATATCCAAGGCTGTTATATTTAGGTGAGTAAAAATGGAGAAAAGGCGTGCGGCTCTCAGCTTATCATGTATCCGTGGCCTGAGCGGTTCACTATGTTATTACCCATATCTCCGAGTTTCTTACGCAGGCGCGAGATGTTTGTATCCACGATGCGTTCGTTGGCTCCTGCGGGGTCTTCGTTCCACACTTTGCGGAAAATCTCGACGCGCGGCACGTAGTTGTCTACGTTCTTGAGCAGCAGGAGCAGTATTGCGTATTCTTTGTTTGTGAGAGTGAGCGGAGTTCCGTCGATTTTCACCAGCTGGCTTGCGGGGTCGAGTGTGAGTTCACGCAGGGTGATGAGGTTGCGGGCTGCCGGGCGCCCTGCGTGGCGCCTGAGCACCGATTTCACGCGGGCTATCATCTCGCGGAGCGAGAAAGGCTTGACGATATAGTCATCCGCGCCGGCGTCGAGGGCGTCGATTACCATGCGCTCGCTCTTGATACTGGAGTAAAGAATAATGCCTATGTGCTCGGTGCGGGGGTCATCTTTGAAATCGAAGATGAGGTCCATGCCGCTGTAAGGCTGCTTCATGGCGTCGACAATCACGAGGCGTGTGGTGTCCTGCTCGCCGCGGTCTACAGTCTCCGCGGTGTCTTCCACAAATACAGAATAGCCTTCGCTCCTGAGATTCACGCTCAGGAGCTCGGTTATGTTCGGGTCGTCGTCGACCACGAGTATGTGACCCAGAGAGGGTGTAGAAGACATATGTTTGATTGGTTTACGAGTGCAAAATAACAAAATTTGAATTAGAAATTTGCACTCAGTAACCGAATTGTGTCTTTATTGTTTTTAAAATTTAAAGAAGCAGGCTTTGCAGGGCGTATTTTTAAGCTGTATGCTTGCGGAAATTGTCGCGGAGTGTGTCTACGACATTGATAATATAGTCGCCTGTCTTCTCAAGGTCGCCGATAATATCCATGTAGTAGATGCCTGCCTGGTACTCGTAGTGCTTGGCGTTGATGTTCTCAACGTTGCCGCTGCGGAGCTGGTTGCGGTAGTTGTTGATTTCGCGTTCCTTGTTGTAGGAGTCGACGAGCGACTTGCCGCTCACGTTCTCGATATCCTCAAGCTGCGCTATCATCATAGCCATTGCGTCTTTTACGTAGACATACATTGCGTCGATGTTCTTGTAGATTTCCTCGTTGAACTCGGCACCGCTCTGAATCTTGCGGTTGAGAATCTTGCCTATGCCGAGGCAGCTGTCGGCAATGCTCTCTATCTCGCTGATAATGTTGAGCATTGCGGCAATGCGCAGCTTGCCTTCGTTTGAGAGTCGGCCCTCGGCGCATCGGTTGAGGTAGTGGGCTATCTCGAGCTCCATGCGGTCGGAAATATCCTCGTATTTCTCCACGCGTGAGAGCAAGGTGTTGTACTCCTCGCTCTTCTCCTTGGTGTGGATGAGGGTCTGCGCCATATCTATCATGCGTCCAACGCGCTCGGCGTATACTGCGATTTCTTTTTCGGCCTGGGCAATGTTGAGCTCGGCAGCGTTCATAAGACCGCCGGAGATGAACTTGAGGGTGAACTCCTCGTCGTCGCGGTTCTTCGAGGGCACGAGCCACTCTACAATCTTCACATAAACGTTGGTGAGCCAAATCATTATGGTCACGTTCACGAGGTTGAAGGTGGTGTGGAATATCGAGAGGCCGAACGACACGCTCATCTGCATCATGGCAATGTTGCGGAGCACCTCATGCCCGGCGGGTAATGAGTTGTCGAAGAGGTGGTTGTAGATTTCGGGCTGCGTCTGCTCTATGTTGGCCACGTAGTTGTAGAGGGCGTTGGGGTCGCCCTGGCCGATGGCCTCCGTGAGCCATGCGTTGAACTCGGCGAAGGGCACAAACACGCACAGGCACCAAATCGTACCTAAAAGGTTGAACAGCAGGTGACCCATGGAAGCACGCTTGGCGGCCACGTTACCGCTGAGCGAGGCAAGGATAGGGGTGATTGTCGTACCGATATTGCTGCCTAACACCAGGGCGCAGGCAAGGTCGAAGGTTATCCAGCCTTTCGAGCACATAATCAATGTTATGGCGAAAGTCGCGGCCGACGACTGTATTACCATTGTGAGTATCACGCCTACGAGCGCGAAAATCAGTATCGACTTTATGCCCATTGAAGCATAGCCGCGGAGTACGGCAAACATCTCGGGATTGCTCTGCAGGTCAGGCACATATGCGCTGATCATGTCGAGACCCATGAAGAGGAACGAGAAGCCTATGAGGAACTCGCCTATACTCTTGCTCTTGCTCTTGTTCATGAGCAGCAGCACCACGGCGACGCCCACGAGAGGCAGCACGAAAGTTGAGATGTTGACTTTGAAACCGAAGAGGGCTATGATCCAGGCGGTGAAGGTAGTACCCACATTGGCACCCATGATTACTGCCATGGATTGTGCCAGCGACATCAGGCCGGCGTTCACAAAGCTCACAACCATTACGGTCGAGGCCGAGGAACTTTGAATCAGGGCGGTTATGATACAGCCGGTGAGAAGTCCGGCAAAACGGTTGCGGGTCATCGCCGACAGAATGTTGCGGAGTCGGTCACCCGCGGCCTTCTGAAGGCCCTCGCTCATAACTTTCATGCCGTAAAGGAACAATCCTACGGCACCGAGCAAGCATAAGAAGTCTAATAAACTATAGTCCATTTGGGCTTGGTGTGATTGATACGCGGTGGCTTTCGCCTTGAACGCGCTGCAAAGTTAAAAAAATATTTCATTTCTCGCAATATGCCCTGCGGCGGCACTCTCCTTTACATATGGCACATGCAGGTTTTAACATCTTTGCTCACTTTTTAAATATAAATGTGGAGCAGGGCTCTGCCTGCGCACTTGCGGTGAATTAAAATTTAGCTATCTTTGCAAGATAATAACGCCAATATACCGATATGAACAGAATACTTGCGATGTTTGCGGCAGCCGCCGCGCTCGTGGGCGGCACCGACGCCCTGGCTTGCACCAGCCTCGTAGCCACTCCCGGCGCCACCGCCGAGGGGAGCTCCATGGTTACCTACGCTGCCGACAGCCATACTCTCTACGGCGCTCTTTACCAGCAACCTGCCGCCGACCATGCCGCAGGTGCCATGCGCCCCGTTGTGGAGTGGGATACCGGCAAGCACCTGGGCGAGATTCCCGAACTGCCGCACACCTACGCCACCGTAGGCAATATGAACGAGCACGGCCTCACCATTGCCGAGAGCACATGGGGTGGCCGCGAGGAGCTCGAAGGCTCGGGTCTCGTGGACTACGGCTCCCTTATTTATATCACTCTGCAGCGCGCCCGCACCGCCCGTGAGGCTATCGACGTGATGACCGGCCTCGTGCGCGACCATGGTTATGCTTCGTCAGGCGAATCGTTCTCCATCGCCGACCCCAATGAAGTGTGGATTATGGAGCTCATAGGCAAGGGCAAGGACGACAAAGGCGCCGTGTGGGTTGCCCGACGTGTGCCCGACGGCTACATCGCCGGCCATGCCAACCACGCCCGCATACACAAATTCCCCCTCAACGACCCCGAGACCCTCTATTCGCCCGATGTAATCTCGTTTGCCCGCAGCAAGGGCTACTTCGACGGCAAGGACGAGGATTTCGACTTCTCGCGTGCATATGCGGTAACCGATATAGGTGCCGTGCGCGGATGCGACGCCCGCGTGTGGAGCTACTTCAACCGCTTCACCCCCAAAGGCACCATGGACGCCTGGCTCCCTTGGATTATGAAAGCCGAGGGCGAGGCTTTCCCCCTGTGGGTCAAGCCCGACCGCAAGCTCACCGCCAACGACCTCAAATGGATGATGCGCGACCACTTCGAGGGCACACCTCTCGACATGACGCAGGATATAGGCGCCGGCCCCTTCGACTCGCCCTACCGCTGGCGCCCGATGACCTACAAGGTCGACGGCAACGAGTATACCCACGAGCGCGCCATTGCCACCCAGCAGACCGGCTTCTCTTTCGTTTCCGATATGAACGCTAAGCGCCACGATGCCGCTAAGGGTATCCTTTGGTTCGGCGTCGACGATGCCAATACCTGCGTGTATGTGCCTGTATTCAACTCGAATACCGCTATCCCCCGCTCGCTCGATGAGAAGACCGCCGACCTCCTCACCCTTTCGTGGGACTCGATGTTCTGGGTGAACAACTATGTTGCCAACCAGGCATATAACCGCTATTCTCAGATGATTCCCGATATCCGCCGCGTGCAGAGCGGGCTCGAGAACGAAATGGAGACCGATGTCGCCGCCCTCGGAAAGACTCTCGAAGGTGTCGACTACGAAGGCGCACGCCAAATACTCAACACCATGACCAACCATTGGGCCGAGAAAACGACTGCCGACTACCACCGCCTCGGCGACTACCTCCTTGTTAAATATCTCGACGGTAATATCAAGAAGGAAAGCAACGGCGCCTTTGAGCGCAGCCCCGAGGGCATGCCCGTGCAGCCTGTGTTCGGCGGTTATAACGAGCGCTACTTCCGCTCGATTGTCGACGATGCCGGCGAAAGACTCCAAATCAATTGATAAGTCAAACGGCAAGAGTCAAAAGTTTAAAGTATAAAGAATAATCACACACTTACAATATTATGGAAATCAAACCGGGACAATATTTTGAAATAGCATATAAGCTCTTCCGCGTCAATGCCGACGGCACCGAGGACCTCGTGCATGAGGTTGGCGCCGACGAGCCCGACCGCGCTATCTGCGGCATGACCCTCGGCTTCGTGGAGGCTCTCGACGAAAACCTCCTCGGCAAGAAGGCCGGCGAGAAATTCGACTTCTACGCTGAGCCCGAGAAGGCTTTCGGCCCCTATACCGAAGAAGAAATCTACACAATTCCCCGCGACCGTATGACAGTCGACGGCCAGTTCAAGGAGGAGATGTTCACCCCCGGTGCTCTCATACCCCTCATGACTCCCGACGGATACCGCATCGACGGCACCGTAGTGCGTCTGACCCCCGATGCCGTTGTCCTCGACCTTAACCACCCCCTTGCCAAAGACCGCGTGCACTACGTGGGCGAGGTGCTCACCGTGCGCCAGCCTACCCCAGAGGAGCTCGAACCCGCATCGGGTTGCGGCTGTGGCGGCGGATGCTGCGGCGGCGAGAGCCACGAAGGCGGCTGCTCGGGTGGCGGCGGTTGCTGCGGTGGTTGCTGATAATTGTGCCTCAACATGCTCGAAGCAAAGAATATACACAAGTCGTTCGGTGCTCTTGAAGTCCTCAAGGGCATCGACCTCTGTGTGCGCCCCGGCCTCGTAACCACCATAGTGGGCCCATCGGGCGCCGGAAAGAGCACTTTGCTGCAGGTATTAGGCACACTCATGAGCCCCGACAGCGGTTCTGTGCTCTACGACGGTGCCGACGTCACTACCCTGCCCGACCGACGGCTGTCGCAGTTCCGCAACACCAACATCGGCTTTGTGTTCCAGTTCCACCGCCTTCTGCCCGAGTTTACCCTCGTTGAGAACGTGGCCATGCCTGCTCTTATAGCGGGTGAGCGGCCTGCCAAGGCCTATGCCGCGGCCTCTGAATTGCTGAAGCGGCTTGGCCTCGAAGGCCGCGACAGCCACCACCCCTCCGAGCTTTCGGGCGGCGAGTGCCAGCGTGCCGCCGTTGCGCGTGCGCTAATCAACAAGCCCAAGGTGGTGTTTGCCGACGAGCCCTCGGGGAGCCTCGACTCGCATAACCGTGCCGAGCTCCACCGCCTCTTCTTCGACCTCCGCGACAGCGACGGCGTAACCTTCGTTATCGTGACTCACGACGAGGGACTTGCGGCCGACTCCGACGTTGTTGTGCGTATGGCCGACGGCCGCATAGTCGACGTTAAAGAAAAAGAAATCAAATTATAAGGAATCATAAAACAATCACAATCTCTCAATTATTTAAGCTTCATGAAACTTTTCCGCAACGCGGCAGCCGCCCTCATTGCCGCTGCTGTACTTGTGCTTCCGGCGTGTAACTCAAGCAACAGCGATACTCCCGTGTCGCCCGTGTACACCGACATTGTCACAGTAAGCCAAATGGGCGACAACAGCACCGTTTTCACTTTCCAGAAAGAAAACGACTCGCCCCTCATCACCCTCCGTGCCGGAACCGCCATGAACAAAGACGCCGTAAAGGTGGGCGACCGTGTGCTCATCAGCTACCAGACCGAGGGTGAGGCTCAGTTCCAGAACGCCGAAATCAGCATTGTGGCCGCCGCCATGACCTACGGTAAAGGCGGGGCTTTCCCCGTTGCCGCCGCCGACACTACCTCTAACTTCTTCAGCCGCAACGTGCAGCGTGCCGAAGCCTGGCGCTCAGGCCAATACCTCAACTTCGGCTTCTCGTTCAGCACCGACCGCGCACCCAAGGTATGTCGCATTGTTGTCGATGAGGCCACACTCACCGACGCTTACCCCCAGCTCTACTTCATCTTCGAGCCGGAGGTTTCAATGGGCATGACGCGCGAGCTCATATATTATATGTCGTACTCGCTCAGCGACCTCTTCAACCGCTCTACCTGCCAGGGCGTGCAGCTCAACTACTCGCTCGACTCAGGCAAGAAGCAGATAACAATAGATAAAATAAGTTCAACAATCAAACCTAACGCATAAAAATGGAAAACAAACAGCAGGAGCTCAAAATTGAGCTTACTCCCGAAGTGGCTGCAGGCCACTACTCTAACCTTGCCGTTATCTCGCACAGCGGCAATGAGTTCTACCTCGACTTCATCTCTGTAGCCCCCAACATGCCCCAGGCTAAGGTACAGAGCCGCATTATAATGACTCCCGAAAACGCCAAGAACCTCCTCTTCGCTCTCCGCGACAACGTGGCAAAGTACGAGCAGACTTTCGGCGAAATCCAGCGCAAGATGCCCAAAAACGCCCCCAAGAACGGCGGTGGCATCCCCAACCCCTTTGAAGAAGGGTTCAAAGCCTAATCCTTAGACGGCGTAACCTTCGTTATCGTGACTCACGACGAGGGACTTGCGGCCGACTCCGACGTTGTTGTGCGTATGGCCGACGGCCGCATAGTCGACGTTAAAGAAAAAGAAATCAAATTATAAGGAATCATAAAACAATCACAATCTCTCAATTATTTAAGCTTCATGAAACTTTTCCGCAACGCGGCAGCCGCCCTCATTGCCGCTGCTGTACTTGTGCTTCCGGCGTGTAACTCAAGCAACAGCGATACTCCCGTGTCGCCCGTGTACACCGACATTGTCACAGTAAGCCAAATGGGCGACAACAGCACCGTTTTCACTTTCCAGAAAGAAAACGACTCGCCCCTCATCACCCTCCGTGCCGGAACCGCCATGAACAAAGACGCCGTAAAGGTGGGCGACCGTGTGCTCATCAGCTACCAGACCGAGGGTGAGGCTCAGTTCCAGAACGCCGAAATCAGCATTGTGGCCGCCGCCATGACCTACGGTAAAGGCGGGGCTTTCCCCGTTGCCGCCGCCGACACTACCTCTAACTTCTTCAGCCGCAACGTGCAGCGTGCCGAAGCCTGGCGCTCAGGCCAATACCTCAACTTCGGCTTCTCGTTCAGCACCGACCGCGCACCCAAGGTATGTCGCATTGTTGTCGATGAGGCCACACTCACCGACGCTTACCCCCAGCTCTACTTCATCTTCGAGCCGGAGGTTTCAATGGGCATGACGCGCGAGCTCATATATTATATGTCGTACTCGCTCAGCGACCTCTTCAACCGCTCTACCTGCCAGGGCGTGCAGCTCAACTACTCGCTCGACTCAGGCAAGAAGCAGATAACAATAGATAAAATAAGTTCAACAATCAAACCTAACGCATAAAAATGGAAAACAAACAGCAGGAGCTCAAAATTGAGCTTACTCCCGAAGTGGCTGCAGGCCACTACTCTAACCTTGCCGTTATCTCGCACAGCGGCAATGAGTTCTACCTCGACTTCATCTCTGTAGCCCCCAACATGCCCCAGGCTAAGGTACAGAGCCGCATTATAATGACTCCCGAAAACGCCAAGAACCTCCTCTTCGCTCTCCGCGACAACGTGGCAAAGTACGAGCAGACTTTCGGCGAAATCCAGCGCAAGATGCCCAAAAACGCCCCCAAGAACGGCGGTGGCATCCCCAACCCCTTTGAAGAAGGGTTCAAAGCCTAATCCTTAAATACCCATAGACCCGCAGGGCGGCGTCGGCAAATTCAAAATGCCGGCGCCGCCTTTGCTGTATGCTCCCCGCCCGAGATGTGCCCCGGAGGCATCGGGAAGCCCTATATGCCGCCTCTTTCTGATAAAGAATAAAAAATTAGGATAAAAATTGTGAATAATTGAAAATAAAACCGTAACTTTGCAGAGCAGTGCAAATCATGTATTTGCTATTCTCTCAAGAACGCAATTACCTTCCCATAAAATTCTATCAATCATTACACTGACTGCAATGAGACGACTCTTAACTGTTTCCCTGCTGCTCTGTCTGGCCCAGGTATTCACCTTTGCCTACGGAGCCGATTTTACATGCCGCGGCACGGTCATCGATGAAGAAGGCGAGCCCGTGATTGGCGCAGGCATCGTGATAACCGGCGGTAAGGCCCTCGGAACCACCGACATCGACGGAGCCTTCACCGTAAAAGTGCCCGACGGCACCAAGTCTCTCACAATTAGCTATGTGGGCTATAAAACCAAAGAGGTTGCCGCCCGTGCCAACATGGGCACAATCGAGCTTGAGCCCTCTAACGAGATGCTCAACGACGTGGTGGTAACCCAATCGCTGGCTCGCACACGCCAGACTCCCGTTGCTCTCTCGCAGGTGAGCAAGGCCGAGATCGACGTCAAACTCGGTACTCAGGAGCTCCCCGAAATTCTCAACACCACTCCCGGCGTATGGGCTACCAAAGACGGCGGTGGCTTCGGTGATGCCAAAATCAACATGCGCGGCTTCAAGAGCGCCAATGTCGCTGTCCTCGTCAACGGTATTCCTGTCAACGACATGGAGTGGGGCGGCATCTACTGGAGCAACTGGGCCGGCCTCAGCGACGTTGCCTCAAACATCCAGACTCAGCGCGGCCTCGGAGCTGCCGTCCTCTCGGCTCCCTCGCTCGGCGGTACTATCAACATCACCACCGAAAGCCTCGATGCCGAGAAAGGCGGCAAGGTATGGTACGGCTTCGGTAACGACGGCCTCAACGACATGGGCGTAAAAGTGTCGACCGGTCTTATGAAGAACGGCTGGGCTGTGACTGTGCTCGGAGCCCACAAGTGGGGCGACGGCTACATCCAGGGTACCGACTTCACATCGTATAACTATTTTGTGAACATATCGAAGCGCATCAACGACAGCCACCAGCTCTCGCTCACCGCTTTCGGAGCGCCGCAGACCCACAACAAGCGCGGCAGCAGCGACGGTCTCTCCATTATCCAATATCAGACCTACGCCAAAGAGAAAATGAACGGCGAGAGCCCCTACCGCTATAATGCTACTTTCGGCTACGACCTCGACGGTCAGGTGCGCTCTTCAAACACCAACACCTACCACAAGCCTCAGATTTCGCTCGCACACATCTGGAAAATCGACAATAAATCGTCGCTCTCAACCACCCTCTACGTTTCGTTTGCAAACGGTAGCGGTCTCAGCGGCCAGGGTCGCGGTACCTACAAGGGAACTCAGATTTCATACTCAAGCTGGTATGGCGCATACCACGGTGTGCCCGAGACGCTCTTCCGCAAGGCCGACGGTACTTTCGCCTACGACGAAATCCAGCTCATGAACGAAGCCTCCACCACCGGCTCGAACATGGTGATGGCCAAGCAGAACAACTCGCACAAGTGGTATGGCCTCGTATCGACCTATACCAACAGCTTCTTCGACAAGAAACTCAACTTCCTCGCCGGTATCGACCTCCGCTACTACGTGGGCTACCACAAGAACGAAATCGTGGATCTCTACAACGGCGACTACTACATGGACGACTCCTCGCGTAAAAACGTGAAGGCGTATAACAACGCTGCCGCCGCCAACCCCGACTGGATTTACGAGAAACTCACCGTGGGCGATGTTGTTTACCGCAACTATGTGGGCTACACCCAGCAGGAAGGCGCTTACGTGCAAGGCGAGCTTAACCTCCTCGACAAGAAGCTCAACCTCGTGCTCTCCGGCTCGCTCAGCAACACCGGCTACCAGCGTGACGACAGATTCTATTACGATGCCGAGCACGGCAAGACCGGCGTATACTGCTTCCTTGGCGGTACGGCTAAATTCGGTATTAACTACAACATCGACCGCCACAACAACGTATTCGGCAACGTCGGCTTCATCAGCCGCGCTCCCTTCTTCTCGCAGGGCGTGTTCCTTTCCTCCAACGTATCGAACGCCACCAACCCCGACCCAGTAAACGAAAAGGTGTTCTCAGCCGAAGTAGGCTATAACTTCCGCTCGCGCATCTTCTCGGCAACTGTAAACGCCTACTACACAAAGTGGATCGACAAGACCGCCGTACGCGGCGGCTCTATCGAGTCGGGTCCCCACCAGGGCGACCGCTACGCCCTCAATCTCACCGGCGTCAACGCCCGCCATATGGGTGTCGAGCTCAATGCAACGTTCGCTCCCTACCGCTGGCTCGAAATCACCGGTATGCTCTCTATCGGCGACTATATCTGGGACAGCAACGCCAAGGGTTATTACTACAACCAGCTCGGCCAGCCGCTGAAGAACTCCGCCGGCGACATCGCCTCGGGTATCATGGCCGAAGACCACGCCTGGGGTATACTCAACCAGAAAGGCGTGAAAGTCGGTGGCTCGGCAATGACTACAGCAGCCCTCGGTGCCACGTTCCGACCCTTCCAGGGTTTCCGCATCGGTGCCGACTGGAAAGTGGCTGCCCGCAACTACTCCGACTACTCGCTGAGCACCCCCGACTTCAACAAAGAAATCAATCTCGCGAATCCCTGGCGTATTCCCTGGGGCAACACCCTCGACCTCAACGCATCGTACACCTTCCCCATTGGCGGTGTAGAGGCTACCCTCTACGGCAACGTGCACAACCTCTGCAACTACAACTATGTTGTCGACGCCACCAGCAATGCTTCGGTCGACGCCAACTGGGATAACCTCTACGGTGTGTTCTACTCCTTTGGCCGCACTTACTCGCTCAAACTCCGTGTTAAATTCTAAGAGACTGTAATACAACATGAAAACAATATATATCCGCACATTCATTGTCGCCGGTCTCTGCGCCGCTGCGGCTTCCTGCGGCGAAAACTCCTGGAACAACCACCTCAACGGATTTGAGGAATTTGTCGACCAGCCTTTCTCCAATCAGCAGGCAATCGAATATACCCTCTCCGACGACGAGTACTCCAAAATAGCCTCTAACGCCACCAACAAGGCTCTCGCAGGTGACGAAGGCTCCGAAGCCCTCGCTCAGGTAGGTACTCTGCACCGCTTCTCGGCCGCCGCTCCCGCTTCGGAGTATGTGCCCGCCTTCCTTGCAAGCACCGACTTCCCCTACTACACCCTATCCGACGGCTCGTCGGTGAAAGTCACCTACCAGGTGGCAGTAGCTGAGCCCGAGGAACTTGTGGAGGCCGCCAAGGTGCAGAAATACACTATCTCTGAAGATTTCTACCGCGACGACGTATGGGGTGGCGAAGACTACATCACCGCCTTCACTCCCCTCATGCCCGCTGCCGACTACGTGCCCGTTGCCCTCGGCGACTTCATCGACACAGAGAAAGGCACCTACTGCATCGTTTCCTACAACGAGGCTCAGACCGAACCCGTGTTCGGTGGCGACCAGCCCGTGCAGCCCGCAGGTCCCGTGGAGATTTTCGCTGAATCGTTCACCGAAAGCCTCGGAGCCTTCACCATGGACGACGTGATTATGCCCGAAGCCCTCACCTTCGTGTGGTCGTGGGGTGGTGCCAACTACGGCGCCAAGGCCTCGGCTTTCAAAGACAACGTAAGCTATGCTACCGAGTCGTGGCTCATCTCGCCCGAAATCGACCTCGCCGGTTACACCGACGTAACCCTCGCTTTTGAGCACGTGGTGAATAAATTCCCCGACGCCGAGTTTGCAAAGGCCAACTGCACCCTCTGGGCCCGCGAGAGCGGTGCCGCATGGAAGCAGGTGACTATCCCCGAATACACAGGCAACGACAGCTGGACCTTCGGCAACTCGGGCGACATCAAGCTCGACGCCTTCGCAGGCAAGAAAATTCAGCTCGGCTTCAAATATGTGAGCGAAGACGGCAAGTCGGGTACTTGGGAAGTGAAGAACCTGAAGATTACAGGTGTGAGCGGCGCTGCCAAGGCTCCCGCCCGCATCAAGGCTAACGTGCCCTACACCGCCGTAAACGCCGTTTACCACTTCGACGGCTCTGAGTGGGCTCCCGCAACAGGCTTCACCGTTTTGCAGAACTCCGACTACACCGACATGGGTCAGAAATACGCCAACCTCAGCGTGGCAGAGCCATACCTCAGCCGCTGGCTCGACCTCAAGTACCCCTACGGCGTGGTAGACGATACCAAATACGTCTACTGGCAGCAGTATAAGGGCGGTGCAACAAACTACGTTTGCTCGGCCTACATCTGCGGTGAAGACGGCAAGTGGACTCCCGCAAGCTACGTCGAGACCGAAACCTCGCAGTTCGTGCGCAACAACGGCAAGTGGCTCTATAACCCCAACGTCAAGATTTATCTTGAGGCAGGCAAGAGCCAGCCACTGAGCTCGCTCTACTACCAGACTATCGTCGACTGGGTATTCGAGAACATATGCCGTCCTCTTGGCGACACCAACATAAAGAGTGGTCTCTTCTACGTAACCTCCTACGGCAACAACGAGTACTATTCCGGCGCCTCGGCATACCAGGGCAACGTCGACCTCCGTCCCTCGCCCGCACGTGCACAGTACCCCGCTGAGTACGGCTCCATGACCGACGACGAGATTGTAGAGCTCGAAAAGAACCGTTTCGTCTACGAGACCCTCCCCGCCGCCCTGGCTATCCTCAACCCCGATGCCAAGCCCCTCGACGGCGTGGAAGTGCTCTACACCATTACTTTCGCCGCCTATAACGGCACTACCACCGACTACTACGACGTAATCTACGAGGTGACAGCACCCGCAGAGTTTACCGCCGTAAGCTGCACATGGTGGGAGAACGGCACCGGCAAGTAATCTTAACAAGCTATAATCAAGCGCGCCACCTCTTGGTCGGCGCGCTTTTTTTGCTTATTTTTGCGCCAAAAGCCCATTGCTTTTCTCAATTATATACGGCTCGCTTGTGAATCTCGGTTTTGCTATCGGAAGATGAGTGAGTATTTGAATTTTTTGAGTAACTTTGCCGAAACAAGTTTTATATTTTATGGCCTCAATACACGTCAAAAATATTGGTCCCCTTAAGGATACAGGAGTTGTAAACTTAAAGACCGTCAACTTATTCATTGGCAAGCAGAGTACCGGAAAAAGTACCCTGCTGAAAATATTGAGCCATTGCAGGTGGATTGAGAAACTTCTCTGTATCGGCAAGCAAAGAAATGGGAGAGGGGTAAAGTATGCTTATACACATCACTACCGTTTCATACAGGAACTGATTAAATTTTATAGGTTCGATTCGAAGTTTTTTAATCAAGAGAGTGAGATTAAATATATTGGCGATGCTTACTGTATTGAGTTCAAAGGCGGATTGAAGTCTAACGCTAAGATTGAGCCAATTCCCGGGGCTGCACCATATAATGCAAAACTCAGTTTCATACCTTCTGAGCGCAACTTAATTTCAGCAATTAAGAATATCGAATCGTGGTATAGACCAAAGGATTTCGATGTTCTGTTTAATTTCATCTTCGAGTGGGATGAAATAAGAGAAACATATACACGCGAAAACGCCTTACAATTAGTTGTAACACCTCAACTTGAATATTTTTACGACAAAAATAAAGGCGAGGTCTTGCGTATGATTGATAAACAAAAGGAATTTTCGCCATTTTATGCTTCAAGCGGAGTGCAATCGGCTCTGCCGTTGGAGGTTATGGTGAACTCTCTTGTTCAAATGGTTGGTTCTAAAGCAAATCTGAGCAAAACCGACTTGATGAATATAGTGGCAGACCTCTTACAGGAAGACTCCGCTTTTAATAAAGATTCTATTGAAAGCAGAGTCGCAAAGAACTTATTGACCTATAAGGGTGCGGTATTCTTTATAGAAGAGCCGGAGCAGAATCTTTTTCCGGAATCTCAGGCGCAGCTTTTATATCATATGGTTGCCGCTATTAAACAGGCAAACGAAAAATCAGAAGAGGGGCATAGTATGATTTCTATCGCCACACACAGCCCATATATACTTTCGGCATTGAATGTGCTGATGGCTGCCTCTGAAGCTTATGAAATCAATGAAGCTGAAACCATTGATGTCATCTCTGAAAAATATATATTGCCTAAAGGAAGTATAGGCGCTTACTATATTACAGAGAACGGAACCGTTGAAAATGCTATTGACTCTGATATCTACATGGTCAATGGCACCTATATTGACGGTGTATCGGAACTTGTCGAAGATAGAATAGATAAACTTAATGATATTATTTGTCAGTAACTTATGGCTGAATCTCTACATTCTGTTCTTATCAACGACTTTGCACCCCGACTCCCATTGGGCCTCCGTGAAAATCTTTCTTTGAAGGAGCAGCGCACTGAATATCGCCTCAAGTTTGGAGCCCGTCGCACATGCGTGGCATATCAAGTGGATGGCCATATTATATCGGAGGGTAATAAGTGCGATTATCTTGTTCTTGCTAAACAGGAAGAAAATCCACAGAACAACAATTGGAAAGCTATTTTTATAGAGCTTAAAGGAACCGATGTCGAGCATGCGCTAAAGCAATTGGATGCCAGCATGTCTAATAAAAAATTGAAGCATAATAGCATCAACGAACGTCATGCCCGCATTGTAGCCAAGTCGTTCCCTGCAAGCAAATCCAACCCTAAATTTGAGGCCGCCAAAAGAACTTTTAAAGAAAAGCACAGATGCTCTCTTAAACAAGTTTCGTCGGGAAGCCCTGATTTGGTGGCATGAGATGTCTCTTGCCATAAGACCATAACATATAATGAAAAGCAACGTATATACCCGCACCGGCGACGCCGGTACAACATCGCTCGTGGGAGGCACGCGCGTAGCCAAAGATTGCGCGCGCCTCGAAGCCTATGGTACTATCGACGAAGCCAACTCGTGGCTCGGCCTGCTCGAAGCCTCGCAGCATATCCCTGCGCAGGCGCACGCCACCCTCACCGCAGCCATGAACCGCATGTTCGACATCGGCTGCGCCCTCGCCACCGAGGCAGAGTCGAAGTGGCAGCCCGCGCCTTTCCCCGACAGCGCCGTGGCTGCCCTTGAAGCCGACATCGACGAGCTCGACTCTACCCTGCCCCGCCACAACCGCTTTGTGCTCCCAGGCGGTCACCCCGATGCTGCCAGAGCCAATATCGCGCGCACTGTGGTGCGCCGTGCCGAGCGCCGCATAGCAAGCCTCGCGGCACAGGGTGTGGCCGTTGACCCCGCGTTATGCCGCTACGTGAATCGCCTGAGCGACTATCTGTTCGTGCTTTCGCGCGCCATAAATCACTGTAACGGTGTCGAAGATAAATTCTGGGAAAGTCTGTGAAATAAAAAAGGGCTGTATCTCGCGACAGAGCCCTCTGATAATCTACAATCTATAAAAAACATGTTGCATTTAACTGCATGTATATCACACTTTCGCAGGCAAAATTAATAATAAATATTGAGCTGTGCAAATAATTGTTTAAAACATGCGCTATAAGTGCTGATTTTCAGGCCTGAAGTTCGCACCGCTCCGGGCCCTATTGCACGTTTGGCATTAAATGTGTAATTTTGTACCGAAATATATCTATTCAAGCTCTCACTACAATGAAAAAAGTATTAGCACTCCTTGCAGGCATCATATTCCTGATTAGCGCCGGTTGCACATCGACAAGTGACTCGGGCAAGACAATTACCGAGCAGGCCTTCCCGGCACTCTTTGCCAATGTGGTAGACATCAGTCAAATGGCCTCGGCCACTTACACCGGCGTGGGCTACCAGCTGCGCCTCAACTACACCGACCTCACCGCCGATGTCGTTATCTCGGGCCTCCGCACCCCCGACGGCACAGCTTACCCCACAATATCCATTAAAGATATACCCTGGACCATTGAAAAAGGCGCCATAATTGTAGCCAAAGGCCGCAATCTCACTCCCGAGATGTCGGGCTTCGCCAATGTGCCTCTGTTCAGTTCTTTCGAGATGCGTCTTATAAACCGCGTTGCCAACGATAAGTATATCCCCGGTATAGTATTTTCATATACTATAAACAACCGCTTCAATGTGATGTCGTCGTACGCGTCGCAGACAATGTTTGCCACAACGGTATCGAAGTCAACTGCCGATAACTCTGAGTATAAGAGCGTTCAGACCGTGTATGAGCTCGATTTCAACGTCGAGACCGGTCGCCTCAAAATCACCATGCGCAACTCTAACTTTGCTTCGGGCATGCCTGCCTTCGACATCGTGCTCGAAAATATCCCCTTCACTTTCGCAGGCACCAAGGCACGCTGGAGCATCGACGCTATCACTCCTAAAATCGGCAACGACCCCTTCGCGGCCTTCCCCATTACCGACCTCAGCGGCGAGCTCGATTTTGCCGACGATTTTGAACTTGAATTCAACTGCAACCCCGTGACCATGTCGGGCAGCTTCGAGGTAGAGGCCGAAGGTTCATATACCTTCGTTCCTGAGGCATGATAGTTAGGGGTTAGGAGTTTTTTGTTAGGGGTTAGGGGTTAGGGGTTAGGAGTGAATAATAACCCCTCACTCTACACCTCCAACTCCTCATCTTTCACACCAAACCTCAGCGCAACCCCTAACCCCTAACTCCTAACTCCTAACTCACTTGCGTTGGCGCTGGTCGAGAGCTTCGAGCATCTCGGTCAGCGCCCGTCTTATGGTGCGGAGGCGTTGCACCACGAGGTGTTTGCGGTCGAGGTCGCGGCGGTTGCGGCGCAGGTGCTCACGGGCGCCGTCGAGGGTCAGACCCTTGTCTTTGATAAGGAACTTGATGATGTTGAGCTGCTCGATGTCGGAGGGGGTGTAGTAGCGTGTGCCTCCCGAATTTCGCTTAGGGCGCAGCTCTGTGAACTCCTTCTCCCAGAAGCGGATAGTAGACTGCGGCAGCCCCGTGATAGCGGCCACATCGCCAATGCGGTAGTATTTCTTGGTAAGTTCCTGCTCTTGCATATCAGTCCATTACGTGTCCGGCATTTTCGGCCAGGCTTATTATCTGGTCATACTCCTCGGGCGTGAGGTCGTAGTAATAGTAGTTCACGGGGTTCTGTGGCGCCCCGCGGTAGCGCACCTCGTAGTGCAGGTGCGGGCCGGTCGACTTACCCGTGTTGCCCACAAGGCCTATGAGGTCACCGCGGTGTACGGCCTGCCCCTCGCGCGCTATGAGCTTGGAGAGGTGGGCGTAGCGTGTGGTGTAGTTGTAGCCGTGGTTTATCTCTATGAGGTTACCGTAGCCCGAGTGCCATTTCGAGTGTGTAACTGTGCCGTCGGCAGTGGCGTAGACGGGGGTGCCGATGGGGGCTGAGAAGTCCATGCCCTCGTGGAATTTCATTGTGCCGTACACGGGGTCGCGACGCGCGCCGTAGCCCGAGGCCATGGTGCGGAGGAATTTCTCGGGAACGGGCTGTATGGCAGGGATATGCGCCGTGCGCTCTTTCTGCCCCGCGGCCTCGGCTGCAAGGAAATCAAACGACTTTACCTGCGTCACGAGCATCTGGTCGAGGCGGTCGAGCTTCGAGGTCACGTTGAATAGCAACTCGTTGTCGGCCAGCGAGTCGAGGCGGTCGAAATTGCGCTGTCGCTCCAGGCCTGCATAGCGGCGTGCGGGCGAGAGAGGCTCGGCCTGCATCATCACGCGGTAGAAATTATTATCACGCTCGGCAATATCCTCCATTACCGCCAGGGCGCCGTCGGCACGGCGGTTGAGCAGCTCAAGGCGTTGCTGCAGGCGTTCGTTTGAGCGCCTGAGCATGCGCTCGCGGGGCGACTCCACCATGTAGTACAGCGCCAGGGCCAGTGCTCCCACCACGAGCACCGCCGTGAGATAGGGGCGCACGGCAGCGGCTATACGGCGGCGTCTGTCTGGGAAAACGCGCTCGTACTGCTCGCTGGCTGCATTATACCGGTAGAATACTTTCTGACTCATCTTATTTGCACAAGTGCGGAATTAAGAGTAATTTTGCACCTTGAAGCGCAAAGATAGCAATTTTGCGCCAATTTCCCGGCTTAAAAAATCGAAAACTCATATACAATGCTCACCGCAAAGGAAATACGCCAATCGTTCAAAGACTTTTTTGAATCGAAAAACCACCACATAGTGCCGTCGGCTCCTATGGTAATCAAAGATGACCCCACGCTCATGTTTACCAATGCCGGCATGAACCAGTTCAAGGATATTATTCTCGGCACAGCCACCCCGAAATATCGTCGCGTGGCCGACTCGCAGAAGTGCCTCCGCGTAAGCGGCAAGCACAACGACCTCGAGGAAGTAGGCCTTGACACATACCACCACACCATGTTCGAGATGCTCGGCAACTGGTCGTTCGGCGACTACTTCAAGGCCGAGGCTATCGACATGGCATGGGAATACCTCGTTGGTGTGCTCGGCCTCAACCCCGAACGCCTCTACGCTACCGTCTTCGAAGGTGCTCCCGACGAGAACCTCGAGCGTGACAACGAAGCCGCCGAAATATGGGGCAAACACCTCCCTGCCGACCATATCCTCAACGGCAACAAACACGATAACTTCTGGGAGATGGGCGATACCGGCCCCTGCGGCCCTTGCTCGGAGATTCACATCGACCTCCGCTCCGATGAAGAGCGTGCTGCCGTACCCGGTGCATCGCTCGTAAACCACGATCATCCCCAGGTAATCGAAATATGGAACCTCGTGTTCATGCAGTATAACCGCAAGGCCGACGGCTCGCTCGAGCCCCTCCCCGCCAAGGTTATCGACACCGGCATGGGCTTCGAGCGCCTCTGCATGGCTCTCCAGGGCAAGACCTCGAACTACGACACCGACGTATTCACTCCTCTCATCGGCAAGATTGCGTCGCTCTCGGGCAAGGAATACGGCAAAGACCACAACGTCGATGTGGCAATGCGTGTTATCGCCGACCACGTGCGCACAATAGCCTTCTCTATCGCCGACAACCAGCTGCCCTCCAACGCCAAGGCCGGCTACGTTATCCGCCGTATCCTGCGCCGCGCCGTGCGCTACGCCTATACATTCCTTGAGCAGAAGCAGGCCTTCATGTACCGCCTCGTCGATACCCTCATCGAGAACATGGGCGACGCATACCCCGAGCTCGGCGCCAACCGCGACCTCATAATGCGTGTGATTAAAGAAGAGGAAGATGCCTTCCTCCGCACACTCGAGAACGGTATCCGCCTCCTCGACGACGCCGTAAAAGCAGCCAAAGCCGAGGGCAAGAACGAAATCTCGGGCAAGCAGGCATTTACCCTCTACGACACCTACGGCTTCCCTCTCGACCTTACTGAGCTCATCCTCAAGGACTACAGCATGACCGCCGACATCGAGGGCTTCAACGCCGAAATGGCAGCGCAGAAAGAGCGCGCCCGCTCGGCTGCCGCTGTCGAAGCTGCCGACTGGGTGATTGTAAACGACGGCGAGCAGGAATTTGTGGGCTACGACAGCACCACTGCCGAAGCACGCATACTCCGCTACCGCCATGTAAAACAGAAAAACCGCGAGTACTATCAGATAATACTCTCTGCCACACCTTTCTACGCCGAAATGGGCGGTCAGGTGGGCGACCGCGGCACTCTCACCGACAATGCCACCGGTGCCGTTACCGAGATATTCGACACCAAGCGCGAGAACGGTGTGGGCGTACACCTCGTGAAAGAGCTCCCCGCCAACCTTAACGCTACCTTCACCGCTGCTATCGACGTCGAGAACCGCGAGGCTATCTCACGCAACCACTCGGCCACTCACCTCCTCCACCAGGCTCTCCGCGAGGTGCTCGGCACACATGTTGAGCAGAAAGGCTCATTTGTATCGCCCGACTTCCTCCGTTTCGACTTCTCGCACTTCCAGAAAGTCACTCCCGAAGAGCTCAAGGCCGTAGAGCACCTTGCCAACAAGCGCGTGCGTCAGGCTATGGCCCGCGACGAAAAGCGCTGTGTGCCTATTGCCGAAGCCCGCGAAATGGGCGCCATGGCTCTCTTCGGCGAGAAATACGGCGACGAAGTGCGTGTTATCCGCTATGGCGATTCTGTTGAGCTCTGCGGCGGTACACACGTAGCCAACACCGGCAATATAGGCATGATACGCATCCTCTCGGAGTCGAGCATCGCCGCAGGCATACGCCGTATCGAGGCTATCACCGGCCCCGCTGTCGAAGAGCTCCTCGATGGCATAGAGAGCAAGGTGAAAGATATTGCAGGCTTCTTCAACAACGCCCCCGACCTCATAGGCGCTATCCGCAAGTCTATCGAAGAGAACGCCGAACTCCGCCAGCAGGCCGAGGAATACCTCAAGGAGCGCGTTGCCAACAGCGCCCGGGAGCTTCTCGATAAAGCACGCACCACCGCTTCGGGCATCAAGCTTGTGGTTCTCGCAGGCCCCAACATCCCCGACATGGTGAAATCCATAGCCTTCAATATCCGCACCCTCTCGCCCGAGAACACCGCGTTCATTGCCGCTACCACCGACACGGCCCGCAAGCCCCTTCTCACGGTGATGCTCACCGACGACGTTACCAAGCGCGGCCTCAATGCCTCGCAGATTGTGCGTGAGGCTGCCAAGAACATCAAAGGCGGCGGCGGCGGCCAGCCCGGTTTCGCACAGGCCGGCGGTAAAGACGCCGACGGCATAAAAGTGGCTCTCGAAGCCATGCTTAAAGCTGCTGACGAATAGTGCCCGATAACACTCAACCCAATATAGAGCGCCCGCGCCTCTGCCGACTTGCACTGCAGGTCGAGGCGGGGGCGCTCCGTGCTGTCGTATGGTCGACGGTCGAAGACTCCTCGCTCCGCAACTTCTCGCTGCCCCTCGACCCCACCCTCGCCCCCGCCAAAGCGCTTGAAGAGGCTGTATATGCCGCCCCCGTGCTGCTGAGCGATTTCGCCGGAGTCGATATCGTGATGCGAACGGGCGCCTACACCCTTGTCCCCGCCGACACCGACGCCGATACTGCCCTCGCTGTGGCCGATTATTGCCGCCTGACATCTGATGCCGACGGTACTCCGGCACGCTCGGAGGTGCGCACCGACAGCGCCGACGATTTCGGCTCCAAGCTGGTGTGGACCCTCCCCGCCGACCTCGCGCACTTTCTGGCGCGCACCTTCCGCAACCCCCGCATGCACTGCCACATGGCGCCCCTGCTGCGCTATTTCGGCCGCAAGAATCTGCTCGGCAACACCGGCAAGGTATATGCCCACTTTCACGGCAACGGCACTGCCCGTGAGGTAGATATAGTGGCCGTCGGGGCTGACGGCCGCCTCGCCGCAGCCGTCACCCATCCCTGCCCGGCCGATAACGACGCTCTCTACTACATTATGGCCACCCTCAGGTACGCAGGGCTCGACCCCGTGACCGACGAGATTCTTGTGTGCGGCGATCCTGCCGCCCGCGACGCCATAATGCCCTTGCTTAGGCGCTATGCAGCTTATGTCATGCCCGTTATCTTCCCCTCTGCGGCTCTTAGGTCGGGCCGAGAGGCTTTCAACGCTCCTTTCCCATTGGTTATCCTTCCCTTATGCGAATAATACGAGGTAAATTCGGGCGCAGGCGTTTCGATGTGCCCACCAATATCACCGCGCGCCCTACCACCGACTTCGCGCGCGAGAACATCTTCAACGTGCTCGAGAATATCGTCGACTTCGAGGGCGCAGTGGCGCTCGACCTTTTCGCGGGCACCGGCGCCGTGAGCTTCGAGTTTCTCTCCCGCGAGTGCGAGAGGGTGACGGCTGTGGAGAAAGCCGCCACTCAGCAGCGCTTTATCGAGAAAGTGGCCCGTGAGCTGGGGGTGGATAATTTCACACTCGTGCGCGGCGACGCCCTCCGATATATCGACGCCGCTCCCGCGCCCGTTGACATCATTTTTGCCGACCCTCCCTACGATATGCCCGGCTTTGCCGAAATCCCCGCGAAAATCCTCGGCTCCAAGCTCGTGAAGAGCGGCACGGTGGTTGTGGTGGAGCATAACAAAAAACACGATTTCTCGACCTTGCCCGGCTTCCGCGAGCACCGCGCCTACGGCTCTGTTAACTTCTCGATTTTCGTAGTGGAGTAGAGCAGAGTACCGTTTCAAATAAACTTTTTGCAAAAGTTGAACCTCCTTACCAAATTTTTATAAAAAAGTTTGGAGGTTCAACGTATTCTTTTTATCTTTGCATGCCTTAATAAACCAGCACACAAACGTCTCTAAAACTAACTCGTCCGCCACATGGAAACGCCATTGATGACCCGCATTGAAAAAGGGAGCAAGAATGCTCTCATGGCAAAGCGTATCATCTTCCACTATCTCAACTACGGTCACGATACCATTGCCAATCTTGCCAAGAAGCTGAATCTCAGTGTTCCCACTGTTAACAAGTTCCTTGAAGAAATGGCTGCCCTCGACATTATCAAGGTCAAGGGCAAGCTTGAGATGAGCGGCGGCCGCCACCCGGCTCTCTACGGCCTCAACCCCAAGGCGTGCTATTTCGGAGGCGTCGACATCAAGAACGGCACCGTGAGCATGGCGGTGCTCGACCTGTGCGGAAGTGTCGTTACCAAAACCGACAACATACCCTTTGTGTGCGAGAACACCACCGAGAGCCTCGACGAGCTTTGCAGGCTCATATGCGAGTTCCTCGACACTGTGCCCGTGTCACGCAGCGCCATAATGAGCCTCAACGTGAACATCTCGGGGCGTGTCAATCCCCGCACGGGCTATAGTTACAGCTACTTCAACGTGCAGGACCAACCTCTGGCCGACATCCTCACAGGCAAAATCGGCGTGCACGTGTGCATCGACAACGACACCCGCGCCATGGCCTACGGCGAATATGTGTGCGGCTCATACCGCAACGACCGAAATGTGGTTTTCGTCAATGTGAGCTGGGGCATAGGTCTCGGCCTTATACTCGACGGCAAGGTGTTCTACGGCAACTCGGGCTTCTCAGGCGAGTTCGGCCATATGGTTACCTACGACAACGAGGTCATATGCCACTGCGGCAAGAAAGGCTGCCTTGAGACCGAGGCCTCGGGCAGCGCGCTCCACCGCAAGCTGTGCCAGCGCCTCGATGCCGGTGCCAACTCGCTCATCGCCGACCGCTACCGTGCCAACGGCGACATTACGCTCGACGATATTCTCGACGCCGTGGCCCGCGAAGACCTTCTCTGCCTCGAGTTAATAGAGGAGATCGGGCAGCAGCTCGGTCGCTGGCTCGCAGGCATGATCAATATTTTCAACCCCGACACAGTTATTATAGGAGGTGTGCTTGCCAACACCGGCGACTACCTCCTGCAGCCCATACGCGTGGCCATGCGCCGCTATTCGCTCAACCTCGTCAACAAAGACACCAAGATATGCCTCTCTCAGCTCGGTGCCGACGCCGGAGTCCTCGGCGCCTGCGTCATTGCGCGCAGCCGTGCCTTCGAGGACATGCTTGAGTAGGGCAGGGCACACCTCGTTCCTCATACACACATTATCTATAAATATATCATGAAACAATGGAGAACAGACGCAGTTTCCTGAAAAAAATGGCTCTCGGAGCGTCGGCACTCGCAATACCAAAGGTGTTTGCCGGCGATAGCGCCGCTCCTCAAATCGTTACGGAGGCGTCAGCCGCTACCGTGACCCCGCGTGGTGCCGGGCTCCCTATCACCGGCACTTTCCTCGACGAAATTTCGCACGACATCCCGCACCAGAACTGGGGCGAGAAAGAGTGGGACGCCGATTTCGCGCACATGAAAGCCATGGGTATCGACACCGTGATTATGATTCGCTCCGGCTACCGCAAGTTCATCACTTACCCCTCGGCCTATCTCACGGCGAAACGCGGCTGCTACACCCCGCATATCGACCTCCTCGACATGTATCTCCGCCTTGCCGACAAGCACGGCATGAAATTCTGGTTTGGCCTCTATGACTCGGGTCGCTACTGGGATACCGGCGACATGAGCTGGGAAGTGGAAGATAACAAGTATGTTATCGACGAAGTATGGGAGCGCTACGGACAGCACCACCCCAGCTTCGGCGGCTGGTATATAAGCGGCGAGATAAGCCGTGCCACCAAGGGAGCTATCGAGTCGTTCCACGCCATGGGTAAGCAGTGCAAAGATGTTTCCGGCGGTCTGCCCACCTTTATTTCGCCGTGGATCGACGGCAAGAAGGCCGTGGCCGCTGCAGGCGCCGCTCTCACCAAGGAAGACGCCGTGAGTGTAGCCGAACACGAACGCGAGTGGAGCGAGATTTTCGACGGTATACACGATGTCGTAGATGCCTGCGCTTTCCAGGACGGCCATATCGACTACGACGAGCTCGACGCTTTCTTCGAGGTGAACAAGCGCATGGCCGACCGCTACGGCATGCAGTGCTGGACTAACGCCGAGAGCTTCGACCGCGATATGCCCATTAAATTCTTCCCTATAAAATTCGAGAAACTGCGCCTGAAACTCGAAGCCGCCCGCCGTGCCGGTTACGACAAGGCCATAACATTTGAGTTCAGCCACTTCATGAGCCCACAGTCGGCTTATGCCCAGGCCGGTCATCTCTATAACCGCTACCGCGAATACTTCGGTCTCGCCGACGCTTAAACCCTCCATGCCATGAAACAGGACATCAACTTAGGCTATCTCTTCTTCATCTCCTTCGTGGCCGCTCTCGGAGGATTCCTCTACGGCTACGATACCGCCGTTATCTCGGGCACTATCTCGCAGGTGGTGCAGCAGTTCGGCCTCTCGGCAATGAGCCAGGGCTGGTATGTAGGCTGCGCCCTTCTGGGCTCTATTGGCGGCGTGGCCGTCGCCGGCATGCTCGGCGATATGCTCGGCCGCAAGCGCGCCATGGTAATCTCGGCCGTGCTCTTCAGCGCCTCGGCCATAGGCTGCGCCCTCTCGGCTTCATTCAATGAGCTTGTGCTCTGGCGTATAGTGGGCGGTGCCGGTATCGGCGTAGCGTCTATCATCTGCCCACTTTACATCTCCGAGCTCGCGGCCGCCGAGTACCGCGGCCGCCTCGTATCGCTCTATCAGCTCGCTATCACTGTGGGCTTTCTCGGTGCCTACCTCGTGAACTACGGCCTCCTCAACTACTCGCTCGGCGCCACTGCCGACGGCAGCATGTGGAGCACCGTCTTTGTCAGTGAGGCCTGGCGAGGCATGCTCGGCATGGAAACAATGCCCGCGCTCCTCTTCTTCATAATAATATTCTTTATCCCCGAGAGTCCCCGCTGGCTATTCGCCCACAACCGCGGCACCCGCGGTCGCACCATACTCAAACGCGTGTTCACCACCGACACCGCCGCCCGCACCGAGGCCGCTGCCGTAGAGGCTTCGCTCGCACGCGGGGCAGGGGAGAGTGCCGATTGGCGCCTCATACTCAAACCCCGTTTGCTCCGCGCCGTGCTTATCGGCACCGCAATTGCTATCCTCGGCCAGTTTATGGGCGTGAACGCCGTGCTATATTACGGTCCCACAATTTTCGAGGACGCCGGTCTCTCGGGCAGCGACTCACTCTTCTATCAGGTAATGGTGGGCGCTGTTAACACCCTTACTACAGTGGCTGCAATGCTCCTTATTGATAAGGTAGGACGCAAGCAGCTTGTATACTGGGGTGTGAGCGGCATGATAGTCTCGCTCCTGCTCATCGCCGCCTACTTCACCTGGGGCGGTGCAATGGGCCTCTCATCCATTTGGTTGCTGTTCTTCTTCCTTTTCTATATAATGTGCTGCGCAGGCTCTATATGCGCCGTGGTGTTCGTTCTCCTCAGCGAGATGTATCCCACCAAGATACGCGCCGTGGCCATGTCTATCGCCGGTCTTGCTCTCTGGATAGGCACCTACCTTGTAGGGCAGCTCACTCCCTGGCTCCTCGAAGGCCTGGGTGGCGCGGGCACATTCCTCCTCTTCGCCGCCATGTGCGTGCCTTATATGCTCATCATGTGGCGTTGCGTGCCTGAAACCACAGGCCGCACCCTCGAAGAGATAGAAAAATACTGGGAAGAAGACCCCAAGACTGCCGCCGCAACAGCAGCGGCCCAGGCCGACTCCCTTTGAAAAAACATAAGTGCATCATTCTCTAAACCGACTAAAACCATACACAATGATAGACAACTTAGACATGCTCATCGAGCAGTACCGAAGCGAGCTCTTCGATTCGGTGGTACCTTTCTGGCTCGATAATTCCCAGGATAAAGAGTTTGGTGGATACTTCACCTGCCTCGACCGCGAGGGCAAGGTGTTCGACACCGACAAATTCATATGGCTCCAGGGCCGCGAGGTGTGGCTCCTCTCAATGCTCTACAACAACGTGGAGAAGAATCCCGCATGGCTTGAGGCAGCGGAGCAGGGTGCCCGATTCCTTATGGAGCACGGCCACGACGGCGACTACAACTGGTATTTCTCCGTTACCCGCGAGGGCAAGCCTATCGTCGAGCCTTACAATATCTTCTCCTTTACCTTCGCCACAATGGCTTTCGGCCAGCTCGCCAAAGCCACAGGCAAGAAAGAATACGAGGAGGTGGCCCTCAAAACCTGGAACCGCATACTTGAGCGTCGCGACAACCCCAAAGCAAAGTGGAACAAGCTTCACCCGGGCACGCGAAACCTCAAGAACTTCGCTCTGCCCATGATTCTCTGCAACCTCTCGCTTGAGATTCAGCACCTCCTCGACGAAAACGCCTTCGCCCGCACTACCGACGACTTCCTCCACGAAGTGTGCGATGTGTTCATCCGTCCCGAGCTCGGTGGACTCGTTATGGAGAACGTGCTTGAAGACGGCACCCTCTGCGACTGCTTCGAAGGCAGACACATGAACCCCGGCCACGCTATCGAGGCCATGTGGTTCATTATGGACCTCGGCAAGAAAATGAACCGCCCCGACCTCATCACCATGGCCAAAGATACCGCACTGCGCATGCTCGAATACGGCTGGGATAAAGAGTTCGGCGGCATATTCTACTTCATGGACCTCAAGGGCTGCCCCCCGCAGGAGCTCGAGTGGGACCAGAAGCTTTGGTGGGTGCACATCGAGACTCTCATCTCGATGATAAAAGGCTATGCCCTCACCGGCGACGAGCGTTGCCTCGAGTGGTTCAAGCGCGTGCACGACTACACATGGCAGCACTTCAAAGACAAGGAATATCCCGAGTGGTACGGCTACCTCAACCGCCGCGGCGAGGTGCTCCTCCCCCTCAAAGGCGGCAAATGGAAAGGCTGCTTCCACGTTCCGCGCGGCCTCTACCAGGTGTGGACGACTCTGAAAGAAATCAAAGCCGCACAAGAAGCCAAATAAAACAGGCGGAAGCCTGCACAATACCTACCCCGAGGTTCGCGCCCCGGGGTTTTTTATGCACTTTTATATAATGCAAAACACCGCACAAAAATGTTACAAAATAGCTACATTGGGCGATGTGTAACAATTGTGTAACATTTTGTATCAATTTTAATGTGTTGTATATTAGTGTATTATAAGCTTATTTCGGCTTAATTTATTGCATTAACATTTATTCACATTGAAAAACTTGCAGCCGGAAAAAACGCCCCTAACTTTGCAATGTCGAACAACAAAAGCGACACCTTAAAAACCGAAAATCAACTCCTAAATTCTTCACGATATGGCAACCTCGACATTCCAAAGCAACCTGATGAACCTCCAGAGCAACATGCTCAACTTCGCATACATGCTCACCTCAAACCGCGATGACGCATACGACCTGCTGCAGGACACCACCCTCAAGGCCCTCGACAACCAGGACAAGTATGCCGAAGGCACCAACTTCAAGGGCTGGGTCTTCACTATCATGCGCAACCTCTTCATCAACAACTACCGCCGCGGAGTGCGCGCTGCCACCGTTGTCGACACTACCGATAACCTCTACCACCTCAACCTGAGCCAGGATTCGGGCCTCGAGTCTCCCGAAGAGAGCTACGGCGCCGCTGAAATCACAGCCGCTATCAACGAGTTCTCCGACGACTACCGCATCCCCTTCTCGATGCACGTGGCCGGCTACAAGTACAACGAAATCGCCGAGAAGATGAACCTCCCCCTCGGCACCGTGAAGAGCAGAATCTTTTTCGCCCGCAAACGCCTTCAGGAGCGTTTCAGCGACTACCGCTAAACACGAGCCTTATCAAAAGATGTTCAAGGAGTTGAACACCTCCCCCATAACCCGAACCATAAAAGTGTAATGATTGATAATGATAATGAGCAGCACCGCCCCGGCGTGAGTCGGGGCGGTGCTGTGTTGTGGCCCTTGCCAAAATTTAGGGACGACTGCCGCTATATCACTTTTTTTGTTTACTTTTGCAAAGACTAACACACAATACATCTATAATATGTTGAAAAGACTTTTCATGGCAGCAATAGTTTGCTGCACGGCTTTGGCTGCCTCAGCTTTCCGCACCGATACGGTCAAGGTTGCCACACGTAATATGCCCTCGGCTGTTAATGTGACTGTCATCGTTCCCGACGGTGAGGGCCGCAAATTTCCTACCGTTTACCTGTTGAACGGCTTCAGCGGCGACCACCGTGCATGGGGCCGCATACAGCCACGTCTGGGCGAGCTTGCCGACACCTACGGTATGGTAATGGTTATGCCCGACGGTCAGGATACATGGTACTGGGATTCGCCTGCGCGCCCTGAAATAAAAATGGAATCGTTCTTCATCAATGACCTCGTGCCCTATATCGATGCCAATTATCCCACCGAGCAAGCCCCTGCAAAGCGTGCCATCACCGGTCTGAGCATGGGTGGCCACGGCGCTTTCTGGCTTGGCACGCGTCACCCCGATATTTTCGGCAACATAGGCAGTATGAGCGGCGGTGTTGATATCCGTCCTTTCCCCAAGAACTGGAAAATGGCCTCGCTCTTGGGCACCAAGGAACAGAACCCTCAGCGTTGGGACGAATATACCGTGGCCTCGCTCGTGCCGCAGATTGCACGTAACGGTCAGAATATAACTTTTGACTGCGGCTCCGACGACTTTTTCTACACCGTGAACAATAATCTGCACCGGGCTCTCCTCGACGCCAAGGTGCCTCACGACTACACCTCGCGCCCAGGCGGCCACACCTTTGCCTATTGGGCCAACTCAATACTCTACCACCTCCTTTATTTCAATCAGGCTTTCAATAAGTAAGCGCCGCCGCCCCTATGATTCTACGCAGCCTGGCTCTGGCCAATTTCAAGAACATCGCCGAGGTAAACCTCGAGTTCTCGCCCAAGATAAATTGCTTCCTGGGCGATAATGGCATGGGCAAGAGCAACCTGCTCGACGCCCTCTATTTCATGAGCCTGTGCAAGAGTTTCACCGGGGCTGCCGACCCTCTGCTCATCAAGCGTGGCGAGCAGTTTGCCACCTTAAGGGCCGTGTATCTGCGGCGCGGGGTCGATGAGGAGGTCAACGCCGGGCTGCAGCCCGGGCGCCGCAAGTCGTTCAAGCGCTCTGGAAAGCCTTACCAACGCCTTGCCGACCACGTGGGCGTGTTCCCCGTGGTGCTTCTCTCACCCGCCGACATCGAGCTTACCGCCGGAGAACCTTCGGAGCGCCGCCGTTTTCTCGACCAGATTATAGCCCAGAGCGACCGCCGCTATTTTGATTCCCTTGTGCGCTATAATACAGCACTGGAGCAGCGCAACCGCCTCTTGCGCGACGAGTGCGCCGACACCGGCCTCTACGATGCCCTTGAGATGCAGCTCGAGATGAACGGTGCCTATATCAGTGCGCGCCGTGCCGAGACCGTGGAGGCGCTCGGCAAAATCTTCGCGCCTTACTACGCCGCCATTGCCGGTTGCGATGAAGTTGCCGAGATAAGCTATGCCACAAGCGATTACCCCGAAGGGCTTGCCGCGCATCTCGCAGCCTCGCGCCGCCGCGACATGGCTCTCCACTACACCGCTTCGGGCCCGCATCGCGACGACCTGCTTTTTGCCGTCGACGGGCTGCCTGTGCGCCGCACTGCCTCGCAAGGGCAGACAAAGACTTTCACCACAGCTCTCCGCTTCGCCCAGTACGAGCTCCTGCGCACGTCGCTGGGTCTCAAGCCACTGCTTCTGCTCGACGATATTTTCGACAAGCTCGATGCCGGCCGCGTGCAGCGCATAATGGCAATTGTGGGTTCGGCCGAGACTTTCGGGCAGATTTTCATAACCGACACCAACCGCCGCCACCTCGACGAGATTGTTGCCGATATTCCCGCCTCGGCCGAGAACTACCGCCTGTGGCATGTGGAGCGCGGTGTGTTCACTCCTATAGAATCATGAAACGCCGCGAACCCCAGTCGATAGGTGACATCATACACCGCATGATAGATGCCGCCGGTATGCGCCCCGACCTCGACAGGCACACCGCCGAGGCCATGTGGCCACGGGTGGCGGGGCCCTCCATTGCATCGTATACGGGGCGCCTCTATATCAAAGGGCGCACCATGCACGTCTATATCACTTCGGCGCCCTTGAAAGAAGAGCTCGGCTACGCACGTGCCCAGCTTGTGGAGAAGATAAATCTCGCCGTGGGCAAAGAGGTAATCGACGATATAATATTCCATTGACAATGAAAGAGATACCACAGTTACCATTTGAATTCAAGCACCGTGTGCCCCTGCAGATACGTTTCAATGACATCGACCTCTTCGGGCACCTCAATAACTCGGTCTACGTCCAGTTTATGGACATGGGCAAGCTCGCTTATTTCAAGCAGTTTATGGACGGCGGCTTCGAGCATGAGGCCACCGTGCCCGTCGTGGCCAACATCAACGTCACCTTCTACGCACCTACCCTTATCGACGACCGTATTTCGGTGCTTACGGCGGTGGCGTCGATGTCGAACAGTTCGCTTGTGCTCGAGCAGCGCATAGTCGACGCCGCAGGCGCCGTAAAGTGCACGGCCACAACAATAATGGTGAATATCGACCGCCGCACAGGGTCGTCGGCACCCGTTTCCGACCGCTGGCGCAAGGCCCTCTCCGACTTCGAGGGGCGCGACCTTTGAGATAAATTGCACAAAAAAAGTGCAACTTGCACGTTGTTAAGATATTTTTTACTATTTTTGGGGCGGAAATGTCTACCGGCATTTCCGCTAACCTTTTTAACAGCACATTTATGGACATGCACGATCCCTCCAAGGCTCCCGCTCAGGAGCCCGGAGCACAGAACCTCAACGACGCGCCGGCAGCTGCTGCCGACGCCGCAACCGCACCCCAGGCACCCTCTGCCGATACTCCCGACGCCACTCCCGAGCTCGAAGTCGAAGCCATTATGGCAGAAGGCGAACTTGAGGAAGAAGCTGCCGAGCGCGAACCCGAGACTCCCGAGAGCCTCCTCGCCGCAGTAAAAGCTCTCCTTGAGAAAGACGCCGCTGATATTAGCAACGACGAGATCCGCCGCCTGAGGCAGCGTTTCAGCATGCTCCATAAATCGGTCGTCACCGACGAAGCCGCAGAGGCCGACGCGCCCCAGATCCGCGAAATACCATGCGCTGCCGAGTTCGACGAAACCATTGAGCAGCTCCGCACAAAGAAGGCAGCTTTTATAGCCGAGCTCGAGGCTACCCGCGCCGCAAATCTCGACCGCAAGAACACCATTATCAATGAGATTCTTGCTCTTGCCGACGATACCGACAACGTAAACCGCACTTTCGCACGCTATCGCGAGCTGCAGGACGAGTTCAACGCCGTAGGCGAGGTCGATCCCACTGAGGAAACTTCGGTGTGGAAACGCTTCCAGGACGCCCGCGAGAAATACTCCGATAATCTCAAAATCAACAAGGAGCTCCGCGACTACGACTTCAAGAAGAACCTCGAAGAAAAAGAGGCTCTCCTTGCCGACGCCCGCGCTCTCGCCGCCGACGAAGACATTATCAGCGCCTACCGCCGCCTCCAGGATCTCCACAACAAGTGGCGCCAGATTGGCCCCGTGGCCAAAGAGCTCCGCGATGAGATATGGAACAACTTCCGTGAGGCTTCGGCTGAGGTGAACAAGCGCTACCAGGCTTTCTTCGAGGCCCGCAAGGCCCGCGAGGCCGAGAACGAGGCTGCCAAGACAGCCCTCTGCGAGCGAGCCGAGGCTATCGACCTCACCACTCTCAAATCTTTCGCCGCGTGGGACGAAGCCACCAAGGCTATCAAGGAGATACAGGAAGAATGGCGCAAGCTCGGTTTCGCCTCCAAGAAGATGAACCGCCAGCTCTTTGCCCGTTTCCGCGCTGCCTGCGACGCTTTCTTCGCCGCCAAGGCTGCATACTTCCGCAATACCCGCGAGGAGCTCAACAACAACCTCGCCCGCAAGCAGGCCCTCACCGAAGAGGCCGAGTCGCTGCAGCAGAGCGAAGACTGGCGCAAGACCACCGACCGCCTCGTGGCCATGCAGCAGGAGTGGAAGACCATAGGCGCTATTCCTAAAAAATACAGCGACGATCTCTGGAAACGTTTCACCGCCGCTTGCGACCTCTTCTTCGACCGCAAGAAGAAAGCAGGCTCGGGCACTCGCCAGACCGAAGCAGCCAACCTCCGGGCCAAGCGCGAGATAGTAGGGCAGCTCTCTGCCCTCACTGCCGAAGGCGTGGAGAAAGACAAGGCTATCGCCGAGCTCCGCACCCTGCAGGAGCGCTGGAAAGAGATAGGCCATGTGCCCTTCCGCGAGAAAGACAAACTCTACGAGGCATACCGCTCGGCTGTCGACGCCGTACGCGACCACTTTGCCATAGCTGAGTCGCGCGCACGCCGCGAGCGCTTCCAGGCTTCTGTCGCCAAGCTCGAAGGCGACGGCGACAAGCTCTTCCGCGAACGCGAGAAACTCGTCCGTGCCCTTGAGAGCCGCCGCAACGACCTCCGCACTTACGAGAACAATCTCGGTTTCCTCTCGGCAAAATCGAAGTCGGGCGACTCGCTCCTGCACGACCTCGAGCGCCGTATCGAGCGCCTCAAAGCCGATATAGCCGAGCTCCAGGACAAGATTGCCCTCATCGACGCAAAGGCCTGAGCACTTCCGGCCTCCCTTCAGGCCGCACACTATAATATGCAGGGGCGCTGACAATGGCGCCCCTGCATAAACCAAATTGGGGCGCGGACCTCAATCAAAAAGTCTCTCTCATACCCCTACCGGATGAATACAACCGACCGACCCGGTCGCGGGCATTATCTGCGAGCGATTTTCATTGCCGGCGACCTCTGTATAGTCAACCTCCTCTTCGGGTTGACACTCCTAATTATAACCGGACTTGAGCCCTCGACAAGGGTGCTCCGCGAGCTGTGGCTCGTGGTCAACGTCAGCTACCTGCCCGTGCTCATATGGTGGCGCCACTCGCACGACCAGCGTGCTATCCTCATGGAGCATGTGGCCCGCACGGTGTTCCTCATCGTGGCCACCCACGCCCTCTTTTTCCTGTCGCTGATCACCTTCCTGCATATCACCGAAATGGCAACAAGGGTATATCTTACCTATTACGGTATGATGCTGCCCGCAATTCTCATTTTCCACACGGCGCTCAGCCTTATTGTAAAGAAATACCGCCGCAAGGGCTATAACTTTGCCCGCGTGGTGATTGTCGGCACCGGCCCTACGGCGCAGCGCCTCTTCGACAACATGGAGCAGGACGCCGGCTTCGGCTACCGCGTGCTCGGATTCTTCGACGACAACCCTCAGGAAAACTTCTTCAAGGGCGAGGTTCGACCCGTCGCCGACCTCGAGGAATTTGTCACCAGACACCATATAAGGCAGATATTCTTTACCCTGTCGGGTCATAGCGCCTCGCTGCAGCGCGTTATCAAGATAGCCGACGACCATGTTGTCGACTTCTACTATGTGCCGCAGATTCCGCGCACACTCAGCCGCCGTTTCGAGCTTCACAACATCGGCCCCACGCCGGTGCTGTCGATTCGCCGCAATCCGCTCAAAAGCATGGCCAACCGTGCTGTGAAGCGGGCTTTCGACATCCTTGTGTCGTCGGTGTTCCTGTGCTTCTACCCCCTTATCTATATTCCCGTTGCCATAGCTATCAAGCTTTCCTCGCCCGGGCCGGTATATTTCAAGCAGGAGCGCACGGGCTACCTCGGCCAGTCGTTCAAGTGCTATAAATTCCGCACCATGAAAGTCAATGCCGGCAGCGACCGCCAGCAAGCCACCCGCGACGACCCCCGCAAGACGCGTCTCGGCGATTTCCTGCGCCGCACCTCGCTCGACGAACTGCCGCAGTTTATCAACGTGTGGAAGGGCGATATGTCGATAGTCGGCCCGCGCCCTCACATGCTCAAACATACCGAAGATTACACTCAGCTTGTCGACCGCTACATGGTGCGTCATGCCGTGAAGCCCGGCATCACAGGCTGGGCGCAGGTCAACGGCTACCGTGGCCTTACCGACGAGCTGTGGAAAATGGAGCGGCGTGTGGAGCACGACGTGTGGTATATAGAAAACTGGACCTTCCTGCTCGACATCAAGATTATGGTGCGCACCGTGATCAATGCCGTGCAGGGCGAGAAAAACGCTTTCTGACGCATGCTTACTATCTACAAGGCATCGGCGGGCTCGGGCAAGACCTTCACGCTCGCCTTTGAGTTTATAAAGACCCTCCTTGGTGTCAAGGAGCCGGGCGCCGACCGTTACCACCTCAACACCGACCGATATACACCCTCGGGTCACCGGCGCCCCGACCGCCACCGCGGCATAATGGCCATAACCTTTACCAACGCCGCCACCGAGGAGATGAAGAGCCGCATAGTAAAAGAGCTCGCGAGCCTTGCCACGGTTGAGGGCTCTACCGATTCGCTTTATGCCACATGGCTCGTGCGCGACTTCGGCTGCACGCCCGAAGAGCTCAGGGAGTGTGCCGCAAAAGCCCTCTCCGAAGTGCTCTACGACTACGGCAACTTCAATGTGAGCACTATCGACTCTTTCTTCCAAACGGTGCTCCGAACTTTCTCGCGCGAGGTCGACCACCAGGGCGACTACGAGCTCTCGCTCGACACCGGCAACACCGTCAAGCAGAGTATCTCGCTCATGCTCGACGAGCTCAACTACTCGCGCCCGGCAAATGCCCGTCGCCTCTTCAACTGGATACGCCAGTATACTTTCGGCCAGATGAGCCAGGGTAAAGGCTACAACTTTTTCCACCGCGACGGCGCTATCCTCAAATCGCTGAGCTCGCTCGTTGCCGGAGCTCTCGATGAAACATTCGGCAACTACTCCGACGCACTCCGCGAATATCTTGCCGACCCCTCGCGCATAGAGGCGTTCAGCTCCGCCCTGCGCGCAAAGGCCGAAGCCGCTCTCGACCCCGCCCGCAAGGCTGCCAAAGAGTTTTTCAACCTTGTCAATGCAGGCTCCTACCCCCGCGAGGTGTTCAACGCCACCGTGCTCACCCGCATGACCGAGCTCCTGCAGGGGCGCCAGGTTAGCGACATCCGCAAAGCCGCGATCACCAAGGCCGCCTCCGGAGAGAATCCCCCGGCGAAACTCGCTGTAGGCACCAAGCTCAAGGCCGCCGGACTCAAACCTGCCGACGTCGCCGCTTGTTGCGAGGCCATGGCTCTCTTTTGCCGAGAGATAGTCGACGGGCTGCCGCGCAGCCGCTTCTACACAGAGCTCGACAAGCACCTCGGCCTCCTTGATTTCTTCGGCATGACCCTCGGGAAGCTCGAAGAATATCTGCGCGAGAACAACACCGTGCTCATCTCACACACCGCCGAGCTGCTGCGGCGTATAATCTCCGATGCAGAGATGCCCTTTATCTACGAGCGCCTCGGCATGAAGCTCACCAATATCCTTATCGACGAGTTCCAGGATACCTCACGCCTGCAGTGGCACAACCTGCGCCCGCTTGTGGCCAACAGCATATCGCAGGGCGGCGACAACCTCATAATCGGAGACGAGAAGCAGGCCATATACCGCTTCCGAAACTCCGACAGCGAGCTGCTCGGCTCCGTTGTGCAGACGCGCGATTTCCCCCGCGACTCGTATCTGCGAGGCTTCGACCCTGCCGACAACACCAACCACCGCAGTGCCGGCGATGTTGTCAGGGTCAACAACACCCTCTTCGGCCGCATGGCGGCGAACCTCGGCGCCGGTAGCTACGGCAATGTGGTGCAGACACCCTGCGAGCGCTTCTCGGTACTCCCGGCGTACGTCGAGATGCGCTTTTTCGATAAGGAATCCATGCCTGCCACCGAGGCATTGCTCGAAGAAATGGCCGAGGCTATCAAACGGCAGCATGCGGCAGGATATGCCTGGCGTGATATCCTTATTCTCACCCGCAAACGCAAGGAGGCAACGGCTGTTGTCGAGTTCCTCACTACCCGACACCCCGAGATAAAGGTTCTGTCGTCAGAAGCGCTCCTGCTCTCGAGCTCGGCAGCCGTACGCACCATCATCAGCATGCTCAAGCTCGTAGAGCGTTCGTACTCAGGTAAGAAAGCTTCCGACAAAGACGCGCCGGTATACGCCTCACAGAGCGATATCGTGATGATGATCACGCGCTTCAACTACTTCCGTGCCGAAGGATACGAGACCGAAGACGCCCTCATGCTTGCCCTTGATACCACGGGCGACGCCGTAGGCGCCCTCGACCGCGAGATTATGGCCATCCGCGCCGAGAATCCCGCCAACCTCGTGGCTCTCGTCGAAGCCGTGATAATGCACAAGGTAACTCCCGCCCAACGCCGCTCTGAGTATGCCTACATAGCCGCCCTGCAAGACCTTGTGGTAAAGCACACAGAGAGCCCCGACCCCTCGCTCGCCACCTTCCTGCGCGACTACGACGCCAACCTCGACAAGTGGGCTATAAAGGCTTCGGCCGACCTCGATGCCGTAGAAGTAATGACGATTCACAAATCAAAAGGCCTTGAGCGCGATTGCGTGCACATCCCATTCGGCGACTGGGAGCTTGTCCACGCCGACCAATCGGCATGGCTGCCCCTCGATAGCCTTCAGGGCTTCGATCCCGCCATAGTGCCGCCGGTAATGTTCGTTAACGTAAGCTCGGTTTCGGCGCTGCGCGACCCCGACGTCTCGCCTTTCAAGCCTTTCTTCAGCAATAACGAGTACCTCGACCTCATCGACAGCCTCAACATTGCCTATGTGGCCTTCACACGCGCAGCAAGAGAACTTATAGTGTATTCAGGCACCGAGAATCTCGGCGCCGAAGTACTCACCGCCATACGGCAGCTCCCCGACTCCGACGAGCTCTCCGACAGCTCGCGCTGCAACCTCGCCGAGCATTTCGACGGCGCTGCATCTATTTTCACCCTCGGCTCGCCTACCACTAAAGTTGCCAAGAAAAACCACGCCAACCCCATGCTTGAGGCAGGGCAGTACCCAGTGCTTTTCCGCAACGACGCCCGCCAGCTCGTCTCTATCGACGACGCTCTGGCCGAGCATCTCGATATAGGCGGAGAGGAAGATAAGCTCATCACCGACAGCGTTGAGCGCACCGCCGACCCCGCACTTTTCGCTGCCGCCGAGCGCGGCAACCACCTGCACTCGATTCTCGCGGGAGTCCGCACCGTGGCCGACCTCCCCAAGGCCGTCGCCGCCTACGCCTCTCGCGCCGGGCTGCGCGCCGACCTCGCCGACGAATACCTTGCCCTGCTCCGCGAAGGTTTTGATGCCGGAGGCGCCACAGTGGCAGCGTGGTTCGACCCCGGCTGCCGCATATACGCCGAGCGCTCAATCTACGACGCCGACGCTCCTGCCGACACCGACACCTTCCGCCCCGACAGAATCATAATCGCCCCCGACGGCACCACCACCGTAGTCGACTACAAATTCACCACCGAGCCGCGCCCAACGCATTTCCGCCAGGTGGAGAACTACCTCTCGCTTCTCGACCGACTCGGCCGCGAGGGTGCCGCAGGATACCTCTGGTATCCCCTGCTCAAGCGCATAATCCGCGTTGGATAAAACCTCGGAGCCCCCGCCGAGAAATATCGGCAGGGGCTCCGGGCACATTTTATTAAACTCGTAAGTATTCGGTTATGCGGGGGAGGTGTTCAACTCCTTGAACATCTTTTGATAAGGCTCGTGTTTAGCGGTAGTCGCTGAAACGCTCCTGAAGGCGTTTGCGGGCGAAAAAGATTCTGCTCTTCACGGTGCCGAGGGGGAGGTTCATCTTCTCGGCGATTTCGTTGTACTTGTAGCCTGCCACGTGCATCGAGAAGGGGATGCGGTAGTCGTCGGAGAACTCGTTGATGGCGGCTGTGATTTCAGCGGCGCCGTAGCTCTCTTCGGGAGATTCGAGGCCCGAATCCTGGCTCAGGTTGAGATGGTAGAGGTTGTCGGTGGTGTCGACAACGGTGGCAGCGCGCACTCCGCGGCGGTAGTTGTTGATGAAGAGGTTGCGCATGATAGTGAAGACCCAGCCCTTGAAGTTGGTGCCTTCGGCATACTTGTCCTGGTTGTCGAGGGCCTTGAGGGTGGTGTCCTGCAGCAGGTCGTATGCGTCATCGCGGTTTGAGGTGAGCATGTATGCGAAGTTGAGCATGTTGCTCTGGAGGTTCATCAGGTTGCTTTGGAATGTCGAGGTTGCCATATCGTGAAGAATTTAGGAGTTGATTTTCGGTTTTTAAGGTGTCGCTTTTGTTGTTCGACATTGCAAAGTTAGGGGCGTTTTTTCCGGCTGCAAGTTTTTCAATGTGAATAAATGTTAATGCAACAAATTAAGCCGAAATAAGCTTATAATACACTAATATACAACATATTAAAATTGATACAAAATGTTACACAATTGTTACACATCGCCTAATGTAGCTATTTTGTAACATTTTTGTGCGGTATTTTGCAGGCTTCCGAGGCTGCGTGTGTGAACAATTATAGGGCGTGATTGTAACTTTTGCGGGCACCGATGCGTCTTATACTTGTAAACAATCTACAATCAGCAATGATCATCACATTACGCGACGTTAATAAGACCTATCCGGGCATCGTCCCGCTCCATGTGCTTAAAGACATCAACCTCGAAATCGCAAAGGGAGAGCTGGTGTCGATAATGGGTGCGTCGGGCTCCGGGAAATCGACTCTCCTTAATATATTGGGGATTCTCGATAACTACGACAGCGGCGAATACACTCTCAACGGTATTGAGATACGCAACCTCAGCGAGAACCGGGCTGCCGAGCTGCGAAACCGTCTCATTGGTTTCGTTTTCCAGTCGTTCAACCTTATTAATTATAAGAATGCACTCGAGAATGTGGCTCTGCCGCTCTTCTACCAAGGTGTGAGCCGCCGCAAGCGCAACGCCCTTGCCATGGAGCAGCTTGAGCGCATGGGTCTGGCCGACCGCGCGCATCACTTGCCGGGCGAGCTCTCGGGCGGCCAGAAACAGCGTGTGGCTATCGCGCGTGCACTTGTTACAAATCCGGCCATAATCCTTGCCGATGAGCCTACGGGTGCCCTCGACTCGCATACCTCGAAAGAGGTTATGGAGGTGTTCCGCCGCCTCAACAGCGAGGGTATGACTATAGTGATTGTAACCCATGACCCCGGCGTCGGCGCTGCCACCGACCGCATAATCCGCATTGTCGACGGCCAAATTGTCACTACCGATGCTTGACCTCCTGCACGAAATAGGCCAGACACTGAGCAACAACAAGTTGCGCACCTGGCTCACCGGCCTCTCGGTGGCATGGGGCATATTTATGCTCATTGTGCTGCTCGGAGCTGCCCGCGGCGTGACAAATGCCTTCAAAGCGGCTAACGATGATGCCTCAACAAACACAATAAGTATATGGGGCGGTGTAACGTCCATGCCCTGGAAGGGATATAAGGAAGGCCGCTATATACCTTTGAAGAGCAACGATATCGACGCCATTGTAAAGGAGAACGAGGCCGTGAGCGAGGTGCTCGCCTATGGCTCTATCGACACGGCTAAAATCACCACCGTGCGCGACTATGTTTCGGGTTCGTTCAATGCCGTTTACCCGCGCGAGAAGGAGATTCAGGGCGTCAAGATGCTTGCCGGGCGCTTTATAAACGACCGCGATATTGCCGAGGCGCGCCGCGTGATGGTGCTCCACCGCGATAACGCCCGCACGCTCTTCGGCGATGTCGAACCCGAGAAAGTGGTGGGGCAGACCGTTAGCTGCCTCGGCCTCGCATGGACCGTGGCCGGAGTTTATGAGCACCCATGGCGCAGCAGCTCGTATACCCCATATTCCACCTACAAGGCTATCACGGGCAATAACGATGAGGCCTACCAGCTCACGGCCCGTGTCGAAGGACTCACAACCGAAGAGCAGGGCAGTGAGGCGGAGCAGGGTATACGCTCATCACTGGCGCGGCAACACGATTTCAACCCCGCCGACCCTGCCGCCATATGGACCTGGAACCGCTTCACCCAAAGCATCGCCGGGGCCGCGGCAAACGTTTATCTCAACCTCGCCGTGTGGGTAATAGGCATATTCACCCTCCTCACGGGTATCGTCGGCGTAAGCAACATAATGTTTGTGTCGGTGCGCGAGCGCACTCACGAGATAGGCATCCGCCGCGCCATAGGGGCTAAACCACGCTCTATACTTGTGCAGATTCTCACCGAGAGTGTGGCACTGACCACGATATTCGGCTACATAGGCATAGTGTTGGGTATGGCCTTGCTGCAGCTTATCGACGCCCTGATAGGCGAGACCGAGGCCTTCCGCAATCCTACAGTGGACATCTCCATAGCGCTGCAGGTGACTGCCGCTCTTGTGGTAGCCGGAGCCCTCGCCGGACTCTTCCCGGCCTTGAAAGCTATCAAAGTTAAACCCGTTGAAGCACTGCGTGACGAATGAGACTTACTATTTTTGACCCTGAGAACTGGCGTGAGATAGGAGCAACCCTCGCACGCAATAAGACACGAACTTTCCTGACGGCCTTCGGCATATTCTGGGGCACTGCCATGCTCGCCATGCTCTGGGGTGGCGCCCATGGCTTCGAGGGTATAATGCGCCGAAATTTCGCCGGTATAGCCACAAACCTCGGCGGCGTGTTCCCTAACAGCCGCTCGATGTCGTATAAAGGTTTCAACAAAGGCTCCTACTGGAATCTCACCTTTTCCGATGCCGAGGCCATGGTGCGTGTAGCCCTGGCTATCGAATATTCTTCCGAAGTGATAAACCGCTGGGGCACGGGCGCATATGGCACCAAGAGCAAGGCTGCCTCAGTGCTCGGTGTGGGAGCGCAATACAGCAAGATTATGGAACCCTTGCTCGACAGTGGCCGTTTCATAAACTCGGCTGACGTTGCCGCCGGCCGCAAGGTGGTGGTGCTGGGTCGAAACCGTGCCGCCGACTTATTCGGTACTGAAGACCCCGTAGGCAAATACCTCTCGGTTGGCGGGGTATACTTCCGCTGCATAGGCGTGGCCGGTCAGATCAGCGAAGGCTCTATAGGAGGCCGTATCGACGACAGCTACATAATCCCCTCAACCACAATGCGCCAGGCCTATAACACCGGCGACCGCATTTCGTTCTTTGTATACACTGCTCCCGCGGGGCATACCCCCAAGGAAAACCAGGAGGCCATGCGCAGGGTGCTTGCATCGAAACATACCATACATCCCGACGACAAGAACGCCGTCGGATTCATGGATATTTCGGAGATGTTCAACGTTATCGACAATCTCTTCCTCGGCCTGGCCATACTCGCCGCTTTCATAGGCGCGAGCTCACTCCTCTCGGGTGTGATAGGCGTAGGCAATATAATGTGGATAATAGTCAAGGAGCGCACCCACGAGTTCGGCGTACGCCGAGCCATAGGAGCCAAACCCTCCGACATCACCGTGCAGGTGCTCTCCGAGAGTATTCTGCTGACCTTGGTTGCCGGAACCGCCGGAGTCACCTTCGCCACAGTCGTGCTCGGCGCGGCCGATCACCTCACCATGCACCCGCTCCTTGGCAAGGCCGGGTTCGAGCTGCCCTTCGGCACAGCCGTGGCCATTGTGTTGCTCTTCTTCGTGCTCGGCTCCGCCGCCGGAACCTTACCTGCGGTGAAAGCCATGAGAATCAAACCTATAGAAGCTATTCGAGATAAGTAAACATTAATCTGCAAAATAAATAACATGAAACGCTTTTTCAGAATTTTCATCTGGGTTTTGGTAGCGGCAGTCTTTGCCGGAACTTTCTACTTCCTCTACAAGAACTCGCAGGATAAGAAAGATGTATTCGCCACCGTAAACCCCACTATATCAACCATAGAGCGCAGCACTGTGCTCACGGGCAAGATTGAGCCGCGCGATGAAATTGAAATCAAACCTCAGATTTCGGGTATCATAAGCGAGATAAACGTCGAGGCCGGCGACTTTGTGCACGAAGGCGATGTCATTGCCCGCATCAAGGTTATACCCGATGCCTCGCAGCTGTCGTCGGCGCAGAGCCGTGTGAACAATGCCGACATCGAGCTAGCCGACGCACGCGTCAAATATGAGCGCGACAAAGCCCTGTACGAGAAGAAAGTGATTTCGCGCGAGGAATACGAGACCTCGGAGAAAACATGGCGCAAGGCCGCCGAGGAGCTCGACGCTGCAAAAGATGCCTACACTATTGTCCGCGAGGGTGTCTCGCGCCACAACGCCAAGGAGAGCAACACCCTGGTGCGCGCCACAATCACCGGCCTCGTGCTTGATGTGCCCGTTAAGGTAGGCTCGTCGGTTATCCAGGCCAACACTATGAACGACGGCACAACCGTGGCTACGATTGCCGACATGAACAACCTCATCTTCAAAGGCAACGTTGACGAAACCGAGGTCGGGCACCTCGCCGTGGGCATGCCCATGAACATTACCATCGGCGCTCTCCCCGACCTCAAGCCCACTGCCGTGATAGAGTATATCTCGCCAAAGGGAACCGAAAACTCGGGCGCTAACTCTTTTGAAATCAAGGCCGCTCTTGAGCTTGACTCCTCCGAAGGCCTGCGGGCGGGCTACAGCGCCAATGCCGCCGTTATCCTTGCCAAAGCCGAGAACGTACTCTCTATCCCCGAGAGCGTGCTGACGTTCGAGGGCGACAGCACGTATGTGTTTGTCCGCACCGACAGCCTGCCCGAGCCCGTGTTCGAGCGTCGCGCCGTGAGCACAGGCATAGGCGACGGTATAAATATAGAAGTTAAAGACGGTATCGATTCAACTGCCGTGCTCCGCGGCGCTAAAATCAACTAAGCCATGCGACTCCAAGCTTCTTTAGCGGCCATGCTCGCCGGGTGCGCCATGGCTGCCGCCGCTCAGTGGGACCTCGACAGCTGCATAAACTATGCCATAGCCCACAACCTCGACGTTCAGAATCAGGAACTCTCGGCCCACATCAGCAATCTCGCGGTGACCGAGGCCAAAGATCAGTTCCTGCCCAACGTCAGCGGCTACGCCTCGCAGAGCTTCAACTTCGGCCGCGGCCTCACCGCCGACAACACCTACGCCAACCGCAACACCTCGTCGTTCTCCGTTGGTGCCCAGCTTTCGCTGCCGCTCTTCCAGGGCCTGCGTGCCATAAGACAGCTCAAATACTCGCGCACAAGCCTCTCGGCTGCGCTCGAGCGCACCGAGGAGGCCAAGGATAATGTTACGCTCAATGTTATAAGCGCCTACCTGCAGGCTCTCTATACCCGCGAGATGCTCGACGTTGCAAAAATCAACCTCGATATTTCGCAGGCCGAGCTTATCCGCCGTCAGGCGCTGCTCGACGCCGGAAAGGTTGCCGAGCTCGACATCTACGAAGCTCGCTCGCAGGTAAGTCAGGACGAGCTCTCGGTGGTGAACGCCCGCAACGACAGTGTGCTGGCCATGCTCGACCTCGCACAGCTCCTCAATCTTCCTTCCGATGCCGACTTCGACATTCGTTCGCTCGCCGATACAAAGATGCCCCTCCTCTCAGCCGATGAAGTGTATGCCAACGCGCTCGCCCGCAATCACTCCATTATCGCCGGGACGCGTGAGAGCGAGGCCGCGCAGCAGAACGTTGAGGTTGCAAAGAGCGGCTACATACCCACGCTGTCGTTCAACGCGGGCATAGGCACCAACTACTACAAGACCTCGGGCTACAACAACGAGAACTTCGGAGCCCAGATGCGCCATAATTTTGCAAAGTCGATAGGTTTCTCTCTGAGTGTGCCTCTCTTCGACGGCTTCGGCACCCGCAACAACATACGACGCGCAAAAGCCCAGGCTGCCGTCGCCGACCTCCGCCTCGCCGACGCCCGCAATCAGCTCTATAAATCAATAAACCAGGCCTACACACAGGCCCTTGCCGCATATAAAAAGCAGGATGCAGCCAACGCCACCGTCGAGAGCACCCAGGCAGCCTTCGACGCCATGCAGATAAAATACGACAACGGCAAGGCCAACGCCACCGAATACGAGAAAGCGAAGTCGAACTACACCTCGGCCCTCTCGCAGGCTGTGCAGGCAAAATATGAGGCCATACTCCGCACCCGCATAATAAACTTCTACAATAAATAAGGTAACCCCTAACTAAAAAAGCAGGCTGTGCGTGGTGCACAGCCTGCTTTTTTATGCTCGAATCGACTCGAAATTATTCGGGACGACGGGTCTTTTTGCCATAGCCGTAGCGGGCAGCAGAACCGAGCTGCTCTTCGATGCGGAGGAGCTGGTTGTACTTGGCCATACGGTCGGAACGCGAAGCCGAACCGGTCTTGATCTGGCCGGCGTTGGTGGCAACGGCGATGTCGGCGATAGTAGCGTCTTCGGTTTCACCCGAGCGGTGCGAGATAACAGCGGTGTAGCCGTTACGCTGAGCGAGCTCAACGGCACGGAGGGTCTCGGTGAGCGAGCCGATCTGGTTAACCTTAACAAGGATAGAGTTGGCGCAGCCGAGCTCGATACCTTTTTCGAGGTATTTAACGTTGGTAACGAAGAGGTCGTCGCCTACGAGCTGGCAGCGGTCGCCGATGAGGTCGGTAAGAATCTTCCAGCCTTCCCAGTCGCCTTCGGCCATACCGTCTTCGATAGAGTCGATGGGGAATTCCTCAACGAGTTTCTTGAGGAACTCAGCCTGCTGCTGGCTGGTGTATTTGGGAGCGCCTGCACCCTGTTTCCAGGTGTAGTCGTAGAGGCCGTCTTTGTAGAACTCCGACGAAGCGCAGTCGAGGCCGATAGTGATGTCCTTGCCGGGCACGTAGCCAGCCTTTTCGATAGCTTGGATAATAACGTTGAGAGCGTCTTCGGTGCCGTCGAGAGTGGGAGCGAAACCGCCTTCGTCACCTACAGCGGTGCTGAGGCCGCGGGCTTTGAGCACGCTCTTGAGGTTGTGGAACACCTCGGTGCCCATGCGGATGCCTTCGTGGAACGAAGTAGCGCCGATAGGACGGATCATGAATTCCTGGAAGCAGATGGGAGCGTCGGAGTGAGCACCGCCGTTGATGATGTTCATCATGGGCACGGGGAGCACGTAGGTGTTGCAGCCACCGATGTATTTGTAGAGGGGGAGGTCGAGGTAGTCGGCTGCGGCCTTGGCAACGGCGAGCGATACGCCGAGGATAGCGTTAGCGCCGAGGTTGCTCTTGGTGTCGGTGCCGTCGAGAGCAAGCATGGTCTCGTCTATTGCAATCTGGTCGAGGGCGTTCATGCCTACGAGAGCAGCGGCGATGGGGCCGTTCACGTTGGCTACTGCCTTGAGGACGCCTTTACCCATGTAGCGGGCTTTGTCGCCGTCGCGGAGTTCGAGAGCCTCGTTAACGCCGGTAGATGCGCCCGAAGGAACGGAAGCGCGGCCGAAAGCGCCGGATTCGAGGATAACGTCTACTTCTACTGTGGGGTTGCCGCGCGAGTCAAGGACTTCACGACCGATGATTTTTTCAATTTTCATAATACTTGTTACTTTAATAACTTGTTATGTTGTGTTTTATATTGTCGAAATATAGTGGCGGATTATTCCGGGGCAAATTTACGAAATTTTTCCGTAATGGCAGCATTAATTTTCATTAATTTGCCCGTTTCGATATTTTCGGCTAAATTTGCGTTCTTCAAACCCCTGAAACCAAACAGCAACAATAATATGCGCAAAGCACTTATTACCGGCATCACCGGTCAGGACGGCAGCTATCTTGCCGAGTTCCTGCTCGCTAAAGGATATGAGGTGCACGGCATTATCCGACGCAGCTCAAGCTTCAACACAGGCCGTATCGAGCACCTTTACCTCGACGAATGGGTGCGCGACATGCACCGGCGCCGCCTTGTGAACCTCCACTACGGCGATATGACCGACTCTTCTTCGCTTATCCGTATAATAGCCGAGGTAGACCCCGACGAGATATATAACCTTGCCGCGCAGAGCCACGTCAAGGTTTCGTTCGATGTGCCCGAGTACACCGCCGACACCGACGCCATAGGCACCCTGCGCCTGCTCGAGGCCGTGCGTATCCTCCACAAAGAAAAGCAGGTGCGCATCTACCAGGCCTCTACATCGGAGCTCTTCGGCAAGGTGCAGGAGGTGCCTCAGTGCGAGACCACGCCTTTCTACCCCCGCTCGCCTTATGCCGTGGCCAAGCTCTATGCCTTCTGGATTATGAAGAATTACCGCGAGAGCTATGGCATGTACACGGCAAACGGCATACTCTTCAACCACGAGTCGGAGCGCCGTGGCGAGAACTTCGTTACCCGCAAGATAACCCTCGCCGCAGCACGCATCGCCGCCGGTCAGCAGGATAAGCTCTACCTCGGAAACCTCGACGCCCGCCGCGACTGGGGCTACGCTCCTGACTATGTGGAGTGCATGTGGCTCATACTCCAGCAAGATAAGCCCGATGACTATGTGATAGCCACCGGCGAATACCACACCGTGCGCGAGTTCGCCACCCTCGCTTTTGCCCGCGCCGGTATGACTCTCCGCTGGGAGGGCAGCGGCATCGACGAGAAGGGTATCGACGAGGCCACCGGCCGTGTGCTCGTTGAGGTTGATCCGCGCTTCTTCCGTCCTGCCGAGGTCGAGCAGCTTTTGGGCAACCCCGCCAAGGCCCGCACGGAGTTGGGCTGGAACCCGCGCAAAACGTCGTTTGAGCAACTTGTCAACACTATGGTCGACGCCGATATGGCGGCTCTCGGAAATGAATAAGGATACTAAGATTTATGTTGCCGGGCACCGCGGACTTGTGGGCTCGGCTATAATGGCAAACCTCCGCAAGCGAGGGTTTACCAATGTTATAGGCCGCACGCATGCCGAGCTCGACCTGCTCGACCCCGTGGCCGTGAAAGAGTTTTTCGACACCGAGCGCCCCGAGGCAGTGGTGCTCGCCGCCGCCCATGTGGGCGGTATAATGGCAAACTCGCGCTACCGTGCCGATTTCATATATGAGAACATGCAGATACAGCAGAACGTTATAGGCGAGGCCTTCCGCCATGGTGTGAAGCGCCTCCTCTTCCTCGGCTCCACCTGCATCTATCCCCGCGAGGCGCCGCAGCCTATCCCCGAGGACGCACTCCTTACTTCGCCGCTCGAATACACCAACGAGCCCTATGCAATAGCCAAAATCGCGGGCTTGAAGATGTGCGAGTCGTTCAACCTGCAGTACGGCACCGACTATGTGGCCGTCATGCCCACGAATCTTTACGGACCCAACGATAATTTCCACCTCGAAAACAGCCACGTGCTGCCTGCAATGATACGCAAGGTGCACCTTGCCAAGCTCCTCGGAGCAGGCGATATGGCTGCCGTCCGTGCCGACCTCGCCCGCAGGCCAGTGAGCACAATCGCTCCCGATGCCTCAGACGCCGAAATTCTCGAGGGTCTCGCCGCTTTCGGCATTTTCCCCGGCAGGGTAAGGCTCTGGGGTTCGGGCAAACCGCTGCGCGAGTTCCTCTGGAGCGAAGATATGGCCGACGCCTGCGTACACGTGCTGCTCAATGTGAGATTTGCCGACATCGCCGCCACCGCAGGCCCCGACGTGCGCAACACCCATATCAACATCGGCACCGGCAAAGAATTGACTATCGCTCAATTGGCCGACCTCGTGGCCAAGGCTGCCGACTTCGGCGGTACTATAGAATGGGATAGCACAAAGCCCGACGGCACCATGCGCAAGCTGTGCGATGTGAGCCGCCTGCACAAGTTGGGCTGGCACCACTCTGTGGAGCTCGACGAAGGGGTCGCCCGACTATATAAATGGTATCTTGAAAACTGATTATGAAAGCCATAGCTAAAATATTGGCGCTCGCCGCCGCTCTTTTCGCCGCTACCGCCACCACCTCTGCCTCCGATATCGACTCCCTGGCCATAGCCTTGGCTGCCGGTAACCCGGCATTGGCCGAGCTTAAAGCCGGTTACGATGCCGAGATAGCCTCGGCCTCGGCCGCAAATGCTCTTGCCGGCCCTGAGCTCGAAGGCGAATATAAATGGGCACCTGTAGGCGAGACAAACCGCTGGGGCTTCGGCATATCGCAAGGCTTCGACTGGCCCGGTGTCTACGCTGCACGCCGCAAGGCAGCCTCGCTGCGCGCCGGGGCTTTCACCAACCTCTACCGCGCCGAGCTCGCCGAAAAAGCCCTTGAGGCAAAGACCGTGCTTATCGACCTCGCCGTAGCACGCCGCCGCCTTGAGATTCTCAGCGAGACAGCAGCCAATGTGGAGCGCATGGCCGAAATATATCAGAAAGCTTATGAGCAGGGCAATGTCACTGTTCTCGACGTGCGCAAGTTCAGCCTTCAGCGCTTCAGCCTCGCCAACAGCATGGCGCAGGCACAAGCGGCTGTTGAAGCTGCCGTGGCTGCCGTAAACGGTCTGTGCCCCTGCGTCGACGGTGCCGACCTCAACCCCACTCTCCCTGCCGCCGTGGCGCCGCTGCCACGCGAGAGCTATGAGAGCGCGTGGAAAACTGCCGACCCCTCGCTTGCGGCGGCAAACACCCTGCATGCCGCCGCTCTCGCCGATGTGAGCGTTGCGCGTCGCTCGGCACTCCCCTCGTTCCGCATAGGCTATGTGCACGATTATGAGGAGCGTATGCACTTCAACGGCATAAGTCTATCGATAGAGCTGCCCTCGTGGGCGCCACGCCGCGCTGTGGCCGCTGCTCAGGCCGGTGTCGAGGCTGCATCGTCGGCTCTCGACTCGCACGAACTGCGCACCGCCGCCGCAATCCGCTCGGCTCACGCCTCGGCTACGGCGCTATATAGCCGCCTCTCGGGGCCGGGAAGCGAGATTGCATCTACCGACTACCCCGAGCTGCTGCAGGTAGCCCTCGACCGCGGTGTGATAAATATCTTCACATTCTTCGAGGAATATAACCAATGGCTCGATGCACGCCTCGAGCTTACCGACATCACCGGCGAGTATGCCAAGGCTATGGCTCTGCTCGACAAATACAGCGTGCTGCCATGAGGGTGCTCCCCTACAGCCCCGACCTTGCCTCGCAGTGGGATGAAGCCGTGAGAGCCTCGCGCAACGGTACCTTCCTGCACCTGCGCGGATATATGGACTATCATGCCGACCGCTTTGCCGACTGCTCGTTGCTTGGCCTCGACAGCCACGACCGCGTTATTGCCGTGCTGCCTGCCAACGCCGAAGGCTCGGCTGTGTGCAGTCATCGTGGCCTTTCGTTCGGAGGTTGGCTCATGGGGCCGAAGGCCGACATGCCCGCAATGATGGAGCTGTGGGCCGAAGCTGGCCGCCACTATGCCTCCCGAGGCTTTACCGAGCTTATTTACCGCCCCGTGCCCCACATCTACCACCGCTATCCTGCCGAAGAAGACCTCTATGCCCTCTTCCGTGCAGGCGGCGCGCTCACATCATCGCTCGTGTCGGCCACAACCGACCTGCTGGCACCCTACGGCTTCGACTCCAACTCGCGCCGTGCCATAAAGCGCGCCCGCGCCGCAGGGGTAGCATGCGGCACCTCCGACGACTTCGCCCCCTATTGGCAGGTGCTTGCCGACTGCCTCGCCGAGCGCCATGGCGCCCGCCCTGTGCATACCCTTGCCGAGATTGAACTCCTGCGCAGCCGTTTCCCCGAAAATATAGTGCTCCACACGGCAACTCTCGACGGACGCATATGCGCCGGGGTGGTCATGTACCTAAGCCACCCCGTTGCCCACTGCCAGTATATAGCCTCTACTCCTGAGGGCCGTGCTTCGGGAGCCCTCCCCCTGCTGTTCAGTGAGATAGAAGCCCGATACCGTGCCGAGGGCTACCGTTGGCTCGACTACGGAACCTCTTGCGAAGACGGTGGCCGCGTGCTCAACACCGGTCTAATCCGCCAGAAATGCGGCTTCGGTGCCCGTGCCATAGTGTTCAACACCTGGCACGTGCCTTTGTAGCTCAGCCTCGCTTCGCGGCTCCTCTCTCCTCCTCTCCACCCCCCTCAAACTAAAACCGACCATTATGACCCGTTTACTCTGCCTGGTGACTTCAATTTTAGTTTTCCTCGCCGCCACTGCCGCCACGCCCCTTGAACGCATAAAGGAGCACCGCCGGTGGATGACAGAGCACTACTCAAATCCCGCCGCCCTCGACGACCGTGCCCTCCTCGAAGCAGCCTCGGCGGTGATAGCCTATGAATTGCAGGAGCCCGAAGCCAAGGCAATAATGCTCTGCATGGCCGAGAAAGCCCCCGGCGCCCGTGCCTACGCCGAGGCCATGGGCAAGAACGTGGTCGATACTCTCCTATCTCGCCAACGCGCCGCAGAGAAAGCGCTCGCCGACTATGCGGCCCGTGCCTTAGGTGCCGACGACGCTCTCGCCATACGCCTGCAGTTATACGCCTGCTCAACACTCAATACTTTCGAGGACGCCTCGCCTCAACTTCAATCCCTCGGCCGCCGTACCGCCGCCCTTGTGCGTAAGGCGCCGACGGCCACCAACCGCGCCCTCGATTGCCTGGTGCGTCTCGAAACACTCAACGCCCGGCATGCCCGCTCGGCAGCTTTCCCTCCTGCCGACTACGTGGCTATAGCGAAACTTGAGCGCGAGGTTCTCGACATATATCCTCCCGATGATAAGTCTGCCGATATGCTTAAATTGGCTCTGTATGGCGCTCTTGCCACAGCAGAGTTTTATCCGGCTGACCATGAGCGAGAATTTGCCTTTGCGCTTGTAGATGCAGGTTTAAAATATGAAAACACCCCCGGAATTGATTATCAATGGACCGGAACGGAAAAGAATTACCCCTGCCCTTCGGCTTGGTTTATGGAAAGGTGCCGTGATTGTCTGACTGAGATATTTCACGATTCGCATCCTGCTTTGATTCAGGAGGAATATAAACTCTGCGATTATATAAATAGAAATTTCGGCTATTACGAGGAATATTATAATATTTACGACCAAGCCTGCACATTCGTTGAAGCATATTATCCAATGACTTCGCTCCTGTACGGGGTAATTCGCTTAAGCAGAAATCATACACAGGTTTCCTTAGGCGGTACATCTTCTATGACCTTTATAGCATTGCGTAATTTAGCATTGATTTACGGAGAGTCAAATCTGCAATATATTTATGCAATTGTGCCTGATATATATGCCGAGATTATGATGAATCCTGCAAGTTTTCAATCTCAGAAAGCTCGTTTCTTTGAAGCTTTGGATAAACTTAGGATTGAAGACCCCTTTGTGGAGTTGATATTACAAACTCAATTCCTTTATGTTAATCTTGCATATGATTTCGAAGGAAGTAAAACTGCGCTTACCGGTATTGCTGAGGAGTTCCTTAAAGACTCGCGTGCAGGCGAATCGGCGATAGAGTTAGGAAAAGAGTTATGCAATGGGTTAGGAAAATTGTTCGACCGCGATATTCTTCTGCGGGTGCATGATAAAACAAGCGACTTAGTGGCCAAACAGAGAGGTAAGGGCTCTGTTTATCATATCTTTGCAGAGTATCAGAAATCAGTCGCGGCAAATAATTTTAACGACGGAAGTGCTGAGGAAATACTTACAGGGCTTTTGCCTGCCGTGAGGAAACTTAAGGTGGAATTGCGCGAAATGATTGAGGAAAATATTTGTTTTGACTTGGCTTTCTATTACAGTCAGAATAATAATTGGAAAAAATGTCTCGAAGTTCTGGACGAGTGTAGAAATAATTTCCCCGATGAGCCGCAGTATAATATAAGAGCTTTGAGAGGTCTTGCGTTGGCAGAACTTGGTAAAGCAGACTCTAATAGCGACATGGACATGGAAAAACTCGAAGAAGTTTGCTCCGATGAATACCAACAGGCTCACTATATTTGCAGCAGATACTTTTATCGCCGACGGCAATACGATAATGCTATAGCATCATCTTCGCGGGCTATTGATTATAATGCGGCTCTAAGAGGTTCAGCCTTTGATAGTTTTGGTCTTGCTTTAAGGCAAACTCTTCTTGCTTCTTTGCAGGAGAAAGGTGATATTTCAGGCGCCATACGGCTTGCGTTACAAGATGTAGAGGCATTGAATAATAGCGGATTTATGGAGCCTTCGACATCCCTGTTATCCTATATGTGGGATAATTACAGGTTGGTGAAATCGAACCGAGGCATGGTAGATGCTTCTCATATTCTCGGGAGTGTTTCTGCTCTTATGTCGAAGCTTTTCGGGGCGATGGATGAAAACTCTGCGTATTCGTTACGATTGAGCTTTTTTCCATTGTTCATTTCCGAAGTTTTGGATTTGATGGTTCAGCTTAGTGCGTTGGACGACTTGGAGATGCCTGAGGATTATAGGAAGATTGTCGAAAAAAATATAAGCAATAATTTAATCTTGGAAAAAGAGAGCCTTTCTGCCGCTGAAGACGTATTCAAGGAACTCGAGGCAGAGTATTCCGAGAAGTATGAAAGGCCATATGAGGCTCTCGCTTTTGCTTTGGCGGACTACTACCAAAAGGTTGCCAAGAATCAGACTTTGGCCGATGAAATCTACGACAAGTTACTGTCACACGGTTCTGATGAATCAATTGCAGGCTACGCTTTGGAGCTGGGTGCACGTTATTACGAAAGGGGTATGCAAGATAAAGCTTATTCGCTTGTCGATAAATATTTGTCTTTTGTAGAATCTAATCCTGATAAAAAGTCCTGGCACGACTCATTCCAATATAGTTTTTGGAATACGCAAAAATCGCTCCGCGACAACTCTCCCGCCGCAGCCCTGCCGCATGCACGCGAGCAGTACAAGCTCCTTAAAGAGTATTTGGCAGGTTCGTATCTTCTTATGACCGAGGCCGACCAGCAGAGCTTCGCCGAGAAATACGGCGACCCCTCGTGGCCGCTTTGTCGCATGCTGCAGTATGTGCCCGGCGATGTCGCCGCCGAGGCCTACGATGCCGTGCTCTTCCGCACAGGTATGCAGCTGCGCTCGCAGCAGGAGACTCGCAAGGCCGTGGAGTTGTCGCAGGATAGCCGTGTGCGGGCGCTTGCCGATTCTATCGCCGGACTTAAAGCCACGCTCACTCAGCAACAGTTTGATTTTGAAAATTATGCGTCGGGGAAATCGGCAACAGAGCAGGCCACCTTACGCCGCCGTATTGAGCTGTTCGAACAACAGCTGCTCGACCTCACCGCCGCAGAGCGCCGTCTTGCTGCTGCCCCCGCGTGGAGCGATGTGGCTGCAGCCCTCGGCACTACAGATGTGGCCGTTGAATTTGTGAAGTCGGATACGCGCTTAGGCGCCCTCGTCCTGCGTCACGGTGCCTCCTCGCCCACTTTCGTGCCCCTTGGCGAGCTGCAGGCCGTGGCCGACGCAATATACAGTGGCCGCAACCAACGCGCGCCTGCCGAGCTTTATGCCGAAGGCAATCTCACGCTCTATAAACTCATATGGGAACCGCTGGAGGCCTCGTTGGCAGGGGCTGACCGCATCTATTACGCCGTCTCCGACCTCCTCTCGGGCCTCTCTTTCGATGCCCTCGCCGCTCCCGGCGGCAAGCGCCTCATCGACCTCTACGACTTGCACCGACTCACCACAACGGGCAATCTTGCCGCTATAGACAGCAGTGCCATGCCCGACGACGCCCTCCTGCTTGGCGACATCTTCTACTCGCGCGACCAGGAGCTCGTCTTTGCCGACGGCAGCGCACGCAGCGGCCAAAGGGCAAGCTCAGCCCGTGGCGAGGCCTTCGGATACCTGCAATCTACCCGTGCCGAAATCGACGGCATTGCCGACGCCCTCGCCGACAAGACCGCCAAGGTTTACACTCAGAACTTCGCCAGCGAAGAAAACTTGCGCCGTGCCCTTGGCGAGCGCTCGCCCGGCATACTCCACCTCGCTACCCACGGCTTCTACCTCGCCGACGTCGGCGAGGCTCACACAGTGCCCTTCATGCGCAACCACAGCGGCGCCATTTCGTCGCCGATGCAGCGCAGCGGTTTCGCCCTCGCCGGTGCCGAGGAGACATGGGCGGGGAAGAACGGCGATGACGACACCGACGGCATTATCACCGCCTCCGAGCTTGCGCACCTCGACCTCTCGGGCACACGCCTGGCCGTAATCTCGGCCTGCAGCACCGCCCTCGGCGCCGCCAACCACGAAGGCGTGTTCGGCCTGCAACGCGGCCTCAAGATTGCAGGTGCCAAGTCGCTCCTGCTCAGCCTGTGGAACGTCGACGACACCTCCACCGCCGAGCTAATGGTGGCTTTCTACCGCAACTGGAAAGAGGGGCAGAGCAAACACGACGCCTTCCGCAACGCCGTGGCCGCAGTCCGCGCCGCCTATCCCGACCCATATCACTGGGCCGCTTTCACATTGCTCGATTAAAATTTGCCCGTCACGGAAAAAATTCCTAACTTTGCACGCATAACGCCCGGATGGCGGAATCGGTAGACGCGACGGTCTCAAACACCGTTGGAGCAATCCATCCCGGTTCGATCCCGGGTCCGGGTACGGATAACGGCTGGTAATCTTTGATTATCGGCCGTTATTTTTGGTTTGAGGTGTATTACTTGGCTAAATAAAGGCAAACCGATAGTGACAGGTTAGCTATTTTATGGTCTATTCGTTTGCCTGAGAATTTATCGGATTTCTTCGGCTCAAATACCTTATTATCTGAAGAATATTTGTAACTTTGCAATATGGGAACAGAGCTGACGACCAACATGCAAGAGTCACAATTCTACGCCGAGATAAAAGAATTGCTTTTACAGGCACGCAGTCGTGCCTATCTGGCTGTCAATTCCATTATGTCGCAAACATATTGGCAAATTGGTAAACGCATTGTTGAACAAGAGCAGAAAGGCAACTACCGCGCAGAATATGGCTCGCATCTGATTAAGCGATTGGCTCAATCTCTTGCTGTTGATTTTGGTGACGGGCTATCCGTTGCCAATCTCAAAAACTTTCGTCGTTTTTATCTTACCTATCCTGACGAAGAAAAAAGTTACACACTGTGTAGCCTTTTAAGCTGGTCACATATCCGTCTGATAATGAGATGTGACGATGAACGGGAACGCCAATACTACATTTCCGAATCATCGAAGCACAATTGGAGCGTGCGCACGTTGGAACGTAATCTGAAAACAGACTCTTTTCACCGTCTTATCTCGCAATCGTCTTTGACCGGACATAAAGAACCGTTAGCGCAGCACGACATTGTTAAAGACCCTTATGTGATGGAATTTCTCGGAATTAAGGGTGACGGTAAATTTATGGAAAGCGAATTGGAGTCTGCCATAATTGATAACATCGAACAATTTTTGCTTGAACTTGGCAACGGATTTTCGTTTGTCGGACGTCAAATGCGCATAAGTACCGAAACCATGCATTTCTATGTGGATTTGGTGTTTTACAATTATTTACTAAAATGCTTTGTCCTTATTGACCTTAAAACTGATAGGCTGACACACCAAGACATAGGGCAAATGGAAATGTACGTTAGAATGTTTGATGACCTCAAACGTCAGCCTGATGACAACCCGACTATAGGAATAATACTCTGTAAAGACAAAGATGAAACGCTTGTGAAGTATAGTGTATTGAACGAGGCTCGCCAAATATTTGCATCTAAATATAAACTTGTTTTGCCCTCTGAGGAAAAACTTATAGAGGCACTTGACATCAGAACATGAAATCAGGTGTTCTTTATTATTGGCACCAGTCTTTTCTGTAGTATTTGCTAAAGGATACAATTAGTTTTACTACCGCTCCGATATTTTTACCTGCCAGATTCCCAATCTCAAATATTATTTCTATATTTGCACTTGGCGAGGGTTTGCCTCTCGCAATCCATTGGAATATTAAGCTTTAAATCGGAAAATCTATGAAGAAAAAGGTAAGACTGAGTACCTGGTGCACCGTGACCACGGCTGTAGGGCTGGTGGTGCTCCTTGTGGCATTGAAATTCGCCGAGGGTGCGATAGCCAAATATGCAGTGGCGGCGGCACTTATCTTTCTGTGTGTGACGGCGCTGTTCTTCATGCCGATCTCGATATCGGTTACGGACCGTGAACTGAATATCAACAGACCGCTGAAAATCAAGTCGATACCATTGAGCGGGATTGCGTCGGTCGAGCTGTGCCCGCCCACAATGGCCGAGATGCGCATTTGCGGCAGCGGCGGTTGGTTTGGGTACTACGGCTGGTTCAAAGAGCCGTCAATCGGTAAATATTTCGCCTATTACGGCAAGGCTTCCGATTGCTTTCTCGTCACGCTTAAAGACGGCAAGAAGTACGTTCTCGGATGCGAGAATCCCCGTGAGATTGTGGAGTTTATCAGCAGGCATATAAGCTGACAGGTTATGAAAAGAGCGGTTTTTTGCATTATAGCCCTCGGTCTTTTGGCGGCAGCGGCCTTTGCGGAGGAAATCTCGCGCGATAAGTGGGTACTTGCATGGCAAGATGAGTTTGAGGGCATAGAGCTCGACAGCAAGGTGTGGAGCAAGTGCGAGCGGCGCGCTCCCGACTGGGCCAACACTATGAGCGACGACCCCGCGCTCTTTGAACTGCGCGACGGAGTGCTCGTGCTCCGCGGTATTGTCAATCCCGATACCGTGGCCGACCCCTCGCCTTACCTCACCGGTGGCATATATACCTACAACAAGAAGTCTTTCGCCCCCGGGCGTTTCGAGGTGCGGGCAAGACTGCAAGGCGCGCGCGGTGCCTGGCCAGCCATATGGCTGCTGCCTTTCCGCCCGCGCCGATATCCCTGGCCGGCGGGCGGTGAAATAGATATTATGGAGCGCCTGAATTACGATGAAGGCGTTTACCAGACCGTGCACAGCACATATACCGTCAAGGAGAAGAATACTACTAATCCCAAGGCCTCGGTATTTGCCCCGGTAAAGCCCGATGAGTGGAACGTATACGGTGTGGATATGCTGCCCGACAAAATTGTTTTCCACATCAACGGCGTGATTACCAACGAGTATCCGCGCGTTGAGGGTGTCGACGCGGCCGTGCAGTTCCCCTTCACTATAGCTCAATATCTGCTCATCGACATGCAGCTCGGCGGCAAGTGGGTGGGCGAGGTCGACCCTGCCGACCTGCCTGTGCAAATGGAGGTTGACTGGGTGCGTTACTCTTTGCCCGAGTGAGCCGCCAATGCGGCGAGGGCGTTGCGCCTGAGCCCTGCGAGCTTGGCCCGTTTTATGGCCGAGCGCCTGAAGGTGGTGGAGAATTGCTCATGGCTCATAGCGGCAATCTGAGCGGCATCGAGGCTCAGCAGTGTGGGGCGGGGCTCAAATTCCTTTAAGATACTTAGGGGGCGTGTGTCGCGGTTGTGCGGGCACACGTCCTGACATATGTCGCAGCCGTAGATGCGGGCGGGGAGTGTGACCGGCAGCTCGCCACGGTTCTCTATGGTGAGGAACGAGAGGCAGCGGGCGGCATCGAGGGCTCCCGTGCCATCGAGGGCTCCGTGCGGGCAGGCTTTGACGCAGGCACCGCAGCCTTCGCAGGAGGCTCTTTCGAGCGACTCGTCGGGCTCCACCTCGCCAGTCCATAGTATTTCAGCTAAGAAAACTTTGGAGCCTATGCCGGGGATTATAAGATGGTTGTTGAGCCCTATGAAACCGATACCCGCGCGCGTGGCCCAGAAACGCTCGCGCAGTGGCGCAGTGTCGACGCATATACGGGTGCCCGGCGATAGTTCCTCGAGCTTCTCAGCTACCGCAGTAAGCCGCGAGCGGAGCACCTCGTGATAGTCATCGCCGAGGGCATAGTCTGCGAAGAGGGGAGAGCGGGGCAGACCCGGCGTGCTGTAGGCGAAGGCGAGCGATATAATGGTGCGGGCGCCTTCGAGCAGGAGACGCGGGTCGGCGCGGAGCTCGCCGTAGCGCTCCATGTAATCCATAGAGGCATGATGCCCGGAGGCGATCCAGCGGTCATAGCGGTCTATGGCCTCGCGGGGCAGGGCCTCGGCGCGCGCGAAGCCGCAGGCGCATGCTCCCGAGCTGAGACACAGCTCGCGCAGCTCCTCCTTATGTGAACATCGGTATGGGCTGGATGTCATATCCTTGCTCCTGCAGCCACTCTATTGCCCGCGGCATGGCATAGCGCATGTTAGCCGAGGCCTTTATTGAGTCGTGGAAAACTATAATAGAGCCGTCGCGGGCGTAGCGTTTCACATTTTCGAGCACCTGCTCGCCGGTGAGTTTCTTGGAGTAGTCGCGCGTTACGAGGTCGTACATCACAATGTTGAAGTGCTCCTTGAGCGCCGCCGCCTGCTTCCAGCGCAGCAGCCCGTGAGGCGGCCGGAACAGTGGCGAGTCGATAAGAGAGGCGGCTTCGGCAACGTCGCGCAGGTAGCGGTGAGCCCTCACTTTCATGCCCTGCAGGTGGTGCATGGTGTGGTTGCCCACCGAGTGCCCGCGTCGCACAACCTCGGCCATAAGGTCGGGGTTGCGGCGCACGTTGTCGCCCACCATGAAGAACGTGGCCTTCACGCCATAGCGGTCGAGGGTATCGAGCACCCACGGGGTCTCTTCGGGTATGGGGCCGTCGTCAAAGGTGAGGTACACCGTAGGCCGCCCGCTCCGGCGCTTTATGCGCCAGAGGGCCTCGGGGAAAAGGAGGCGGTAGAGGAGCGGTGGCTGTTCGATGAACATCTTGGAACGTGTGTGGCAAGGTTACAGCAGTGCGTTCCACTGGCCTGCGGTGAAGCCGTGGCGCTGCATGATGTCGTTGGCGTAGGCCGAGGGCGAGACTCCGGCACGGCGGTTGAGGTCGAGGAGGTCGATTGCCGCGCGGATAATTGTCTGCTGCGAGCCCGAGAACGAAGGCATCTCTGCCGAGAGAGTCTCGGCGTCGTAGCCCTGAATGAAGACTATGGGAGCCACGTGGAGGTCTGTCTCAAGCGACATGGCGCGCAGCAGGTTAAGGTCGGCGGCACGCTCGGGGTCGGTGAGAATGGCGGGGTCGGCGGCGAGGATGTCGGCACGGTTCTTCAGGGCCACGGCTTCGCCGAGGTACTGGAGGGCGTATGTCTCCGAGCGTCCGAGAGCAGCGAGGTCGGCGGGAGTGAGGGTCGATGCGTAGCGCACGAGCTGTGCGTAGCGCTCTGCCTCGCCGTCGATTATGGCGTTGGCGGCCTCGAGGTCGGCCGGGCGGCCATATTCCATGTAGAGGTCGAGGTATGTGCGTGCGAAGTAGAGGCCGAGCATACCGTCGTAGCCCACTACCGATGCGGGCATATTGGTGTCGAGCAGGTTGAGGAGCTGGCGAGCCATATCGGCCTGGGTGGCGGGCGCTTCGAGGCCGTTGGCGGTAGCTGTCTGCTGCGATTCAGCAGTGGCGGGCACGTCGGGAGCCTGGAGCAGGTTCTCAACAACGGTGTACACACCCGAGCGTATCGACGATGCCATGCGGCGCACGGTCTCATCCAGGTAGAGCTTCTCGGCGCCCGGTTTCTCAAGGCCGCCCCAGCGGTATTCGCCCACAATGTTGCGGTAGGCTTTCTGAGCGGTGGGGTTGTAGTCGGCATCGGCGAACGGTGTCACCTCGTAGGCAAGGCCGGTGGAGGAGAGGAAGGGCGTGAGGCCGAGGTAGTATGACGAGGGCACTGTGGTGGCGAAGTATGCCGGACGTTTCCAACCGTCGGTCACAGAGTTGGCCACCATGTCGAGCGAGAGCACCTTGCTCTGGTTGAGGCCTGAGCCGAGACGCGAGAGGTCGGTGCTGACGTCGGTGAGGAAGGGCTTGAGCATGGTGCTGTCGACCTCGGCGTTGCCCGAGGAGTAGCGTGCCATGGCGGTAGCCTCGTCGACGGGCATGTAAACGTTGGGCGTGAGCAGGAAGGGCGCGCCGTAGGTGCGGGCGTCCGACTTATAGAGGCTCTCGAGTGCGGTACGGGCGTCGGTGAGGGCGCGGTCGCGCGGCACTATGAAGTTGTAGGCGAGGCGCTCGTAGGCGTAGTCGGCGGGAGTGGCCCACATGGGCACGGCCTCGGCACCCGAGGTAGGATGCTGCATCTGCTGCGCATACCAGTCGGTGGTGAGGTAGGAGAGGTTCACCACGCGCACGTCGGGGCGGAAGCCTTCCACTTCCTGGGCATACCAGAGGGGGAAGGTGTCGTTGTCGCCGTTGGTGAAGATTATGGCGTTGGGGTCGAGCGAGCTGAGGTAGTCGAAGCCGAAGTCGCGCGTTGTGTAGCGGCCCGAGCGGTCGTGGTCGTCCCAGGTCTGCGATACCATTTGCAGGGGTACTGCCACGCCAATGACGCAGGCAATGGCAGCAGTGGTGATGTCGAGGTTGCGTGAGGGCTTCTCAACAACGGTCTCAACGCCGTCGACGGTCTTTTTCTCCCTGGGAGCAAGCCAGTTGCGCAGCATCACACCTATGGCGGGCACTCCCATGCCAATCCACATTGCAAAGGCGTAGAACGAGCCTGCGAAAGCATAGTCGCGCTCGCGCGGCTGGCCCGGTGTCTGGTTGAGGTAGAGCACAATGGCAATGCCTGTCATGAAGAATAGGAAGAACACCACCCAGAACTGCTGTATGCCGCGCATGGGGTTCTCGCGGTGGTTGTAAAGAGCCTGGTAGAGCAGGCCTATGAGGCCGAGCAGGAGGGGCAGCATGTAGAACACGTTGTGGCCCTTGTTGCCCTTGCCGAACTCGTCGGGCAGCAGCGACTGGTCGCCGAGGCGGGCGTCGTCAATCAGGGGTATTCCCGAAATCCAGTTGCCGAGGTGAGGCTCGCCGTTGCCCTGGAGGTCGTTCTGGCGGCCGGCGAAGTTCCACATGAAGTAGCGCCAGTACATGTGGTTGAGCTGGTAGTTGACGAAGTAGCGGAGGTTGACGTCAAAACCGGGCTTCCACACGGGCGTCTGGAGCAGCTCCTCGCCTGTTGCTGAGTCGATGTTGGTTGTAGCGGGCGTGAGGTGCGAGAGGTAGGGCATCACCTCGTATTTGGGAGCGAAACCCTGCTGAGCCCACTTGGCGCGCACCGACGACGGTATGTTTATAAGGTCTTCATTAACATATCCGGCCCATGATTTGTAGCCTGCAACATGCTGGCCCGAAGGCTCGTTGCTGTAAATGCGGGTGAAGAGCATGTCGAGGTCGGGCATGGTGCGGTAGTCGGGGCGCTCTATTTCCTTGACATATTGGTCGGGCTGGGCGGGGTTTGTCTTGACAACCTTGGTATAGGAGCGCGAGGGGCTGTTGAAGGCGCCGCCGTTCTCGTCGCGGAGATAGCCGTCGAGCACACGTGTGCGGGGGCGGCCATAATCGTCGACGGGGATGTAGAAGTTGCCCGAACCTTCGGGATATTCCTCTTCCTCAAAAGTTTCGGCGAACACGGGGCCGCGGAACAGCGGGCGGTCGCCATACTGCTCACGGTTGAGGTAAGAGGCGAGGGCAAAGACGTTGTCGGGCGCGTTCTGGTTCATGGGGGTGTTTGCCGAGGCGCGGATGAGCAGCAGGGCATACGACGAATAACCCACGAAAATCACGAATATGCTTATAATGCCGAGGGCAAAAGCGCGGGCGGGCACCTTCTTGCAGAAGCCGTACACATATATTGCGAGAGCAGCTATCACTATTATGCCCACAGCCACCGAGTGACCGATGAACGGCATACCCGAGAGAGCCACCGAGAGCACCACCATAAAGCGTGTGCTGCCCTTATCGGGGTGAGTGTAGAGCCCGCGGATAGTAAGGATAAACACTGCCACGAGAGCTATGGCGTAGATGAGCACGCCCATGTTGTAGCCCATGCCGCAGGTGTTCACGAAGAAGAGCTCAAACCACTGTGCAACCTGCACGAATCCCGGCACGAGACCGTAGAGGATAGCGCCGACTATAACGCACGATACGCCCAAGGCTATTAGCGAGCCCACGGCGTTGATGTTGCGGTAGCGGCGGTAGTAGTAGATAAGCCCGAGGGCGGGAATACAGAGGAGGTTGAGCAGGTGAACGGCAATCGAAACGCCTATCACATAGGCTATAAGCACAAGATAGCGGTCGGAACCGGGCTCATCGGCGCGGTTCTCCCACTTGAACATCAGCCACACCACGAGTGCCGTGCAGAACGACGAGAAAGCGTACACCTCGCCCTCGACAGCCGAGAACCAGAAAGTGTCGCTCCAGGTGTAGGCGAGGGCGCCGCAGAGGCCGCCGCCCATGATGAGAGCCATTTTCCACCAGCCTATCTCAGTGGCATCGTCGCGCACTATGAGCTTGCGTACGAGGTGGGTGATAGACCAGAAGAGAAGCAATATGGTGCCCGCGCTCAGCAGCGCCGACATCGAGTTCACTGCCAAAGCAGCTGTCGACATCGAACCGCCGAAAAGCGTGATGAAGAAGCGGGCGGCGAGCATGAAGATAGGGTTGCCCGGCGGGTGACCGACTTCGAGTTTCGCACCCTGGAGTATAAATTCGGGACAGTCCCAGAAGCTTGCAGTGGGCTCGATTGTGAGCAGATAGGTGACTGCCGCTATCACAAAGCAGAGCCAGCCCATGGCATTATTGACAATATTGTATCTCTTCATAGTGTATTTTGAGCCTTATTAAGGCACAAAATTAATCTTTTTCAGCGGTATGACGGCTATCTTAAGGTTTTATTAACATAAGGGAGCCTCGGTGAGGCTGTAATCACCAACGGTCGACATAGCTTTCCGCTATGTCACAACACCAAAGAGTGGCCTTTAGCTATTGTTTGCAAATAGTGAGCGGGGTGCGGCCTAAGCGTGCGGCGGCGTCGGAGAAAGTGCTGAAAAAGGAGCCGTAGATGCGCTTCATGCGCGAGAGCATGAGTAGCTCTGCCATGGCATCTATTATGCCGCCGGGGGTGTCGCGGCGGGCAGGTGCGGTGTTGAAAAACACCTTGCCGGGAAAGCGGGCGGCGAGTTCGTTTTTGGTGGCCTCGTCGTCGCTGGCCACAAAGAAGCGTGCGGCAGCGTCGGTCGCGAGTTCTGCTTCAATGGCGCCGGTGAAGAGCGCCAGGGGGCTGGCGGCAATGGCGTTGACATTGTCGGTGCGGCGTATGTGGAGGCCTATGGTGCAGCCCGGGCAAGCTTCGGCGAGCTCGGTCAGGCGGCCTGCCACAGCGGGCGAGGGCTTGAAGAGGCGGCGGTAATCGTCGTCGGAAAAAGGATAGAAGTCGAGCCCCGAGAAAAAATATACGTCGCCGTCGGCAGCCTCGACTTCGGAGCGCAGCAGCGCCGCATTGCCCACATAGCGCTCCTCGAATCCCGGCTCATCGTAGTGGGCGATGGCGAAGCGTGGCCCGAAGAAGCGTGGCAGGTAGAGGTTACGCTTGCGCGCAGGCTCGTAGCGCAGGTGGTATGCCGCCGCCGAAGGCTCGGCTAAAGGCACCGGCAGAAGTTCGGGGCAGAAGAGCAGGGCATAGGGGGCGTTGAGACCGCGGTCGCGGGCCCATATAATCTCCACCGGGAGCGAGGTGTCGCGCCCGAGGGCTATGCCGGCGGCAATTGCGCGCATGCGGTTGGCAAGGCCGCCGGCAGGGCAGACCACAATCTTTTTCTGCCTCATTTGCGCTTCTTGCGGCTGTCGTTGTAGAGCTTGATACCGAAGATTATAACCGAGCAGATAGTGGTGATTACGTTTGTGATTACCAGCGGCCAGTTTTCGAGCATGGCGCCCTGGATAACGAAAAGGATAGAGCCGAGACCGAGCATGCAGAAGGTGGGCAGCGCAATGCCGTCGGTGTCGCGTGTGCGGATAGTTACTATGGCCTGGGGCAGGTAGCCGAGAATCATGCAGATGCTGGCGCTGTAGCCGAATATTGTAAGCCAAAGGTCGTTCATGTCTGTGTATAGTTTTAAGTTAATAATGTATAGCCTTGATAAAAGGCGAAAAGTGTGCGAAGTTACGTAGAAAAATCGAAACTTGCAAAAAGCGCAGGGCGCCCGGGCCGGAAATCCTGCCTGTGCGCCCCGCATGGTGGTTGGAGTTATTTCAGTGTATCTTTATTTTGCTGCGCTCTCGAGGGTGCAGATGCTTACGCGGTTCCACGAGGGTTCCTCGAACATGTTGCCAATGCCTTCGCCTTCGGCGGTGATGCGGCTCGATGCAATCTTATACTTGCTTGTGAGCACGTTCTTCACGGCTTCGGCACGGTTCTTGGCGAGCTTGATGTTGAAGTCGTAGTTGCCTTCGGGCGATGCGTAACCCTTGATCACTACCTTGGAGTTGGGGTGATTTGCCATATACTCGGCAATCATCTCTACGTTAGGCATCTGGTCGGCGGTAATCTTATAGCTGCCCACGCGGAAGAATACGAAGCGCACCGAGTTGTAGCGGTTGCTTACCTCCTTGATAACCTCGGGCTTGCGGTTGAGGGCTTCCTGAAGCTGTGCTGCAAGGGCGGCGTTCTCGAGGGTGGCGGCGTCGGCTGCTGCCGAAGTGGCTGCCACGGCGGCGCGGAGCTCATTTACCTGGGCGTTGAGGCCGTCGACCTCAGCCTGGTCGTAGGGGCGTACGCATTTGAAACCGTCGCCGAAGCGGTAGGTGACGCCTGCCATGAGGTTGAAGGTTGCCTTGTTGACGTCGTATGCTGTGGCGCTCTGGTCGAAGTCGCCGTTCATGTTCCACGTAATCGACGGCTTGAGTGCGATTGTAAAGTGGTCAGTGACATTGAAATTGAAGTTAAGACCTACCTTGGTGGCGAAGTAGTTGTAGTCGTCAACACCATCGCTCTTGGCGAAGTAGTCGTGACCCCAACCGGCGCCTGCCATGGCTTCGATAGTGAAGGGGCGTACGCCGCAGTTGTAACCTCCGAAAAGGTTGAAGAGGTCAACAGTACCATAGGCGCCTACATACGAATTATCGAAAGCTGTGCTGCTGTGCAGGTGGCCGTTCCACGACGAGGTGTTGACGCCGAAATAACCCTCGGCACCTACCCCGAATACAGGCGTGATCTGCTTGCCGATGTGGAGGCCGGCAACACCGCGCATCGAGCCGAAGAAAGCATTATGGCTCATAGGGGTGGTGACACCGCCATCGAGGCCGATGTAGATGTTATCGAAAAATTTGGGTTGCTCTATGACCTGAGCGGAGGCTGTGGCGGCGCCGAATGCTGTAAGCGCGGCTGCCGCGATGATTGTCTTCTTCATAAATAACTTGAATTTTAATTCATACAAGTAAATTTGTCGAAACGTGCGGAGGCCCTCTCGCCACCGAGGCACGGAAACTTTTTTGCAAGCTTCGTATATCAAACGCATGGCCCGTGCCAAAAGTTCGGAAATAGCTTCGCGGCTATGGGCTAAATAAGGAATAGTAAGGCGATTTAAATCATTAAATGTTAAATGTAGTAAATCTTTGTTAAAAAATTGGGGGGGGTATTTTTTTGATTAATTTCGCACGATTTTATTCCGGCAGTAAAGTTTTGTAGCATTTCCACTAAAAACCAATTAATTATAATAACAAGTATGATAAAAACGCTACCTATTAAACTGGTATGCGGTTTAAGCCTCTTTTCTCTCTCGGGCGCGGCTTATGGCGCTGAGGTTGCAAAAGTAGGCGATACCGCTTACGAGACCTTGGCGGAGGCTTTTGAAGCTGCCATAGCGGCTGCTCCGACAACAGTGACCCTGACATCCGATGCCACAGTCGAGTCAATGATTCCTGTGACGGCCGACGTAACCCTTGACCTTAACGGTCACACTATTACCAATAATGTAAGCCAAAACCGCCTGTTCCGCCTTTCGGGAGTTAACTTCGAGATAAAGGGCAACAGCGGCAGCATAATCACACCTGCCGACAACGTCCATTCCTATGGCTTCATCGACTTCCGCGATGCGAGTGGCGCAGCATCGGCTTCGGCATCAGTGAAGATTTCCGACACCTATTTTGAGGGTACAGCCGACGACGGCCCCATGTTCGCTTTCCGCACCAGCGGCCAGTCGATAGAGCTTGATAACGTAAGTGTGACTCACACCGGCGGCCAGACTTGGAGTATTGTCAATGGTACCAAAATGGCTGTCAACATCACCATCAGCGGCGGTGAGTATAACTACAACAGCACCGTAACCGACGTCGGAGTCTTCCATGTCGGTGTCGGCAGCACTGTCAGCATGACCGGCGTTAAAGTTGACACCAACGTAGGCGCCATTATAGAGGTTAATGGCGCCACCGGCACCTTCACCGACTGCGATATGACCAATACCGATACCAACAGCTATTTCGCTACTTCTATAGCTGCATCCAACGGCGGCACGGCTACTATCAACGGCGGCACCTATACGGCCAACTATCCCGTGTATGTATACAATTCGGGCGGCACAATCAACATTGAGAACGGTACCTTCGACGGTGCTGTGGCAGCAATCAAGGTCGACGACTCAACTACCGCCAACGCTTCGAAAGTAACCGTTGATAACGGCACTTTCAAGGGCGATGTTAAGGTTGGCAGCCGGTCGGAGCTTACTGTGAAAGAAGGATCCTTTACAACCGATGTAAGCCAATATTGCGAAAGCGGTTCCAACTTGGTTGAAAGCGTGGGCAGCAACGGCACCCCGGTTTATGTCGTTCTCCCCGAAGATAGCAAGACAGTGGCTTTGATAGGCACTACAGCCTACGACTCGCTTGCCGATGCCTTTGCTGCAGCTACCGCCGGGCAGACAATCTCACTTTGCGACGATACCGAGGTTTCAGCGATGATTCCCGTGACGACCGACGTGACCCTTGACCTTAACGGTCACACTATTACCAATAATGTAAGCCAAAACCGCCTGTTCCGCCTTTCGGGAGTTAACTTCGAGATAAAGGGCAACAGCGGCAGCATAATCACACCTGCCGACAACGTCCATTCCTATGGCTTCATCGACTTCCGCGATGCGAGTGGCGCAGCATCGGCTTCGGCATCAGTGAAGATTTCCGACACCTATTTTGAGGGTACAGCCGACGACGGCCCCATGTTCGCTTTCCGCACCAGCGGCCAGTCGATAGAGCTTGATAACGTAAGTGTGACTCACACCGGCGGCCAGACTTGGAGTATTGTCAATGGTACCAAAATGGCTGTCAACATCACCATCAGCGGCGGTGAGTATAACTACAACAGCACCGTAACCGACGTCGGAGTCTTCCATGTCGGTGTCGGCAGCACTGTCAGCATGACCGGCGTTAAAGTTGACACCAACGTAGGCGCCATTATAGAGGTTAATGGCGCCACCGGCACCTTCACCGACTGCGATATGACCAATACCGATACCAACAGCTATTTCGCTACTTCTATAGCTGCATCCAACGGCGGCACGGCTACTATCAACGGCGGCACCTATACGGCCAACTATCCCGTGTATGTATACAATTCGGGCGGCACAATCAACATTGAGAACGGCACCTTCGACGGTGCTGTGGCAGCAATCAAGGTCGACGACACAACTACCGCCAACGCTTCGAAAGTAACCGTTGATAACGGCGACTTTACAGGCGCTCTTCAGGTTGGCGCAAAATCGGAACTTTCGCTCCGAGGCGGCACATATACCGATAAAAATGCCGAAAATTACTGCGCCGACGGTTACACCCTCGTGGCCAACCCCGACGGCACCTACGGCGTGGAGACGGATTCCGACATTCCTACCGGTGTCGAGGATGTGACCGTTGCGGGCGAGCAGCCTGTCGGTCCCGTATTCAACATGCAGGGCGTAAAAGTTGCTGATAGTCCCGAGGCTCTCGGTGCAGGCTTGTACATCATCAACGGTAAAAAAGTGCTCCTTAAATAATCGGGCAGATATTACCGCATAAAGCGTATCATTGGCGGGTGTCGCGCAAAAGCGTGGCTCCCGCCTTTTTACTTGCGTGCTACGGTAATTTGCATTACAAGCTATAAATTCGTACTTTTGCGCAAAAATAATTAACAACCAAAAGATATTGCGATGAAAGACCATTCGCTTACAATCTACAATTCACTGTCACGCCAGAAAGAGCTTTTCAAACCGCTGCATGCACCCAATGTGGGTATGTATGTGTGCGGTCCCACCGTATATGGCGACGGCCACCTCGGCCATGCCCGCCCCGCAATCACTTTCGACATCGTTTACCGCTACCTTACACACTTAGGCTACAAGGTGCGCTATGTGCGTAATATAACCGACGTAGGCCACCTGGAGCATGATGCCGACGACGGCGAGGATAAGATTGCCAAGAAAGCCCGTCTGGAGCAGCTCGAACCCATGGAAGTGGTGCAGCACTACCTCAACCGCTACCACAAGGCCATGGAAGCCCTCAATGTGCTGCCACCCTCGATTGAGCCACACGCCTCGGGCCACATAATCGAGCAGATTGAGTATATCAAGACTATCCTCGACAGCGGTTATGCCTACGAGAGCGAGGGCTCGGTGTACTTCGACGTGCCCAAGTTCAACCGCGACTACGGCTACGGACGCCTCTCCGGCCGAAATATCGATGAGCTCCTCGCCACCACCCGCGAGCTCGACGGCCAGAGCGAGAAGCGCAACCCCGCCGACTTCGCCCTCTGGAAAAAAGCCGCTCCCGAGCATATCATGCACTGGCCCTCGCCCTGGAGCGAAGGCTTTCCCGGCTGGCACCTGGAGTGCTCAACAATGAGCGAGAAATACCTTGGCAAGGAATTCGACATCCACGGCGGCGGCATGGACCTCAAATTCCCCCACCACGAGTGCGAGATTGCACAGTCGGTGGCCCACAACCACGCCCACGCCGTGCGCTACTGGATGCACAACAACATGATTACTATCAACGGCAAGAAAATGGGCAAGTCGTTGGGCAACTTCATAACCCTCGACGAGTTCTTTACAGGCTCACACCCCCTGCTCGAGCAGGCGTACTCGCCCATGACCATCCGTTTCTTCATCCTCCAGGCACACTACCGCGGCACCGTCGACTTCTCCAACGAAGCCCTCAAGTCGGCAGAGACGGCGCTCGGCCGTATGCTCGACGGCTACCGTCGCCTCGGCGAGCTCAAGGCCTCGGAAACATCTACCGTCGACGTCTCCACCCTCGAGCAGCGTGCCTATGAGGCCCTCGACGACGACCTCAACACCCCCGTGCTCATAGGTGTGCTCTTCGACGCCGTGCGCATAATCAACTCGATAAAAGACCACACAGCCACCGCCACACAGGCCGATATCGACTTCCTGCGCCGCTTTATGGATACCTTCCTCGTGGAGATTCTCGGCATTATCCCCGAAGGTGCTTCCGGCGCCGACGGCTCGTCGCTCAAACCCTACCGTGGCGCCGTCGACCTCCTGCTCGAGGTGCGCGCACAGGCTAAGGCTCAGAAAGACTGGACCACCTCCGACCTTATCCGCGACCGCCTCGCAGCCCTCGGCTTCTCAATAAAAGACACCAAAGAAGGAGTGGAGTGGTCGGTGTGATTTAGTTAGGAGTTAGGGGTTAGGAGTTAGGAGTTGTTAGTTAGGAGTTGGAGTTCAGAGTTAGGAGTTGAGGTATAGCCCTTAATATTCCTGCTCCTTAACTCGTGTACATCGTACTTCTCCTTACTTTTAACTCCCACCCCAATAAAACTAACTCCCACCCCAATAAAACTATCTCCCACCCCAATAAAACGCACCCTTCATAATAAATTATTTATGAGTAATATTGCAAGAAGTCAGGTAGAAGTAAATGCTCACGAGTTTGCCGTGGATATAATACGCCTTTATCAGCGGTTGTCCGGCAGCCTTCATGAGTTTGTGCTATCAAGACAACTCCTGCGTTCGGGTACTTCTATCGGGGTCAATATACGAGAGGCACTCCATGGCTTCAGCCGTAAGGACTTCCTTGCAAAGATGTATATTGCGTATAAAGAGGCAAATGAGAGTTGCTATTGGCTGGAATTGCTAATGGCAACAGACTACATAACCCCGGAAGAGTATACCCGCTTATATGCAAAAGCTACGAGTCTTAGCAAAATGCTCAGCTCCATTACTAAAACTACCCGAGAATCTCTTCAAAAAGAAGAATAGGGCCCTCACCCCTCACCCCTCACTCCTCACTCCTCACTCCTCACTCCTCACCCCTAACTCCTCACCCCTAACTCCTCACCCCTAACCCCTAACCCCTAACCCCTAACCAAGCAACTCCTAACTCCTAACCAAACATGACAATAGATCAGAACTTAATCCGCCGCTATTTCGACGAGCTCGGCATCTCCACCCGCATTGACGAGGACGGCGACCTCGTGGTAGTGCAGGGCGCCGACGAAGAATTTGCCCACGACGTGGTAATCTTCGTAATGGTGAACAACAACCGCCTGAGCTACGCCGCCGGCGCTCCAGGCTACCAACCCAAGGGCGACCTCTTCTTCCTTGCCAACCGCCATAACTGCACGCGCGTGATGCCCACCGCCGTAGTGCGCGACGGTAACATACGCATGGAGTGCTCTTTCTTGCTCGACGAGGAAGTATCCAAGGAATATATTACCGAGAACTGCATAAAAATGGTGCTCGGCTTCATTTGGCGAGCTTTTGTGGAGCTCGAGCGCGAAGAAGAGTGATAAAAGGCTAATAAATAAGAAGATTTGCATGAGAATTTTGCGAATCTTGATATTTTGATTAATTTTGCAAATCGAAATGCGGTAACGATGGCAAAACTACAGCTTTACATATCAAAATATCTGCGTGGGCACAGTGCCTTGCTCAATATCAACCCCGAGGAAGAAGTCAGCCGCTATATTGTTGATTTCCGCCCGGCTCTTGAAACTATTGAGTACGACACGGCTCGCAGCAACGTCTTTTATCTGCTCAACTATCTTGAGGAAGGTCTGCTCCTGTCGGTTATCAAAACCGTGGCGGGAGCTGACGACGGCGAGTACATAGCAGCGTCGGTGTTCCACTCTTTCGGCCTTGAGATTGCCGATGCTGATTTTCTCAAACTCATAGAGAATCTCGGCGCCACCCTCTCCGACGACGCTGCCTCTCCCACAGCCGAGCAGATAGCCGACCTGCGCGCTGTCTTTGCCACCGATTACGCTCTCGATGCCTCAGCTCCGCAACGCCTTGTATCCAAAGGCCATATCTACGGCTTCTGCTATTTCGGCGGTGATACGCCGGCCCTTGCCGACTATTCGGCGGTAGGTTTCTTTCAGCCACGGTTCTCGCGTTTTGCCGGAGTGCTTCTTGTAGACCGCACTACAGGAGCCCGCGGGCGCGACCAGCACAACGACCTCACACAGAACCCCGTGGTGCAGACCACCACCCTTCTGCCTCCCGGCAGAACCAAAGAGGGTTTTATGCCGCATATCTACCACCACGCTTTCGACCGCCCCGTGCTCGTGCCGCTGAACACCGACATCGAAATCCGCTGGCACCGTCCCGGCTTTGATTCTTTTATGCAGACCGTGCGCGCCACACAGCCCGGTAAACCCGTGCGTGTTGTGGCTCCCGACACCTCGGAGGCCCGCAAGATAATATCCCCTGCCTCCTTCTACATCACCGAGCAGGGCTCGCAGCGCACCGTGGGCGCCTTTATAATTAAAGTTAACGGCGTAGAAATCGACCAGCCCCACAGTTTCCCCTTCACCGAACTTACCGAGGCACGCGTAGAGATCAGCTCGCCAGGCTACTTCGCTTTCTCCGGTATCCTCGACCTGGCCTCCACCGCCCAGGCTCTCGTGCAGCTCAAGCAGCTGCGCCGCACCTACCGCTTCGACCTCCCGCTCCACACCCCCGACCCCACGGAGGCCATACGCATATATCTCAAAACCAAGAAACCGATTACCGAGTGCCCCGTAGAAGGCTATGCCATTGCCGGAGGTGAGATTATCGAGGGCGCCGGTGTGAGCAATAACCTCTACTATGTAGGAGGCCGTGGCCGCCGTTTCTTTATCAACATCGCCCTCATCTCGCTCGTCTCGCTCCTCTTGGGCGTGCTCATAGGCTGGTTGGGCGCAAAAGTCTCGTCGAACGACAAGCCCCGCAATCACGTTGCCGCAGTCGCCGAGGCCGCTACCACTACCACCGAAAATGTAGTGGAAGACTTGCCTGCTGTAGCCGAGACTCCCGCCGAAGCCGCGGCCGAAGAAGCTGTAGCCGATACTCCTGAAGTGCCTGCCGTTGCCGACTACGCCGCCGCTGTGAGCTACCTCGACTCCAACAAGAAATGGGAGCGCGCGGCCATGGAGAGCACCCCGGGTCTTGCAGGGCTCTTCGACGACCTCAACAATTATAATTTCGACCGCATAACAACATACTGGGCGCCCTTGCTTGGAGAGTCGCGCAACTTCGCTGCCGTGGTAGCCGCCGTAAAAGGCTCGGCAACCAAACGCAGCCCGCGCACCGCTCCCCACGACCCCGCTTTCGTGCCCGAGGGCGACACCTCCATTAGCTGGCTCTCATATACTTATTGGGTAGATCCCTGATTCCCTGTCACCTTACTTACATGAATTTCAACTACCGACTTTTTGCTGCGGGAGCTGCTACGCTGGCTGCAGCCTTTATACTTTCGGCGCAGTCGCCCGTATCTATCTCGCGGCAGCTTGCCGACGGCCGTCAGGTGAAAGCCACGGCAATCACACCTTATATAATACGCGTCGACAACACCGCCGCCGGTGAGGCTCCCGCCCCCGAGCAGTCGGTGCTCCCCCTCGCTCCCGATGAGATGTGCGCCACTGTCGATAAGACGGGGAACTATATGATCACCACAGGCGGCGTGGGAGCCCGCATCTTCAACGACGGTTCTCTCGCACTTTTCTCCGATGCGAGCCTCGGCAGCATGGTTGTTGACCGCGGCTACCGCACCTCGGGCGGCCAAAATGCCATAACACTTGCCGTGACCGACAAAGGCTCGTTCTACGGTGCCGGTGAGCGCGGCCATAAGTACAACCTGCGCGGCGACACCCTGGTGATGTACAACCGCCAGAACTACGGCTATGTGGAGGGCGACCCCCGCATCAACCAGATGAATATCACCATGCCGCTCTTTGTGAGTACCTCGGGCTACGCGATAGTTTTCGACGACTATGCCGCCGCCAAGATGATTCTCGGCGACCCCATAAAGTACATCTCGGAGAGCGACAAGCCCATTACATATTATTATATAGCGGGCGGCGAGAATATGGCCGACTTCACCGAGGCCATGACCGAGCTCACAGGCCGCCAGCCCCTGCCCCCGCTGTGGTCGCTGGGCTATATAACCTCGAAATACGGCTATAAGACTCAAGATGAGACTCTTGCCGTTGTCGACTCGCTCAAGCAGGGCGGTTACCCCCTCGACGGTATTGTGCTCGACCTCTATTGGTACGGTAAGGAAGAGGATATGGGGCGCCTGGCATGGGATCCCGAGCAGTGGCCCGACCACCGTGCCATGCTCTCGCAGCTCAGCGACAAGGGTGTGAACCTCGTGACCATATCGCAGCCCTACGTGCTCCGCAACGGCCGCGCTATCGATACCTATAACGAGCTCGCTCCCAAGGGCATGTTCGTGCGCGACTCCACCGGCACCGGCGTGCAGGACGTCAAAATCTGGGTAGGCGAGGGCGGCATGTTCGATGTCTCGAACCCCGACACCCGCGCATGGCTCACCGAGCGCTATAAGTCGCTCACCGACATGGGCGTAGGCGGTTGGTGGGGCGACCTTGGAGAACCCGAGGTACACCCCGAGACAGGCGTCCACGCCAACGGCCTCAAGGCTCGTCTCTATCACAACAAATACGGCAACGACTGGAGCAGCATCATAAGCGAGCTCTATGCCTCGCAGTACCCCGACCGCCGACTCATGACCCTCATGCGCGGCGGCACAATCGGTCTGCAGCGCCACAGCGTATTCCCCTGGTCTACCGACGTCTCGCGCTCATGGGGCGGTTTTCAGCCGCAGGTCAAGATCATGCTCAACTCCGGCCTCAGCGGCCTCGGCTATATGAGCAGCGACCTCGGAGGCTTCGCCGTCGACCCCAAGAACGCCTATCAGCCCGAGCTTTATGTGCGCTGGGTGCAGTGCGGCCTCTTCTCGCCCGTGTTCCGCACTCATGCCACACAGTTTGCCGAGCCCTACCACTATCCGCAGTACGAGCACATACTCAAAGCTCTTGTGCTCGAGCGCTACCGCTGGCTCCCCTACAACTACACCCTGGCTTATGAGAACGCCCGCTACGGCTATCCTCTGGTTCGCCCCCTCGACTTCCTCAATAACGCCAACGGTGCCTACGACAACATCACCGACGAGTATCTCTGGGGCAGCGACGTGCTCGTGGCTCCCGTGATGACCGAGGGTGCTGTGGCGCGCGACATAGTGCTGCCCGAAGGCTCGCAGTGGATTGACTACTACGACCCCTCGCGCATCTATGGAGGCGGCACAACCCTCACCGACTACCCCGCGCCTATCGAGAAACTGCCGCTCTTCGTGCGCCGCGGTGCTTTTATCCCCACCGCCGACTATAAAATGGACAACACCGGCGACTACCGCCCCGGCGAGTTCACTATCAACTGGTATCCCCTTGCCGAGGGCTCATCGTCGTATACGCTCTTCGACGATAACCGCCTCACGCCCAACACGCTCTCCGAGCATGCCTACCGCCTTATCACCTTCACCGGCACCACCGCCGAAGGCAAAACCACGCTCACGGTGAAAGCCGAAGGTACCTACGAAGGCGCCCCTGTCACCGTCAAGCTCCACTTTGCTGTGCACGGCGTAGCCAAGGCTCCCAAAGCCGTGAAAGTCAACGGCCGCAAGGTGAAAGCCGATACTCACGAGGGCAACCTCCGCTTCGATGTCGACTTCGACCCCTCGAAGCCCCTTAACATCACATTCTAACCTACTCCCAATCATTATCAGCCATGTTTTCAGGAATAGTAGAAGAAGCCGCCAAAGTGGTGGCAGTAAACCGCAAAGGAACTAACGTCGACCTTACAATAAGCTGCACTTTCGCCAATGAGCTTCATATCGACCAGTCGGTGGCTCATAACGGCGTATGTCTCACCGTGGTAGACCTCGGCCCCGACGGCACCTACACCGTCACCGCAGTGCAGGAAACCCTCGACCGCTCCAACCTCGGCCTCCTCGCGCCCGGCGACCTCGTGAACCTCGAGCGCTCGATGATAATGAACGGCCGCCTCGACGGCCACATCGTACAAGGCCACGTCGATACCACCGCCGAGTGCACCAAAGTAGAGGAGCTCGACGGCAGCACTTATTTCACTTTCAAGTACACAGCCTCGCCCGAAATGGTGGCAAAAGGCTATATGACAGTCGAAAAAGGCTCTGTTACCGTCAACGGCGTGAGCCTCACCGTGTGCGATTCCACCCCCGACTCCTTCCGGGTGGCTATCATACCCTACACCTTCGAGCACACCAACTTCTGCACCATAAAAGCCGGAACCAAGGTAAACCTTGAGTTCGACATCATAGGCAAGTACCTGGCCCGCATGATAGAGCTGCGTCAGCTCTGATTCCGCGCCGCTATCACCGCGGGGCATGGAGAGGCTTATGCAATATGTATGGCAGCACCGCCTGTGGCTGCCTGCCGACATGGCCACCGTCGATGGCCGCCGCATCGATGTGCTCGACCCCGGACTGCTGAACACCGGCTCCGGCCCCGACTTCTTCAATGCCAAAATCCGCATAGCGGGCCGTCTGTGGGCAGGTAATGTAGAAATTCACGTGCGTGCCTCCGACTGGCACCGCCACGGCCATGACTCCGACCCCGCCTACGACAACGTGGTGCTTCACGTAGTGGAGCGCGACGATGCGCGTATCCTCCGCCCGAACGGCGCCGAGATTCCGCAGATTGTCATGCCCTGCGCCGCCGACTTCAGCCGCAGCTACCACGAAATGGTAGATAACCGGCTGAGCTCGCTCCCCTGCGCATCTCTTATTCCCGCCCTCGATAAAATATATATCAGCGACTGGATTACGGCTTTGGGCTTCGAGCGCCTCTACGAGAAATCGGATCGCGTGGCCGCCACACTCCGCCGTTTCAACGCCGACTGGGGGCAGACCATATACGTTACCCTCGCCCGAGCCCTCGGCTTCGGAATAAACAGCGAGCCTTTCGAGCGCCTCGCCGCCGCCACTCCCCTGCGGCAGCTGATGCGCCACCGCGACTCCCGCGACACTGTCGAGGGCGCCCTCTTCGGGCAGTCGGGGCTTCTCGACCGCCTTCCTGCCACGTTCGACGACGACCCCTATGTGAAGCGTCTGCGAGGCGAGCACGCTTTCGCCGTTGCTAAATACGGCCTCAAACCACTGCACGATGCCGGGTGGAAAATGGCGCGTATGCGTCCGCAAAACTTCCCCTACCGCCGCATAGCCGCCCTCGCGGCCCTCATATGCAAAGGCTTCGGCATTGGCTATGAGCTGCTTGGCGTGCGCAACGAGCCCGAAGCTCGCGCCCTCTTCGACTTCGCCCTCGAGGGCTATTGGGCCGACCGCTATACCTTCGGCGCACCCTCGGGGCATTGCCCCAAAGCCCTAAGCAAAAGCTCGGTGACCCTGCTTATTATCAACGCCGTGGCGCCGGTGCTCCACGCCTACGGCATTCTCACCGGCCACCCCGAGGCCACGGAGCGCGCCGTGGATATGCTCTCGGCACTCCCGCCCGAAGACAACACCTTCGTGCGCACCTTTACCGAGGCCGGCATCGCCTGCCCCGACGCCTTCAGCTCGCAGGCCCTTGTGCAGCTGCGCCGCGCCTATTGTGACCCCCGAAAATGTCTATATTGCCGCATTGGCCACCGCTATCTCGCGGGCAAAGCCATACGGCGCAGAAATAACTGACCGATTATGACCACCTCTTCTTCTCCCGACACTCAAAAACAGTTCGGCAACTACGCCTTTATCAGCTATAAGCGCGAGGACGAGCGCTGGGCAAAATGGCTCCAGCACAAACTCGAGACCTACCGCCTGCCCGCCGTGATACGCACGCAGGCCGATATGCGCTCGCCCTACCTCCGCCCCGTGTTCCGCGATAACACCGACCTCTCGGGCGGCGGCCTCGCCTCGCAGCTGCGCAGCGAGCTCGACGATTCTCGCTACCTCATCGTGATATGCTCTCCCGCAGCCACTAAGTCGGCGTGGGTGAACGCCGAGATACAAACCTTTATCGACGAAGGCCGCACCGACCACATCATACCCTTTGTTGTCGACGGTACTCCCCGAGCCAAGAATCCTGCCGACGAAGCTTTCCCGCCCGCTCTCCTCGCCCTCCCGCCCGACAAAGAGCTGCTCGGCATAAACGTGCACGAGGTGGGCACAGAGCGCGCTTTCATACGCCTGGTGGCTACGATGCTCAATGTGAAATTCGACATGCTGTGGCAGCGTCACCGCCGCCGTCAGCGCCGCAACCGCATCATAGCCGCCTGCTGCGCCGCCGTGCTCCTGCTCGGCGCCCTTTTCGTGTGGGAATATAACCGCCCGACTTTTGAATACTACGCCTCGTATGTCGACTGCAACGGCGTACCCGAGGGCGTGAGCCCGCTGTCGGAGGCTCTCCGCGAGCATGGCCCCGGCCACTACCGCTTCCGCTATGAGCGCGCTCCCATAGGCCATGCCGACGGCTGGGCGCGACGCCTCGTGGCCGTGGAGTGCGTCAACGCCTCCGGAGCGGTTATCGAGCCATATGAATACAGTCCGTTCGAGGGAGCATCGATAATAAAAATCGACTACTCGCCCGAGAGCGGCAAACCCGTGCGCCTCAACTTCTGCGAGGCCAACGGCAAGGTGCAGCTCCGCCACCTCCTCTCGGAGCGCGGCGGCGTGCCCGCGTCGGTCGCCGACCTTATCCACTCCAAAGAGCACGTGGGCTCGGGCTTCGGTGCGGGCAAGCTCTCGCAAATGAAGGTCGACGACGATGATTCCGACGTCGGCCAAGCCTCGATAGTGCGCTACGTGTACACCCGCGACCGCAAGGGGCATATCACCTCGCAGACCTTCCATGCCAACAACGACCCGCGCATCGACCAAAGCGCCATTTGCGATGCCAACGGTATCTACGGCTACCGCTTCACACTCGACAGCGTCGGCCGACGCACGCGCCTGCAGTATATCGGCGCCGACGGCTCGCCCGTGTGCAACAAACGCGGCGTGGCAGCTATCAGCTATGCCTACGACGCCAATGGCGCCCTTATCGAGGAGAATTGCTATGACCTCGACGGCCAACCGGCGCTCAACGAAGAGCTGTGGGCTACACTCCGCTGCGAGCGCGACAGCCTTGAGCGCATCACCACCTACCGCCTGTATGATACCGAAGGCAAGCTGACCAACAAGAAGGAGAATGGCGTGGCCGGAGTAGTGAATACCTACGATGACAAGGGGAATATTATCGAGGGTCGATTCTTCGACAACACCGGTGCCCCGGCAAACCTCATTGGCGGCTATGCCATACACCGTTGCAAATACGACCGCAACGGGCGCCTCATCGAAGTAAGCTATTATGATGTCGACGAGCAGCCTACAGTGAGCGGCGAAGGTGTGTTCCGCTACGAGTTCGGCTATGATAAACGTGGCAACCGCACCTTTGTAAAGGGTTATGATACTGCGGGCGCCCTTGCCGTGAACGACTCGGGCTGGGCGGCTGTCACCTACACCTTCGACTCCGACAGCAACCCCCTGCGGGCCGAGTATTTCGATACCGACCTCAATCTACTCTCTCCGCTCGACGGCATAGCCGTGAAGCAAAACAGCTACGACGGCCGCGGCAACCTCACCTGCATGGAGTTTTTTGATAATCAGGGAAATCGGTTGAATAACGAGTATGGCGTGGCACGCCTTGAGTTCCGCTACGATGAGCGCGACAATATGATTGAGTCCTCGTATTTTGATGCAGAGGAAAGACCCTGCTACAGCAAAAGCGGTATACACAGCATACACAGGGATTACGATGAATACGGCCATGTGACCAAGTTTGCCTATTTCGATGTTGACGGCACTCCGGCTGTCGACAACGAGGGCGTGGCCGAGCGCCGCTATACCTATAACCGCTGGGGCAAAATTGAATCGGCGGAGTATTTAGGCTCTGACGGAAAGCCTGCCTTGGCTAACGACGGCACTGCCGGTTACCACAACTACTACACCCCGGATGGCCTTCTTTCAATGTATGTAAATCTCGACACTTCAGGAAAACCCACTGTCGATAACGACGGTGTAGCCATATATCGGCATGAGTATGATAAACGCCGCAACAGGGTATCGACCACATGCTATGACGCCGACACCGTGGCTACCGTGGATAAAGACGGAATACATCGCGGCGTAAATGCCTACGATGAGCGCGGCAACTGGATTGTGAACGCTGCCTACGACTCCGAGGGAAAGCTCGTGGCACGCGACAACGGTGAGCTTTTCCAGAAAGTAAGCTACAACGAGCGCGGCCAGGGCATCAGGGTGGAAAACTACAACGATGCCGGAGAACTCGCTCCGGGTAATGGCGGCTACGCCGTAACTGAGCTGGAATACGACCGCATGGGCAACACTCAGCGCGTGCGTTATCTCGATGCTCATCGGCAGCCTGTGCTCTGCACTTACGGTATGGCGGGCATTGATTACGAGCATGATGCACACAACCGCGAGACTCTCTGCACTTTCATTGGCACTGATGGCCAACCGACTGAGAATTTCCAACATATCGCCGCCCTTAAAAACATCTATGAGCAGCGCGGCGACACCACCGTGAACACTACTCTTTCTCTCGACCGCAACGGCGACGTTATAGAGCCTAACGAATATCTGATGAGCGCGTATCAGATATTCACCGACCGCAAAGGCAACAAGATTGCCTGGATAAGCCTTGACAGCAACCTCCGGAAGACGAACTCATTGTGGGGGTTTGCCGAGCAGCGGTTCGCTTACGACCGCTACGGACACCAAACGTCATGTGTTAACTTCGATAGCGACGGAAAGCTCGTAAAGGATAGTAATGGTGTAGCGCGTGGCGACAACAGCTACGACAAGAACGGTTTTGCGACCGAATCCCGCAATTATGATACCGACGGGAAATTATGCATCAGCGCGCAGGGATACGCTGTTAATAAGGTGACGCGAGACCGTTTCGGGCGTGTTCTTGAGACTTCTTATTACGGCGTTGATGAGGAACCTATCGCAGTTGGTGGTTTCCACCGAGAGCTGCGTCATTACGACGGTCTCGAATATGTGAGCTCGGAGTATTTCGACGCCGAAGGGAATCCTTTGGGCAATTTTATCGAAGTGCCAGTTATTGTAACCGTGTCCAACCCCTTGTACAGCACAAAAATAGCAGCAGGCTCCTATGTCGTAGCGCTTGCCGACTGGCGCATAGGAGAGAGCATTGAGCGCCTGCAAAGGGAGCTCAGAGCCTCCCGCAACCGCGAGCGTACCGTGGTTGTTCTCTCGCCCGAGGGCGAGCTGCAGAGCTACACCTTCGCGCCCGGCAAACTCGGCATGAGTTACAACTCCGCGCTCTTCGACAAGGCGCAGGCGCAGGAGATTGCAGCCGCCCTGCAGTGATTTTTGGTAAATATCACCTTGTTATTAAACTTTCTTTCACATTATTTGTCATATTTAAAGAATAAGTGCCTATCTTTGCACTCGTAAAAAAGATTGATATGACAGATACTATAGATACTAAAGATAAATCGGCCGAGGCCGCCGCGCAGCCTGCTGTAAAGGCCGCCTCGCGCCCTGCTCTCACATGGATTTCGGTGGTGCTCACCCTTGCGGCGTGGGCGCTGCTCATGTGGGCCAACGGCTACGTGGCACTCGCCGCAGGCATAGCCGCCATGGTCACCGGCTTCATTGGCCATGCTCGCGGTGCAGGAGGTATAAGGCGCATCGCCGTGGTGTCGATTATAGCCTCGACGGTTCTTGTGGTGGTAGTTGCGGCTTTCGCCATAGTTATCAAGATTGGATTGGGATGATTTAACATGCTAAAAAATGGCCGTTTGGCGAAATTTGCGTAATTTTGCGGAGCCAAATGCCATTTATTATGCAATTAAGATTTTTCCTCGCGGCTCTCTCCGCCGCTTTTGTAATAAACAGTGCGGGCGCCCTCACCGTGAAGTGCGCTCCCGGGGAGCTTAACAGCCTCGTAGCCAACCCTGCCGGCGTAAGTGAACTTACCCTTACGGGCACGGCCGATGCCTCCGATTTTTATTTCATCGACAGCCGTATGACGGCTCTGCGCAGCCTCGACCTCTCGGGGCTGACAATAGCTGCGTATCTCGGCGACCCCGTGAACGGCATCAGCGAGTACCCGGCCAACACTATCCCGGCCATGGCTCTTGCCGGTTCGCACATTACATCGCTCACACTCCCCTCGGGAGCCGTGAGCATAGGCAGCCATGCCTTCTCGGGTTCCGCCCTCGAAAGCCTCGTTGTACCCGCAAATATCGTAAACATGGGCACCGCGGCCTTCGGCGGTTGCCAATCGCTCAAAACCGTTACGGTCAACACTGCGGCTGTCGGTGAATATGTGTTCAACAACTGCCCGTCGCTCACCACTGTGACCTTCGGAGGCACTGCCTCTGTAGGCGCCTCGGCCTTCGCCGGTTGCTCCTCACTGGCCGCTGTCAAGGGCTCGGAAAGCCTCACGGCTATCGGCGACGGCGCTTTCAACGGCTGCAGCGCCCTCGAAGCCTTTGACTTCGGCGCGGGGCTCCGCAGCATAGGCAGCCTCGCTTTCGCACACAGCGGCATAGCTGCCGCCGACCTCGAGAACACCAAACTCTCGCAGCTCGGCGCCTGGGCCTTTGCCTACAACGACGCCCTTACATCGGCCTCACTTCCCGCGACCCTCTCATCGGTGGGCGAGGGCGCTTTCTTCGATTGCCCCCACCTCTCGTCGCTCCTCATGCCGCAGTCTCTTGCCGACATGCCCGACTACATGCTCAAAGGCACCCCCTCGCTCGTGGCTGCCACCCTGCCCGGCGGCCTCTCGTCGATAGGCAACTACGCTATGAAAGATGCCTCCGCCATGAGTTCGCTCACCCTCCCCGCCTCCCTCGAATATATAGGCGACAACGCAATGGAGGGCATGACAGGTCTTAAAACAATCAACGCCACCGCCCTCAGCGAGGTACCCGCGCTTGGTGCCGACGTGTGGAGCGATGTCGACCAGAAGAGTGTGACTCTTTCGGTTGGTGAGAATCTTGCCGACGAGTTCAAGGCCTCGCCCCAGTGGCAGGAGTTCGACGTGCGCTCTATCTCCACCGGTGCCGACGCTCCCCTTGCCGATGCCGCCGCCTCTACCTTGCGAGGCCGTTTCTCGGGTGCCACGCTGCTGTTGGAGTCGTCGGGCAGCCCCATTGAACTCGTACAGCTCTTCGATGTCGCAGGCCGCAAGCTTGCCTCGGCGTCTCCCGCCGACTTCCGCGCCGCTATCGACACCGCTCAGTTCGACGCCGACATATTCATCGTAAACTGCCTCCTTGCCGACGGCTCGGCAGCCACCCTCAAAATGGCACGCTAAATGGGTAAAAACAAACTGCGTAAATTCAAAGAAGTAGAAGAGAATCCGCTCGTGCTGCAATATCCTTTCGGGGTGCTGCGCGAGAGCGGCTTCCCCCTCAAAGGCCGCTGGCACGAGGAATTTTTCCATAACGACAAGCCCATAGTGCTCGAACTCGGCTGCGGCAAAGGCGAATACACCGTGGGTCTCGCACAGCAGTTCCCCGACAAGAACTTCATAGGCATCGACATCAAGGGCGCCCGCATATGGAGCGGCGCCACAGCCGCCCTGCGCGCTGATATGAAGAACGTTGCCTTTGTGCGCACTTCAATAGAGTGGCTCGAATCGTTCTTCGCCCCCGGCGAGGTGGCCGAGATATGGATTACCTTCCCCGACCCGCAGATGAAGAAGGTGAACAAGCGCCTCACGGGCACACGCTTTGTGGAGATGTACCGCCGCGTGCTTGCCCCCGGCGGCCTGATACACCTCAAGACCGACAGCCCCTTCCTCTACACCTACACCACGATGATGGCAGCCCACAACGGCCTTGAAGTTGTCAGCGACACCGCCGACCTCTATGCCACCATCGCCCCCGATGACCCTATTCTGAACATACGCACCCACTACGAGCAGCAATGGCTCGACCGCGGGCTCACAATAAAATATTTCGCGTTCCACCCCGGCACCGCTCCGGCTCTCGCCGAGCCCCCTGGCGCCGACGACATCGAGCCCGACACCTACCGCAGCTACTCGCGAGGCTACATCGAGTGCCCGCAGATGCTCGACAGCGAATCAAAAGACCAGTAACAATGACACTATATCCCGCTCTTATAACCGAGGCGCTCGCCACCGTGCGCTATCCCGGCTCCGGCAAAAACATCGTGGAGCTCGGCATGCTTGAAGACGACATTCGCATCAACGGCGACAGCGTAAGCTTCACCCTCCTTTTCGAGAAAGCCACCGACCCTTTCAAGGCATCGCTCCTCAAAACCGCCGAGGCTGCAATCCACCTCAAGGCTCCCGGTGCAAAGGTCACTATCAACACTGCCGTTCGCCGCGAGCCTGCCGAGGCTCCTGCAAAGGCTCCCGTGCTGCCGGGCGTGAAGAATATCGTGGCCATATCGTCGGGTAAAGGTGGCGTTGGCAAATCTACCGTTGCCGCCAACCTCGCCGTGGCACTCGCTGCCGAGGGCTACAGCGTGGGCTTGCTCGACGCCGATATTTTCGGCCCCTCGGTGCCCAAGATGTTCGGCCTTGAGAATGAGCAGATATACATGCACGAAGTTGATGGCCGCAACCTCATAATCCCGGCCATGGCCTATGGTGTGAAAGTACTCTCGATAGGCTTCCTCCTCGACCCCGACAGCGCTGCCGTATGGCGTGGTGCAATGGCCTCCAACGCCCTCAAACAGCTCATCGAGCAAGCCGACTGGGGAGAGCTCGACTATTTCCTCATCGACATGCCCCCCGGCACCAGCGATATTCACCTCACCCTCGTGCAGACCCTTGGTCTGACCGGCTCTGTGGTTGTCACCACACCCCAGCAGGTGGCTATAGCCGATGCCCGCAAGGGTATTGCCATGTTCCGCGACCCCAAAATCAACGTGCCCGTGCTCGGTATCGTCGACAATATGGCGTGGTTCACTCCCGAGAAGCACCCCGACGAGAAATATTTCCTCTTCGGCAAAGAGGGCGCCGTAGATGCCTTCGCGGCCTCGCTAAAAGTGCCCGTGCTCGCGCATATCCCACTTGTGGCTGCCGTGGGCGACCACTCCGACAGCGGCTCGCCCATAGTGCTCGAGCCCACTGCATCGGCCCAGGCTTTCGTGCACCTCGCCCATGAGCTCACCGAAGCTGTGGCACGCCGCAACAACGACCTGCCCCCCACTCAGAAAGTAAACGTGCACTGATGTATATTCTCACAGTCAACGGCCCCAACCTCAACCTGCTCGGCAAGCGCGAGCCCGAAATCTACGGCACGCGAACCCTCGACGACATCAACGCCATGCTCGTCACGGCCTTTGCCGGGCGTGTAGAACTCCGCTTTGTGCAGAGCAACAGCGAGGGAGCGATTATCGACGCCATTCATGAGGCCGGTTTCGACCCCGCGTGCCTCGGCATAGCGCTCAACGCCGGCGCCTACACCCACTATTCCTATGCCATTGCCGACGCCATTGCCGCCGTGCCGGTCCCTGTGGTGGAGGTACATATAAGCAACCCTCAGGCTCGTGAGCAATTCCGCCGCACCTCGGTGATAGCACCTGTGTGCCGTGGCACCGTGAGTGGCTTCGGGGCAAACTCCTATGTGTTGGCTGTCAACGCTATACTGAATCTTGGTGAAGAATAAGAGTAACGATACCAAGGGGCTGATAATAGGCCTCGACGGCAAGCGTGCCGTGCTCAACAACACGGGGCTCGGCAACTACAGCCGATATGCCGTGAACATACTCTCGGCGGCATATCCCGGCTCCACCTTCCGCCTCTACTCGCCTGCCGACAGTGACAACGAGCGCCTGCGCCCGCTCCTCGCCCGCGACAATGTGGAGCTCTTCACGCCCTCGCTGAAGCCCTCGAACGGTCTTACAAAAGCCTTCTGGCGCAGCGTCGACCTTCCCGTGCAGCTGCAGGCCGACGGCGTGGCCGTATACCACGGTCTCAGCAACGAGCTGCCCCTGACCATAAAAGGCGTGTGCCCCTCGGTGGTCACTATCCACGACCTAATCTGGCGCCGTGTGCCCCGCGACTACAGCGCCATCGACCGCCGCCTCTACGACTTCAAATATGGCCGCTCGGCGCGCATTGCAACACGCGTGATAGCCATAAGCGAGTGTACCAAGCGCGACCTCATGGCCGACTACGGCATACCCGAAGAGAAAATCGACATCATATACCAGGGCATCGACCCTGTGTTCTCGCTCGCCGTGGGCACCGAAGACCGCGCCCGCGTGCGTGCCCGCTACAAGTTGCCCGAGCGCTATATTATAAGCGTGGGCACCGTGCAGTCGCGCAAGAACCAGCTCCTTGCCGTGCGTGCCTTGGCGCGCCTGCCAAAGGCTGTGGGGCTCGTTATCGTTGGCCGCATGGACGGCAGCTACGCCGATGAGGTGCGCCGCGAGATAGAGCGCCTCGGCCTCGCCGACCGCGTGCTGCAGCTCTCGGGCGTGCCTTTCGCCGACATCCCCGCCCTCTACAGCGCCGCCGAGCTCTCCACCTACACCTCGCGCTACGAGGGCTTCGGGCTCCCCGTAGTAGAGTCGCTTGCAATGGGTACCCCCGTGATAGCCTGCACAGGTTCGTGCCTCGAAGAGGCAGGTGGCGAAGGGGGGATCTATGTAAATCCCGACGACGTTGCCGCCTGTGCCGAAGCCGCCGAACACCTCCTTGACGATGTGGTGTTCCACGACAAAACCGCACGCCTGGGCCGTCAACACATACGCCGTTTCTCTGCCGAGAATTTCGCCCGGCAGACCATGGCGTGCTACAAGAAAGCATTAATAAGCTTCATATGACATCTTCAGATAAAAAGACTCTGCTCGTTGTGGGCGCCGGTGGCTTTATCGGCGGCTTCATAGTGGCCGAAGGACTCCGCCGCGGCTTCGACGTCTATGCCTGCGTGCGCGAGAGCACTTCGCGTCGCTACCTCTCCGACCCGGCTATCCACTTCGTTGTCCTCGACTACGATAACTCCGATACTCTCGGGCAGCAGCTCGCCGCCGCAGCCCCCGGTCACAAACCCTGGGATTATATTATATACAACCTCGGTGCCACCAAGGCTGCTCGCTTCTCCGACTTCAACCGCGTCAACTACCAGTACCTCCGCGACTTTGCCGATGCCCTTGAAGATGAGAACCTCGTACCCTCGAAATTCCTTTTCATGAGCTCGCTCAGCGCCCTCGGTCCTGTGGCAGAAGACGGCTGCTACGCGCCCATAGACAACCGTGCCGTGCCCGAGCCAAACACCCGCTACGGCCTCTCGAAGATTAAAGCCGAGACTTTTCTGGAGACGCGCCGCAGCCTGCCGTGGATAATATTCCGCCCCACAGGCGTCTACGGCCCCCACGAGCTCGACTATCTGATGATGGTGAAGTGCATCGACAGCCACTTCGACTTCGGAGTGGGATATAAGAAGCAGATGCTCACATTTATCTACGTCGACGACCTCGTGGCGGCGATGTTCGACGCTCTCGCTTCCGATAAAACCCTGCATAAGAAGTATATAATAAGCGAGCCCAAGGCTTACACTCAGAAAGAGTTCCGCACGATTGTCGCCAAGGCTCTCGGGCGCAAGTTTGTAGTGCCCGTCAAGCTGCCCATGTGGGCCGTGTATGCCGTGAGCACCGTAGCCGAGAAAATAGGGGCTCTTACGCTTAAACCCTCGACACTCAACCGCGACAAGTTCAGAATCATGAAGCAGCGCAACTGGAATTGCTCGGTCGACGACGCCGTGGCCGACTTCGGTTTCACCGCCCGCTTCCCCCTCGAACGAGGCATTGCCGAGACCGTAAAGGCTTACCTCGAAAGCAAGAAAGCCGCAAAATGAAGAAATTCGCGATAATCGTTGCGGCGCTTCCCGTGCTCGCCTACCCGTGGATGCTCAGTGCCGCCCCCGCCGCCGAAGGGCAGATGAAGGTTTTCCTGTGGCTCTACCCCGTATACGTTATTCTGGCCACCGTCTGCGCATGGTTCTGCCGCAACACCCGTCCGGCCATGATGTGGATTTTAGTGTGCCTCACCCTCCTCACCCACGCCGCGATGTGGGTGCTCGTACTTATGCCTCAATGACCGAAGAAGACTATATATCACTGCATATCAGCCCCGAGCCCGAGACTCTCCACCGCCTCTACCGCGAGACGCACCTTCGCCGCCTCTACCCCCGCATGTGCACCGACCACGTGCAGGGGCGCATCCTCGTGATGCTTACGCGCATGATTGCTCCGCGCCATATCCTCGAACTCGGCACATTTACCGGCTACTCAACCCTCTGCTTCGCCGAGGGCATGCCTGCGGGAGCAACAATCGACACCGTTGAAGTCGACGGCGAATATGCCGATGAGCTGCTCGAGCTCTTCGCCTCCTCGGGAGCCGATATAAACCTCCACATAGGCGATGCCGAAGACATCGTGCCCGCACTCCTCCGCGAAAAGGACTACGACCTTGTGTTTGTCGACGCCAACAAACGCCGCTATCCCCAGTATTGGGCCATGCTCGCCGACGCACTGCACCCCGGCGCATATATCCTTGCCGACAATACCCTGTGGACCGACAAGGTGCTCGACCCCAAGGCCAACGACCCGCAGACCGAGGGCATACGCACCTTCAACGACGCCGTGGCCGCCGACCCGCGTTTCGAGGTCGCAATCCTGCCCGTGCGCGACGGCCTCACATTAATTCGCAAGAAGTAAGCACCGCTGTTGACATAAGCTGTTAATATTCCTTTTTTTGCTCATTGTTTTGATTGTTGCGATTTTATTGCTAAATTTGCGGCAAGCCTAACCCTAAAATAATGAGCCTATGAAAAATGTATTTTACTATTTGGCAGCATTGGTGTGCTGCGTGTTCACTCTAAGCTCCTGCTCAGATAATGACGAACCGAAAGGGGATATAATCTGGGATTTTGCTCCATTGGAAATCAAGTTCGATATTCTCGATGAAAATGGGAACTCCCGTCTGAATCCGGAGCACGAAAACTCTCTTGTGGGAGAAGACGTAAGCTTCGATTATGAAGGTACCCGGCATGAAGTGATGTGGACCATTGAATCATTTTTGGAGAATCGCGTCACTGAAAGCCGCGCTTGCTTACCAATCTTTTACGGTGCGTGGTATACCTGTGAGGAAAAATGGGACGGATCCAAATGGACAGCCACAGACCGGAAACTGATACGCTTCGGACAATTCCCCTCGGACGATAACTATGAGATAACCTTTACCGTAAACTATGACGACCGTAAGGTAGAGGTGCGCATGACGAGGAGTTTTGGCTGGAAAAAGCAAGAACCTGTTCTCTCATCTCACTTTTTTGTTGACGGTGTTGAAGTTCCTGCGGGTATAATCGAACTGAAATAAGTAAGCAGAATTTCGCACTCCCCACTCTTCTATCACAGCAGCTCAAGCAAAAAAATAGCTGTGTCGCACGCAGGCGGCACAGCTATTTTTATGAGTGGAGGGTAGTGCTTAGCGGATTACCACTTTGGTGGCGGTAGTGCCGCGGCGCACGATATATGTACCTGCGGGGAGGCCTGCGGTGGTGTTGCCGAGGCGTATGCCCTGGAGGTTGTAGACGGTGATGATGCCGTTGTCGGCAGCGCTTACCGAGCCTACGCCGCTGAACTGGCCTTCGAGGCCGGCGGCATTGTAGATTGCGCCGTTGACGAGCTTGAGGTCGCCTGTCTGAGCACCTGCGCCGTTATTGTTGAAAATAATCATGGCGTTGGTGAGGGCGCGGTCGGGGTTGATAGTGTACTTGTAGAGAGTCTTGCCCTCGAAAGTAGTGGTTTCGGTCACGGGTTTGCCGGGCCATGCACCGAGGATTGTGCCGCCGTCATCCCATACGTAAACCGATACGGCGCTCCAGTTGGCAGTGTTGTTGAAGTAAACGGTCACGGGGCCTTCGGGGTCAACGGGAGTGGGAGGAACGGGATCGTCGGGAATTTCGCCTGCACCTTCGATAGTCTTCACGTAACCCTGGGCGTTGTAGTAACCGCCGTTCACAAACTTCATGTCGTCGGTCTGCGAAGCGCCGTTGTTGAAGATAAGACCTGCTCCTTCGGCAATCTTGCCGGTGCCGGTGTATGTCCATTTCCAGATTTTGTTGCCAAGGTAGGTAGCAGCCTGACCGGGCCACGAGCCGCCGGTGTAGTTGGTGCTGTTGCTCCAGATCCAAGCGCGGATAGTGCCGCCCCAGTCGGCGTTGTTCTCGAAGAATACAGCCTGCTCGCCTTCGGCCATAGAGGGTGCGATAGGCTCTTCGGGCTCGGTGATGTTGCCGCCACCGCCCTGGGCATCTTCCTTGATAGTCCAGGTGTCGTCGGGCTCTTCGTTCCCGTCGTAGCCTTTCTGAACATCGGCTGCGGGTGTGGTGTCGTAGAGGTACTTGCCGTCTTCGCCGATTTTGCCGGGAGCGGGAGTCTTGGCGGTAGAGAGTACGTATATGCGCATGTTGGCGCTGCCGCTGCATGCTTTGGTCTTGAGAGTGCCGTTCGATACGGTCTGTACGTCGCCGGTGATAGCGTCGGTATATGTACCGTTTTCAACGCCGGTGAAGGTAGCTGCCCCACCGATGGTCACGAGCACGTAGCTGTCGGTGCCGGCATCGGTAAAGCGGCGTTTGAAGGCTGCCACACCGCTGCCTGTGCAGCCGTCGGTGCTGTACTGGCCTTTGCGGAGAGCGGGGATAGCGGCGCGGATTTTGTTAAGGCGCTGGATGTGGAGTGCGAGGGGGTGGCTGAGGGTTGCTGCCATGTTGCCCGTAGCGTTGGTATAGTTGGCAAAGTCGCTGACGTTTACCGAACCTTCGATGTAGCCGCCGAAGTATGCGCGGCCCGAGTTGCGGAGGGCGAGGTCGGCGCCCTTGTCGATAGTGCAGCCTTTCTTGAACTCGATTTCAGAGCCGTAGTATATACAGGGAATACCGCGGAAGGTGAACATGAGGTCGAGGTTCGAGGCCCATACGTCCTGGCCCTGTGCGAAACGCTGGCTTTCGGGAGCGCCGTCGGGAGCGTAGTCGTGGCTGTCGACGTAGGTCACGTTATAGGTGGCGTCGTTGTAGTATTTGTCGCCTCCGCGCACGCCCCAGGCTTCGCGGGTAGAGCGGAAGTTCCAGTGCATGGGGAAGTCGATAACGCTGAAGCCCGAGTATTTCGAGTGGTCGGGGGTGTGGTATGCGTTGCCGTTGAGAAGGGCGTTGTCGCTTGTGGCGAGGTTGCTGTCGCCATGGTAGTCTTCGCCCTGCTGGTCCTGGCTCTTGGTGTTGGTGTGGTTTCCGTGACCGTGATCAATAACGACAACATTGTCCCACGATGTCTCGGAGTAATCCCAGGGGTAGTCTTTCTCTTCTTTCCAGGTGTAGAAGTAGGGCGAGCAGTTGGCGTGGTTGCGGTATGTCACGTTGCGGTCGCGGGCACAAACTTCGCCGAACATGAAGAATGGGCCACCGTTACGCTTTGCCTTATATTGCTCGGCAAGTGCGGTGAACTGGGGTATGAAAGCCTTGTTGAAAGTGAGGCGCGAGATGTGGCCCGATGTATCGATGCGGAAGCCGTCGACGCCCATGGCTATGAATTTGCCGTAGCAGTCAACGAGGTAGTTGCTCACGGCGGGGTTCTCGGTGTTGAGGTCCACGCAGTCGCCGGCAATCTGGGCGTACCAGCGCGAGTAGTCGTCCCAGTTCCATTCATTGCCCACGTGGTGGTAGTAGTTGTGCGAGTCGTGGTTCACACCGTCTTCGTTCTTGAGAGCGGCGATACGGGGGTCGTGAGCCTTGGGGTCGCTGAGGTCGTAGTTGGCCGGAAGCACGGTGTTGGGGTGGAGCTTCATCGAGCCGAGGATATTCGAGAGATTTTTGGTGTAGTCTTTCTCGAACATGGGGCAGAGGGTATCTTCGCCGAAGTTGCCGGTGTGGTTGAGCACGATGTCGAGCACCACTTTCATGCCGCGGGCGTGAGCTGCGTCGATAAGGTCCTGGAACTTGCAGTCGTCGCTCTCATAGCGCGGGTCTACTTTCTTGAAGTTGAAAGCATGGTAGCCGTGATAGTCGAGGCCTGAGGCATTTTCAACGATAGGGGTAATCCATACGGCGGTGAAGCCGAGGGCTTTGATGTAGTCGAGTTTCTCGATGAGGCCTTTGAAGTCGCCTCGCCACTCGGGGTCGTTGACGTTCAGTTTGCCGTCCCAGCAGTAAACGTTGTTTGTGGGGTCGCCGTCGTAGAAGCGGGTGGTCATTGCGAAGTAGATGGTCTCGTCGCGGAAGTCGTTGCGGTCGCCTACAAAGGTTGCCGCCGACATGGCCACCGGAGCAGCGGCAAGAGCTGCCGCGGCGATGAATCTTGAAATAGAATTCATGCGGTGATAAAGTGTTTGGTATTAGTAAGTATGATAAAAATAGGGCGGCGCACGTTTCCGTGAGCCGCCGCAAAGATAAGAAATATTTTCTAATTTTTCCTATTTTTTCTCAATCAATCGCCGCACTTTTTCATTTTGTGCCGGTCTGCCCCGCATTTGGCTTTAGAGTTATCTCTATAAGTCCGTTGGGGAAATCCTCGCGGTTTTTAATAACGGTTATAGATTCGATATCTTCGGCAATGATGTCGGTGAGATTGCCCTCGAAGAGCTTTCCGTTGACGAAGATAGCGGGCTCTCCCTTGGCCTGGCCGTTGTCGTTGGACTGGATTTTGATAATCTGGCCTGTGGTCGTTGTGTCGTTTTTCTTGATTGTTCCGTAGCTTACTACCACGGGGTCAGCGGCCTTTTTCTCTTTCCCAGCTTTATCCTTGGGAAGCTTGAATGTAACGGGGAGAGTATAGGTAACAGCCACCGGCTTGCCGTCGGCTATGCCGGGCGTCCACTTGGGCATGAGTCCTGCCACGCGCACAGCCTCGGCGTCGAGAGCGGGGTCAACGCTTTGAAGTACCGTGATGTCGGAAACCGAGCCGTCGGGCAAGATGCGGAAGGTCAATACCACTCGCCCCTCGGCACCTTTCTCTTCTGCCTCTTTGGGGTACTTGAGATTATCGGCCAGAAAGTGGAACATTTCAGCCTCGCCGCCGGGGTATTGGGGCATTCTTTCGAGGTCGGCCGCTTGCACGTCTTCGGTTTTTTCTGTAATTTTGGAGTCCGAAACCGCCGCGGGCGCCTCAGCTTTGGGAGCCGCCGATTCGGAGTGGGTCGAGAAGTCGGCTGCCGAGGTTGCAGAGAGCACCGAGGCTACTGCCGGCAGATTGGTCACTGCGAGTGCCAGCGCGAGTGCGGGCACAAGGGCCAAGCCGCGGAGACGGCGGCCGCCCGTTGATTTTTGATTGTACATCATAGTGATACGTTTTTTGAGATTACTGTGATTCAGGCTGTTGGCGAGCGACTGGAAACGAGTGCCCACAGCCTTTTTTATTAATAACATCTGATATTGACGTGCTTCTATGCCCGAGGCCAGCACGGTGTCGTCGGCCTGAAATTCGTGCACGCTCTTGAGCTCCTCGCGCATGAGCCATGCCGCGGGGTTGAACCACTGCAGCACGCACACTGCCTGGGCAATGATGAGGTCGTAGCCGTGGCGGTGGCGTATGTGTGCAAGCTCGTGGGCGGTGATAATTTCGCCACCGGCCTCGTAGTCGTCGCGGTTGATAACAATATATCTGTGCCAGCTGAACGGCGCCACGCTGCGGTTGTCGAGCACTATGAGATGTGTGCCCTCGGGCCCCTCGCGGTGCTCACCCGAGCGTATGATTGCCGAAAGCCTCAGCACCACCACAAGCGACCACAGAAGCACGGCGGCAGCCCCGGCGAGATACACGCCCACAATTATTTGAGGCCATATGGGAGCCGCCTCTGCCGGAGCGGCAAGCATTATGAGACCTTCTATAGAAATGTCAGCAGTGCCGCCCGCACCCGTACTTGCCGAGCGCTGCAGCAATGCGCCCATAGGCATAGCCGCAAAGGCCACGGCATAGATGCCCAACAGGAGCCAACGGTTGAAGGCTGCCTGCTTTTCGCCGGCCATGAGCCATTTATATATAATGTAGCCTGCCAGGAGGAATATTGCCGTGTGCAGGGCGTAGGCGGTGAACTCTCCCATGGCTATGCCTCCTTGGAATCTTTACCCTCTACCATGCGGAGAATTTCGCGCAGCTCGTCGGCCGAAATCTTCTCTTCGGCAACCAAGGCCGAGACAGCCGAGGTATAGGAATTATTGAAATAGCTCTTTACGACCTCGGCCAGCGAGCGCTTGCGGAAGTCGTTGATGTCGGCGGTGGCGAAGTAGCGGAACGCTCCTTGCCCGGCCTCGTGCGACACGTAGCCTTTTTCCTCAAGTATGCGCACGGTGGTCGAAACCGTGTTGAAGTGCGGTTTGGGGTCGTCGTAGTGCTCGAGTATCCGGCGCACTGTCAGCGGCCCCTCAGCCCAGAGGATGCTCATTATCTCGCTCTCCTTTTCGGTGAGCTTAAGTGTTGTTTTCTTTGGTCGGGTCATAAACTAAAATATTAGTTACGCCGCAAAGGTATAACTAAAATTTTAGTTCTCCAAATAATTTTTGAAAAAAATCGTAGCCGCCCCCTAATTATTCTCCGTGGGCAGCCAGCGGTAGAGGCGGTCGGCAGGGCGGATTTTGGCGGGCACGGCAATGGAGAAGGAGTCGCCTTTGACAGCCTTGGGCACGCTTTGGCCGCCTACGCGTATGTCGTCGACGGTGATGATGAGAGCGCCTGTGGTAGGGCCGGTGATGACCACTTCGTCGCCCACGCATAGCTCCTGGGCTTCGAGGAGGAACTCACCCACGCCGAGGCGCGAGAAATATTTCACACCTTTGGCAACGTACTGCTTGACACGGGTTGCCGAGGAGCCGTATTTGCCCGACCACTCGCCAAGGCGCTGGCCGAGGTAGTAGCCGTCCCAAAAGCCGCGGTTGAAGATTTTACGCAGACGCTCGTCCCACTCCGCCACTTTTTCGGCGCCATAGCTGCCGTCGCATATAGCCTCGAGAGCTTCGCTGTAGCAGCGCACGGCGGTGTCGACGTACTCAGGACCGCGGGCGCGACCTTCGATTTTGAATACCGTGACCCCGGCGTCGACCATGCGGTCGAGGAAGTGGATGGTCTTGAGGTCTTTGGGCGACATTATATATTTGTTCTCAACGGTGAGCTGGTCGCCGGTCTCGAGGTCGGTCACGCCGTAGCCTCGACGGCATATCTGGGTGCAGCCGCCGCGGTTGGCGCTCGAGTTCATCTGGTGCAGGCTCAGGTAGCACTTGCCCGATACGGCCATGCAGAGCGCGCCGTGGCAGAACATCTCAAGTGCCACCGGGCGTCCCGAGGGACCGGTGATGCCCTCGGCCTTTATGGCGTCGGATATTGCCTTCACTTGGTCGAGATTGAGTTCGCGGGCCAGTACCATTACATCGGCGAAAGCCGAGTAGAAGCGCACGGCTTCGATGTTCGATATGTTGCACTGGGTGGAGATGTGCACTTCAACGCCGTGGCGGCGGCATGCCGTGATTGCGGCGATGTCGGAGGCTATCACGGCGGTGATTCCGGCGGTGGCCGCTGCCTCTACTATGGCGTCGACCTTGGCAAGGTCGTCGTCGTAAACTATGGTGTTGACGGTCAGATAGGTGCGCACGCCTTTCTCTGAGCAGAGCGCCACAATGTTGCGGAGGTCGTCGAGGGTGAAGTTGGCGCTTGAGCGTGAGCGCATGTTAAGGCCTTCCACGCCGAAGTAAACGGCGTCGGCACCGGCGTTGAGGGCTGCCGTGAGTGATTCGTAGCTGCCCACGGGGGCCATTATTTCAAAGTCGCTGCGTGTCATTTTTTTAGCGGAGATGTTGTTAGTCGCCGTCACGTATGTTCACGCGTCATGCAGCGACCCTACCGCGGCACCGGCAAGCATAGCTCCGGGCATGTAGGGACGCTGCATGCAGCGTCGGCCTTGTGAGGCGTGACTATTTATAAGTTGTGCAAGTTATTCCGCAACGCCGTCGGCAGCGGGCATTTCAACTTCGGCAGCCTCGGCAGCCTCAACCTCTACGGGGATGTTGGCGGCGGGAGTGTCGAACTGGCCTGCGGGAATTTCAACGGCAGCGGGAGCGGCGGCCTGCTGTGTGCGGATCTGGGCTGCACCGTTGGCACGGGGCATGGTGAAAGCCGAGATGATAGAGAGCACGGCAAGGAGGCTTACGAGGGTCCAGGTAGCTTTCTCAAGGAAGCTGTTGGTCTGGCGGACACCCATTACGGCACCTGCGCCGCCGAACTGCGACGAGAGGCCGCCGCCTTTGGATTTCTGGATAAGCACGATGCCTATGAGGAGCACGGCCACGATAACTGTCAATACGATGACTACTGCATGCATAGTTTTGCTATTTGTCTTGTGTACCGGAGCCTTTTTCCTGGCTTAACCGGCGTTGGTTTATAATCAATTTTTGCAGAAAACGCAATTGGTCTGCAAAGTAAGCACTTTTTTTTGGAAATTTCAAATTTAAGCCCGATATAATTTCGTAAGCTTTCTCATATCGGCCTCTTTTAATGAAAATCTTGGCCAGACTCTCGCTCAGGAGCGAGTCGTCGGCGTGTTCGGGGCGTGCTATGGGTTTGGCTTCCTCTTCTTCGGCACGGAGCTCCTCGGGCTCGGGTTCGGGCATTAGCTGCGGGGGGTGCGCCGCCGGGTGGCGCTCGCGGATGAAGGCGTTTATGAGTTTATCCTGCGGGTCGGCTTCGGCCTCGGGGTTGTCGGCAGGGAGGTCGAGCTGCTCCTCGCGTGCCAGCATCTCGGCATAGTCGGGCGTGGGGTTGAAAATCATGCGTTCGAGCAAGGCCTCCTCTTCGGGCGTGCACGAGCCGTAGGTGGTGAGGAAGGTGTCGATAACGTCGTTGGTCTGCATCGCCGGAGCCTCTTCGGGGGTGGGGTAGAACTTGGCCCATTCGTCGCCATGGGCGGCGAAAGTGAGGGTGCGGCGGTCGGAGGTGAGCAGGGCGGTGCGCTCCTGCAATGCGGCTAAGGCGCTCGCGTCGGGGCAGTGGCGGAGCATGAGTATTGCCGGGAGGGTGGCCGCGGGGTAGCGCTCGGCAAGGTCGGCGAGCGCGGCGGCGTCGGCGCTTTCGAGCGGGGTGCCGTCGGGCAGCGCGCACAGGCGCGCAATGAGCTGCGATGTAGCTGTCGTTCCGTCCATTACCAGTTGCCGAGGGTGGCGTTGAAGATTAGTTCGACGAGCTCTTTCGATATTTCCTCGCAGAGCTGGTCCTGAACGTCGGTGAGCATCTCCGACGAGGTAAAGTCGCGGTAGGCGCTGAAAGTCTGGTCGATATCCTTGTTCTCCTCCTTGTTGTCGATATACTTAACGCGCACGGTGATAGTGAGGCGCGTCATCGAGGCGTAGGCATCTTCGGTCACGGCCTGGGGCGAGAGGGCATAGCCTGTGATTTCGCCTTCGATTTCGAGATCCGAGGGGCCGTCGGTCACCTGCAGGCGAGTGTTCTTGGCTATATAGTCGAGCAGCTCGTTCTCAAAAGTCTGCTGCAGAGGAGGGTACACGAGAGCGGCACGTATGGGGAAATCCGATACGCGCACGGTCTTGTATATGTTGTAGTCGAGTGCGGCGCCGTTCATGGTGATGCTTATGCGGCATCCGGCAAGGATTATTGCCGCAAGCACTGTAAGGGCTGCTATGTAGCTGTGGGTCTTACTCCAGGCCATATTCTTTAATCTTGCGGTAAAGTGTTCGTTCCGAAATATTAAGCTCGGCGGCGGCAGCCTTGCGGCGCCCTTCGTTGCGGCCGAGTGCGCGGCGTATCATCTCGCGCTCGTTCTCCTCGAGGGTGGCGGGAGCGGCGCTCACTTCCGAGTAGTTTACCTCGCTGCAGGGCTGGCACTCCTCGGGCTCTTCGGTGGCGGCGGGGCGGTGTATCACCAGCGAGGTGGGGAAGGCTTTCTCGGTGCTTTCGCTGTTGATTATAGAGGCCGGGCGCGCTTGCTCGCCATCGAGGCGCTCCTGCAGGGCGTCGATGCGCTCGCGGAGCTTGAAAATCATGCCCAAAAGCATCTCGCGCTCACGCTCGTAGGAGTGGGCGGCGGCTGTCGTGGCCGGTATGTAGCTTGCCGAAATCTCGGGCAGATATTGCCTGAGGATTCCGTCGCCTACTTCCTTGCCGGCCTCGAAGAGTGCCACCTGCTCAACAACGTTCTTAAGTTGGCGCACATTGCCCGGCCAGCGGTAGTGACGCATGGAGTCGTCGGCAGCTTCGGTGAAGCTTATGGCGGGCATGCGGTAGCGCTCGGCGAAGTCGGCGGCAAACTTGTGGGCAAGCAGCCGTATGTCGTTGCCGCGGTCGCGCAGCGGCGGTATATGGATCTGCACTGTGGAGAGGCGGTAGAAGAGGTCTTCGCGGAACCGGCCCTCGGCAACGGCGCGCCGCAGGTCGACGTTGGTGGCCGCTACAACGCGTATGTTGGTTTTCTGCACCTTCGACGAGCCTACCTTGATATACTCGCCGCTCTCGAGCACGCGCAGGAGGCGAGCCTGGGTGGTGAGTGGTAGCTCGGCAACCTCATCAAGGAATATGGTGCCGCCGTCGGCCTCCTCAAAGTAGCCTTTGCGCGAGTCAACAGCCCCGGTAAAGGCGCCCTTCTCATGGCCGAAGAGCTCAGAGTCGATAGTACCCTCGGGTATGGCACCGCAGTTTACGGCGATATAGCGCGCATGTTTGCGCGAGCTGTAGGCGTGGATAATCTGGGGAAAAAACTCCTTGCCCGAGCCGCTCTCGCCGGTAACAAGTACCGAGAGGTCGATCGGGGCAACACGTATGGCACGCTCCACGGCGGCAAGCAGCGACGGCGACGTGCCGATGATGCCGAAGCGCTGGCGCGCCTGCTGTACCTGAGGGCTGACGGTGGCTATGGATAGGTCGTTTGACATGTGCGGAGTATGGAATGGGAAAACAAAATTACAAAAAAATTTGCTAACTTTGCGGGCGATGACGTGTTTTAAATAAGAAACATAATTTATAACTAACTATGGAAACAACCCGCCAAGCCAAAATATCGCGTCTGCTCCAGAAAGAACTCAGTGAGATTTTCCGCCGCCAGACAGCAAAAACACACGGTGTTATCGTATCGGTAAGTGCCGTGCGTGTATCGCCCGACCTCTCTATCGCTAAAGCATACCTCTCGGTGTTCCCCTCCGACAAGGCTCCCGAGCTCATCGAAAGCATAAAAGCCTCGGCTAAGACCGTGCGCTACGAGCTCGCCCAGAATGTGCGCTTCCAGCTCCGTAAGGTGCCCGAACTGCAGTTCTATCTCGACGACTCACTCGATTACATCGAGAATATCGACGCCCTGCTCAAGCAGTGATTTTCATTGCGTTACGCTACCTTGTGGCTCCTAAGTCGCACAAGGTGGTCAACGTCATCGCCCGTGTTTCCATTGCCGGTGTGGCGGTAGCCTCGGCGGCCATTATAGTGGTGCTCTCGGTTTTCAACGGCTTTACACGCCTTGCCGAGAGTCACCTCTCGCTTATCGACCCCGACGTCAAAGTGGTGCCGGTAGCCGGTAAGGTGTTTGCCGGAGCCGACAGTCTCGCCTCGGCACTCGAAGACCTGCCAAGTGTGGCCGCGGCAATGCCTGTGCTGCAGGAGCGAGCCCTCCTGGCCGGAGGTGCCGCCCAGATGCCGGTGAAAGTCAAGGGCGTTGACCCGCAACGCATTGCTGCCGTTGTGAACCTCGACAGCCTGATCATCGACGGCGTGTACAGCGATGTAAACGGTCTCCCCGACAGCATAGCAGGCGCGCAGCTCGCCGTGGGCGTGGCCATGCGCACCGGGCTTCGCCCCTCGCCCTACGGCATGGCAGAGTTGTATATGCCCCGCCGCACGGGTCGTATAAATCCGGCCAACCCCGCCGCAGCTTACAGCCGCCGCTCTCTTGCCGTAACGGGAGTGTTCCGCGTCGACCAGCCCGAGTACGACTCCGAATACATATTCGTGCCGCTGGCCACCATGCGTGAGCTCCTTGAGTACAATGGTGACGAAGCCTCGGCCATAGAAATAAAGGCAGCCCCGGGAGTAAGCCTCTCAGCCCTTGAGAAAGACGTGCGCGAGGCTCTTGGCGAAAGCTTCGACGTGCTCGGCCGGGAGCGCCAGCAGGCCGACACCTTCCGAATGATTGCCGTCGAGAAGTGGGTTACCTTCCTCATGCTCGTATTCATACTCCTGATTGCATCTTTCAACATCGTCTCCACCCTCAGCCTCATGGTCATTGAGAAACGCGACGATATGCAGGTGCTCCGTGCCCTTGGCGCCACACGCCGCTCTGTACGCCGTATTTTCGCCGCCGAGGGTTGGCTCATAACCGTCGCCGGAGGTGTGATAGGCACCGTGCTCGGCGTGGCGCTCGCCCTTGTGCAGCAGCACTTCGGCCTTATCAAACTCGCTGCCGACCCCGCCGCGCTCACCACCGACGTCTACCCCGTTGAGGTGCATGCCGCCGATGCTCTGGTGGTGCTCCTCACCGTAGCTGCCACTGGTGCGGTGATAGCTCTTGTTTCTTTATTCTTTACCCGAAAAGTAAGCTAAATGCAGACTGTAATATTCCACAGCACGATCTTCGGACCGATTCACTCGCGGCGCTTAGGCTCGTCGCTCGGTGTCAACCTCATGCCCAACGACGGCAAGATATGCTCTTTCGATTGCCTCTACTGCGAGGCCGGTTTCAACGCCCAAGGCCCGGGCGAGGCAGGTCTTCCCTCGCGTGACTCGGTGCGCACTCAGCTCGAAGCCAAGCTCAAACAGCTTACCGAGGAGTGCCGCCCCCTCGACGTCATTACCTTCTCGGGTAACGGAGAACCTACCCTGCACCCCGAGTTCGGAGAGATTATCGACGATACTATCGAGCTTCGCGACAAATATTTCCCCAACGTGAAAATAAGCGTGCTGAGCAACGCCACTCGCTTAGGCCGCCCGCAGGTCGCCGAAGCTCTGCGCAAGATAGATAACAACATACTCAAGCTCGACAGCGCAATACCCGAAACAGTCGAGCTCATCGACCGCCCCGCCGCAGGTTATAAGCTCGAGAAGGTGGTGGAGCAGATTGGCTCCTTCGGAAGCGGCGCCATTGTGCAGACCATGCTCTGCCGGGGCGAGCACGACGGCAAGATAGTGGATAATACCACCGATGCCGAAATTGATGCCCTCATTGAAGCTTATCGCCGTATAAAGCCCGGCAGTATAATGATTTATACTATCGACCGCCCTACACCCGAGGTAAAGCTGCGCCGCGTGCCCCGCGAGGAACTCGATGCGATAGCCGCACGCATTACCGCGGCAACAGGTTTCCCCGTGCAGGTAAGCGGATAAGTCAACCTTTGCAGCCCGACCGATGTTATAATTATAAATTCATCGGTTATGCAAGGCAAAATTACAAAAGACGGTATTCAACCACTTGTGCTGCTGGCGCGCTTGCTCGTGCTGGCAGGTGCCGTTGTGCTGGTATGTGTGGCCAGCTACGACGCCTACATGAGCCACTCTTTTGTGGGCAGCCCCTTCTACGAGAAACTCCAGCTGTGGATATGCTTTGTGTTCTTCGCCGACCTCATCTTCGAGTGGTGGCTCGCGCCCGCGCGCAAGCATTATATTGCCACCCATGTGCTCTACCTCCTGCTCTGCGTGCCATATGTGTGGGTGCTCAGGTATCTTGGAGTCGACCCCGGCCCTGAGTGGAACTTCGTGCTCACCCTCGTGCCCGTGCTGCGCGCCGCCTGTGTGCTCGCATCGGTGCTCTCGGCCCTCGATGCAGGGCGCGCCAACAGTCTTTTCGGCGCCTACATAGTGCTCCTGCTCTTCGTGCTCTATATATCGAGCATGATGTTCTACGTGGCTGAGTATGGAACCAACCCCGAAGTGCACAGCTATCGCTCAGCACTCTATTGGGCAGTGATGTCGATGACCACCACCGGCAGCCAGATTACCGAGCACACCGTGGTTGGCGAAGCGCTGGCGGCAGTGCTCTCGGCTGCGGGGCTCATAATGTTCCCCGTATTCACAATTTATATATCAAATATGATTTCCGGCCGCTCCGCGCCCGATAATCAATCGTAGCGGTAGTCGCCTAAGGAGCCCTGCAGGCGTTTGCGCGCCATGTAGATGCGGCTCTTGACGGTGCCTAACGGAAGCCCCATTTTGTCTGCGATTTCGGCATAGCGGTAGCCCGATATATAAAGAGTGAAGGGCTCGCGCAGCTCCTCGGCAATGCTGTTTATGGCTCGCTTTATCTCCTTTTCCGAGAGGGCGCCCTCGGGGCTCTCAACCGTGGATTCGTGGCTGAGATTTATAATATACTGGTCGTCGCTCTGGTCCACGATAACGGTAGACCGGCTCTGACGGCGGTATTTGTTGATGAAAAGATTACGCATTATAGTAAACACCCACCCCTTGAAGTTGATGTTTTCAACATACTTGTCTTCATTGTCGAGCGCCTTGAGGGTGGTGTCTTGCAGAAGGTCGTAAGCATCGTCGCGGTCGGCGGTCAATGTGTAAGCGAAATTTAGAAGATTGCGTTGGACCTCTATCAATTTATTCTGAAAATTAGTGCTTCCCATATTACAATAGTTTTTGGCGTTTAAAAAGGTAACAACCCCGGCTCCCGGATTCCCGCGTTTTTAAGCTTTTTTGTTCATTTTTGCCAAATAATTTATATTGTTAAAATGATTATCTAAGAACCATTTACCACCTCCGCGCGTTTATATTGCAATTACTAACATAAAAACAAATAATTTGTAATGGCAACAAAAAGTATAAAAGGCACCCGCACCGAACAGAATCTTCTTGCGTCATTCGCCGGCGAAAGCCAGGCCCGCGCACGCTATACCCTCTTTGCTCAGAAAGCCAAGGAGGAAGGTTACGAACAGATTGCTGAGATTTTCCTCGCCACAGCAGAGCAGGAACTCAGCCACGCAAAGCAGTTCTTCAGCCTCCTCGAAGGTGGAACTGTCGAAATCACAGCGGCTTATCCTGCCGGCGTGGTAGCCGATACCAAAACCAACCTCGCCGAGGCTGCCGCCGGTGAACGCGAGGAGTGGGGCGAGCTCTACGAGTCTTTCGGCAAGATTGCCCAGGAAGAAGGCTTCCCCCAGATTGCAAACCTCTACAAGCTCATTGCCGGTGTAGAGAAGATGCACGAGCAGCGCTACATCAAACTCCTCGAGCGTCTTGAGACAGGCACCGAGTTCGAGTCGGAAACTCCCGTCGAGTGGTACTGCCGCCAGTGCGGTTTCACCATCACCGCCAAGGCAGCTCCCAAACGCTGCCCCGTATGCGGTCGCGACCAGGCTTGGTTCGAGCGTTTCCCCAACAACTATTGATAACTGACGCGGAATTTTCCGCATAGCAAATAGTATAGAAAAAAGCCCCGGCGGTAAGTTCCGCCGGGGCTTTTTGCATATGGTGAAGGGTTGTTATTTCTTGGCTGCGGCAGCTTTCTTGCGGCTGTCGGTGAGGAAGGCAACGGGGCAGGCCACGTAGATAGTGGCGAAGGTGCCGATGATTACACCGAAGAGCATTGCGAAGGTGAAGCTGCGGATAGCGTCGCCACCGAGGATGAAGATGCACAGGAGCACCAGCAAGGTCGAGGCCGAGGTCATGATTGTACGGCTGAGGGTGGTGTTGATCGACTTGTTGATTGTCGTGAAGAAGTCCTGCTTGGGATAGAGGGCGGTGTTTTCACGTACACGGTCGAAGACTACCACGGTGTCGTTGATCTGATAACCGATAACGGTAAGGATTGCGGCGATGAACGTCTGGTCGATTTCCATTGCGAAGGGCAGCACACCATAGAACAGCGAGTAGAAGCCGATAATGGTGAAGGCTGTGAAGGCAACGGCTGCGAGAGCACCGAGCGAGAAAGCTACGTTGCGGAAGCGCAGAAGGATGTAGAGGAACATTGCCAGAAGAGCAATTGCAACGGCGATGTAAGCGTCGGTGCGCATGTCGTCGGCTACCGACGGACCTACTTTCTGCGAGCTTACGATACCCTGCGAAGCGTCGGTGGTGCTGAATTCCTTGGCAGTCATGCCTTCGCGGAGGAAGGGCTTGAGTGCCTCGAAGAGCTTGTCGGTGATTTCGCTTTCGGTGCCGGCTTCCTCATCGTTGATTTTGTAGTTGGTGGAAACACGCACCTGGTTCGAGCTCTCGATAGTGATTACCGAGGTCGAGGCGCCGGGGAACTGGGGAGCGAGAGCTTCCTGAAGTTCGGTGGTGCTCACGGGTTTCTCAAACTTCACAATGTAGTTGCGGCCACCCGAGAAGTCGATACCCTGGTTGAGACCACGGAAGCAGAGCGAGATGATAACGATGGCTACCATGGCGAGAACCACTGTGAAGCTGATCTTGCGCTGGCCCAGGAAGTTAACGTTGGAGTTCACAAACATCTTGCGCGAGAGACCGGTAGAGAAGGTGAGCTTGTTGAAGCCCTGGCCTTTCGAGCACCAGAGGAAGAACAGACGGCTCAGGTATACTGCGGTGAAGAACGAGCAGATAAGGCCGATGATAAGGGTGGTGGCGAAGCCCTTGATGGGGCCTGTACCGAAGAGAAGGAGGATTACACCGGTGATGATCGAGGTGAGGTTCGAGTCAAAGATTGCCGAGAAGGCGTTGCTGTAACCGTCGGCGAGGGCGTTGCGAACGTTCTTGCCGGCGCGGAGCTCTTCTTTGGTACGCTCGAAGATGAGCACGTTGGCGTCGACGGCCATACCGAGCGAGAGCACGATACCGGCGATACCGCTCATGGTGAGCACGGCCTGGAAGGAGGCAAGGATACCGATAGTGAAGAAGAGGTTGCAGATAAGGCAGATGTTGGCGATGAGGCCGGGGAGGAAGCCGTAGAATGCTATCATGAAAATCATGAGGAGCACAAGGGCTACAACGAAGGAGATGAAACCGGCTTCGATAGCCTGCTTGCCGAGCGACGGACCAACTACCATGTCGGAGATGATGTGCACCTTGGCGTCCATCTTACCCGATTTGAGCACGTTGGCAAGGTCGCGGGCTTCTTCGATAGTGAAGTCGCCGGTAATCGACGACGAACCGCCTTCGATTTTGTCGTTTACGTTGGGTGCCGAGTATACTTTGTCGTCAAGCACGATAGCAACCTGTTTGCCAACGTTCTGGCCGGTGATGCGGGCCCAGTTGCGGGCACCTTCGGCGTTCATGCGCATCGATACTTCGTTGCCGCGGAGGGGGTCGTAGTTCGACGATGCGTCGCTCACGGCTTTGCCGTCGAGAGCGGCCTTACCGCCGTTGGCGCGGAGTGCGTAGAGGGCGAAGCCCCAGTTCTGCTCGGCGCCGTTGGCAGCTACGCGTACGGTGGGTTTCACTGCCCAGCGCAGACGCAGGTCGGAGGGAAGGAGGTTCTTGGCCTTGGGCGAGGCGAGTACCTCGTCGATAGCGGTCATGGTCTTGGCATCGGGAGCGTAGCCGAGTGTTGCGCCGTAGGCTGCACCCTGCGAGAGGAGGGCGGCAAGAGGAGCGGCGTTCACGGTGGTGTCGGCTGCGAGGCTGCTGAGAAGGGTGTTGAACGAGTTGCCGAGCTCTTCTGCGCGGTAGGTCTCGTAGAACTCGAGGTTGGCAGAGCGCTGGAGAAGGTCGCGTACACGTTCGTGGTCTTTCACGCCGGGGAGCTCAAGGAGAATCTGGCCGTCCTTGCCCTGGAGCACCTGGATGTTGGGCGATACAACGCCGAACTGGTCGATACGGTTGCGGAGAACGTTGGTGGCCGAGTTATCCACGCGGTCTTTGATCTGAGCCTTGAGGGTAGCGCGCACTGCGTCGTCGCTCTGGCCGGCAGAAACTATATCCTGGAACACTACCGAGAAGTCGGCCTGGGGCTTCGACTTGCGGTAGAGGTTGATGAACGAGCTTACATAGTCGTCAGACTCATGTGTTGCCACCATTTTCTCGGCACCGGTGAGGGCTGCTTCGAAAACGGAGTCGGTCTGGCCCGCTTTCATCGAGCGGAGCATGTCGGGCATGTCTACCTGGAGAATGACGTTCATGCCACCCTTGAGGTCAAGGCCGAGGCCTACGCCCCATTTACGTACGTCGTTGAGAGTGTAATAGCCGAGGTACACTTTCTGGTCGCCGAGCGAGTCCATGTAGTGCTTGTAGGCCTGATTGTAGGCAGCGTCGTCGTTATCGCCTGATTCTACGAGAGCATAGGTGGCCGCCTGATTCTCATACTTGTTCGAGATGAACGTGAACGAGAGATAGAAGAGACACACCAACACCAAGAAAATAGCGATTACACCTGCAACGATGCTACCTAATTTTCCTTTGCTTTGCATGTAATAAATATGGTTAATTAATTAATAAAATTTTTCAAGGGTTTAATTGGCTCGCAAATATAGTGAAAAATCTGCATACGGCGGCTATTTCTGCCGCTATTTTTGCAGCAGAGCACGCTCAGAAGCGTATCGACACTCCCGCAAGGCCGCCTAAACGCTGACGCCATACCCCCGGGATGAGCATGGTGCGGCGGCAGAGAAGGTTGTCGAAACGGAGGAAAACGTTGAAGCGGTCGCTGATTGCGTAGTCGCCGCCGAGAGAGAGATTGCTGTAGTTCGGCAGGCTCTCGTATTTCTCGGTGTATGGTGTGTAAAGGCGCTGGCCTGCACGCAGTTCCCACCCCGCGCTTATGGAAAGGGGCTCAAGAGGGCGTACGGTAGCCGAGAGTCCGGCGGTGACTGCCGCACGGTAGGGGTTGGCGGCGGCGCCGTGGCGGTAGCCGCGCTGCCACAGTGTGATGTGGCCCTTGGCTTCGAGGAATTTACGCCAGGTGTAGCCAAGTTTCAGTCCGCCCGAGAGGGCCTTGCTGTCGATGCCTTTCAGAATATCGTGGCGGAGGCGGTAGGGGAGGCTGCCGTCCATTTCTATAGCTTCGGGGTTTATCAGCGTCATAAGACCAAGAGTCGAGGTATAGGCGCCGAAGAGCTCGGCTGAGAAGCCCGCAAAGGGGCGTGCCACCAGGCCTATGCGCCCGTCGATGCCTGTGAACTCGCTGCTCGTGGGCCGTGCGCCGGTGAGGAAGGGCGAGATTGCATATTGATCTGCAAGGGTAAATAATTTCTCGCCGCCGGTAGCGCTTATATAGGCCGAGAAGCGCCCTGAGGGCGTCCAGGCCACGCGTATGTCGGGTGCAACGTTGAAAAAGCCGCGGTCGAAATGGTAGCCTCCGTCGACCCTCAGACCCACACGGGCATCGATTTTCTGCCACTTGATGTCGAAGGCCGGTGTCATGGCAAACAAGCCGTGGTCATCGAGAACGTCGGCGCTGAGTTCGAGGCTGAAACGGCCTGCCGCCCCCACTTTGACGCCCCCGGCAAGGGCCGCGCTCACAATGCGGTCGTGCGGTGCCTCGATTATGGAGGTGCGCTCAATGCGGTCGGCTCCGAGTGTGAGCTGCGAGTAGGCTACGCGGGCCGAGTAATCGTAGCGGCCCGATTGGCCTCCGAAAGCGAGGCGCAGCCGCAGGTCGTTGATTTTCTGAGCCGTGGCGTTGGCAAAGTATTCGTTCTCGTTCCAAGCACCTGCGCGCGTGAAGCGGTAGTTGATGTCGAACGCAAGCCGTGCGGCGTCGGAGAACCGGTGGTCGGCATTGCCTTGAATGTCAACTGCATCGAGCCCTTTGCGCGGGGCATTGTCGCTTGCGCCCCAGTTTGAGCCTGCGTATTGCACCGATGCTCCCGCGTGCGTGTTCTCCTTGGCTATGAAGCGGTAGCCTGCACCCGCAGCGCGGTCGTAAACAGGCAGATAGCCGAGCCAAAGGTAGCCGCGCAGGCTGTCGGGCTCGGCAAGCCCGGTGGTGAAGGGTGCCGGTGTGAATCCGGGGGCAGGAGTGTAAGCACTTGTGCGCGAGTATTGCGCGGGGCGCAGAGTCCCGGCGGCCGACGGCAGTGCCGGGAGCTGCGGAGCTATAGATGTAAGAGGTTGTGCCGCCGGCAGCTCGGTGAGCACCGTGCGGTCTACCGTAATCTCGGTGGAGAGGTCCTGCGCGGCGGCAGCGAGTGCTGCCGAGGCCAGGGTGAGAGATAGTATGCGGTAATTCATAGTTATTTGTCGCCGTTGAGGCGTGTGTCAATCATCATGAAAATATCGGCTTCGGTGCCGGGGTAGTTGTCCTTCAAGGCTTCGAGGTATTCGCGGGCCTCGAAGTCCTTGCCCTGCGATGAGTAGATGTCGCTTATGAGGATAAAGGTGCGCGCAACCCAGTAGCGGTGCTGCGAGCCCGATTTCACAAACTTTTGGGCCACTTCGAGGGCTTTCTTGTCGTTGCCGGCGTCGTGCAGGGCGTCGGCTGCTTCGAAGGCGCTCTTGGCACCGAAGATGTCGGAGGGTGTCTCTGCCATTTCGAGCCATATCTCAGTGGCGCGGTCATTGTCGCCTGCGGCAGCCAGTGCCGTGGCCTTGGTGAAGCGGGCCTCTGAGATAGCTGCGGAGCTGGCCGAGGATGCGAGTATGGCATCGGCTGCAGCACCGGCAATGTCGTGCTTGCCCATGTCGCGAGCGGTGCGCATCAGCCCCAGACGTGCTTCGGTGGCGGTTGTGGCGTCGGAAGCCTTGTCGGCGAGCGAACGGTAGAGTTCGAGGGCTGAGGGCAGGTCGGCTCCGGCAGCGGCGCCCTTGGCTTTGGCCAGGAGGGCATGCTCGGCGGCGTTGCTGTCGGGGTAGCGGGCGAGGATGCGCTCGGCAAGGCTCTCGGTGAGCGGTGCGTCGTTGATGTCAACGGCATTGTCAAGGAGTATGCCGAGGGCTTCGGGAGCATGTGCTGACGAGGGGTGAGCGGTGGCGAAAGCTTCGAGCTGACGGCTCTCTCCACGGCTGCGGAAGGCCTTGACTGCCGACTCGAACTCGAGCTGCTCGGCTTCGGCAGGGTCGATTTGCGGGGCGTTGTCCACCGAGTTCATAAAAGCGAGATACTCGGCGGCGTTGCCGTCCTCGGTGTATAGATTCTTGAGGAGCGCCGATGCCTGGGCTGCCTCCGACGATGTGGGATAAAGACTTATCACCGAGCGGTATGCCTCAATGGCTTCGTCGGTGCGGTGCATGTCGAGCAGCGTCATGGCCAGCTGCAGGTAGGCGTTGCGCCCCTGTGCTGTGCGCGGATAATCGGCGATAATCGTGCGGTAGGTGGCCACGGCGTCGGCGTTGCGGCCGAGGCTGATCTGCGCCTGTGTGGTCTCGAGAAGGGCGTCGGGCATGAGTACCGACGATGCAAAGGAGCGGCGGAAGAGGTCGAGAGCATCGAGTTTGCCCTGATAGTCACGCAAATATCCTTTCATGCGGGCGCCGGCAAGGAGGGCGTAGTCGCCCGTCGAAGGGCTTTGGCTGAAAGCCGAGGCATAGCGCTCGGCGGCGCTGCTGAAGTCGGCGCGGGCAAAGGCGATATCGCCAAGGCGGTTGAGTACGTCGGCCTTGGCGGCGGCGCTCTCCATGGCAGGTTCAGCCTGCACGAAAGCCTTTTCGGCTCCGGCTGCGTCGGGGGTGTTATAGAGAGCGTAGGCAAGACCGTAGAGTGCCGCGGGTCGGTTCTCCGCGCCCTTAGGGGCGGTGCGCAGGTAGGTGCGGTATTTGGCTGCGGCATCGGCATAGCGCCCCGTCTTATACAATAATGATGCGCGCGCGAGGGTGGTCTCGGCGTCGAGTTCGGAGTTGCGGCCTGCAAGAGCCTCGGCGCGGGCTATGTAATCGGAAGCGCGGGTGTAGTCGCCGCTCTCCGTGCTCTGGAGCGCCAGGGCGAGAAGCACGCGTTTGCGGGCGTCGCTTATGGCCGGGGTAGGCTCGGAGATAGACTCCAGGCGTGCGAGGGCACGCTCATAGTCGCTGTCGGCCATGTAGCCGGTGGCAAGATAGGCGCTCACGCGGTCGGAGTAGGGGCCGTTGGGGTAGAGCTTCAGGAATTTCTCGAAAACCTCGGCGGTGGAGGCGAAAGGCACCTGCGCCCCTGCGAATTTGGCGGCCGCGTAGTTGTAGAAAGCGGCCTCGCGAACGTCGGGGTCATCGTTGCTCTTGGCGGCTTTGTCGAAAGCTAAGATTGCCGCCGAGGTATCGCCGGTGGCAAGAAGGCTTTGGCCTGCAAAAAGATAGGCCGACTGCCGCAATGCTCCCGTGCCATGCTCGGTCACGGCGTTAAGGCGGTCAAGAGCAGAGGCGTAATTGCCGTTCTCGAAGTCGTTGACACCAAGTATATAGAGCGTGCTCATCATGGGCTCGGCATCACCTTTGCCCTTGATGTATTTTTCAAGATAAGGGATTGCCTCGCCTCGCTCGCCCTCGTTGTAGAGCGATTCGCCCGCTATGCGGTTGAGTTCGGCTATGCGTTCGGCGCCGAGGTCCTTGCGCCCCAACAGTCGTTTGGCCGAGGCAAGGGCTTTGCTGAAATTGCCTTCGGCAAAGTCGGTTGAGGTGAGATAGAAATCGGTGAGCCGACCCGCTCCTGCCGCAGTGTTGACTTTGGCAAAATGTGCACGTGCGGCTTTGTAATCACCTTGGTCAAACGACATTACACCTAAATAGAAGTTGGCGTCCGACGCCGTGCCCTTATAGCTTGTGGCTTCGGTGAAAGCCTCACGTGCCGTGGCAGGGTCGTTGGCGGCAAGTGCGGCGGCGCCGAGACTCAGTGCTGCCTCGGCTGCCTGCGCGGGAGCGAGGCTCCCTGCCGGAATCGCGCGGTAGGCCTCGATGGCCTTGTCGCGCTCGCCCAATGCCAAAAGGCAGTCGGCCACGCCTTTGAGCGCTTCGCCGTTGCGGAGCGAGCCTGCATAGTTGTGCGCATACGCACGGTAAGCCTCAAGGGCATTGCGGTAGTCCCCGCACCCGTAGAGACAGGCGGCGCGGCAGAAATCAAAGTCCTCGGCCTCGGCAGGAGTGAGGGTGGTGCGGTCTATGTACCGCAGTTGGTCGAGGGCGGCGGTGTAGTTGCCGGTAAGTGCAAAGCGGCGGCTCTGCTCCATAAGCCCCTCGGCGGGGCCGGCCTGGGCAAACAGCGTGGCTGCCGCCGCAAGAGAAGCGATAATGAGTTGTTTCACGTGATGTGTGGGGGAGGGGAGGTTTTATACTTGCTCTTATACCAGACGGTTGAAGCCCGAGGGCAGCGGACACGAGAAATTCATGTCGCGGCGCGTAACCGGGTGCACAAAGCGCAGCGTGCGCGCATGCAGACACAGGCGGTGTATGGGCGACGACTTGGCGCCGTAGCGGCGGTCGCCGGCAATGGGGTGCCCGGAGTCTTTCATGTGCACGCGAATCTGGTTCTTGCGGCCGGTGGCGAGGCTCAGCTCAACCATTGAGTAAGGTTTGCCTGCCTTGAGGGTCTTGTAGTAAGTTACGGCGAGCTGACCTTTCTCGGGGTCGTTGGTGGAGTAGACCTCGTGAGCCGAGTTCTCGGCAAGATAGGAGCGGATTGTGCCTTCCTCAGGCTCGAGATTGCCTTCTATCACAGCCACATACTTGCGCTCGAGCACCATGTTGTTCCAGTTGTGCTGCATGGTCTCCTTGGCTTTCATGTTCTTGGCGAACATCATAAGCCCCGAGGTGTCGCGGTCAAGACGGTGCACTATGAAGAGCTTGTTGCGCGGGTCTTTGCGCTTGAGGTACTCGCGCAGAATCGAGTATGCCGTACCGTCTTTTATCTTGTCAGTACCCATCGAGAGCAGGCCGTAGCCCTTCTCGATCACGATTATATCGTCGTCCTCATATACGAGCTTGATGCGCGGGTGGCTGAAAACCTGGAACTCGCGGGTGGTGTTCACCTTCACTTCGTCGCCGGGAGCGAGCTCGCGGTTGAAGGCGGTGGTCACGTTGGAGCCCACCATTACCTGGTGGTACTTGAGGTAGTCTTTCAGCGTTGTGCGGCGCGAGTCGGGCATTTTTGCCGCAATGAACTCGAGCAGAGTCGTGGGGTCGCCCTCGGCTACGCTGAAAGTGATGATATTGTCGGGCTTGAAAGTGCCCGGGCGGGTTCCGGGTTTGGCCGACAGAGGTTTATGTTTCGGAGATTTCATTTTTTGCGGGGCACGCGGCGCGGTTTGGCGGGAGCGGCGTCGGCCTCGGCGATAATCTTCTTGGCCTCGTCGAGGGTGAGCGCGGCGGGGTCGGCCACGGTGCGGGGTATTTTGTAATTCTTTTTGTTAAAGGCTATGTAGGGGCCGTAACGACCGTTGAGAATCTGCAGGTCGGGCTCCTCGGCAAAGGTCTTTATGGTCTTGTTGTTCTCGGCTTCGCGTTTGGCTTTGATGAGCTCGATGGCCTGGTCGAGGGTGACTTCGGCGGCGGGTATGTCTTTGGGTATCGACACATACTTGCCGTCGTGGCGCACGTAGGGGCCGAAGCGGCCTATGCCCACCTGCACGGGGAGTTCCTCGAAGGTGCCCAGCTCGCGGGGGAAGTCGAACAGGCGCAGCGCTTCCTCAAGGGTTATGGTCGACATCGACTGGTTTTTGAGCAGCGATGCGAAGCGCGGTTTCTCGTCGGAATCGGAGTCGCCAATCTGTACGACAGGACCGAAACGACCGATTTTGACACTCACGGGCGCGCCCGTGCCGGGTTCGGTGCCCAGGTGACGCTCGCCGAATTTGGGGCCGTTCTGAATGGTGAGGGCCGAGTCAACCGCCGGGTGGAACATCTTGTAGAAATCGGCTATCTCGTTGTTCCATGGCAGTTTGCCGTGAGCTATCTCGTCGAATTTCTCCTCGATGTTGGCCGTGAAGTTGTAGTCGAGGATGTCGGGGAAATATTCGGTGAGGAAGTCGTTGACAATCATGCCTATGTCGGTAGGTATGAGCTTGCCTTTCTCACCGCCTGTGAGCTGCGAGCGCACCTCGCGGTCTATTTTTCCGTCCTTGGCAAGGTTCAGGGTGGTGTATTCGCGTGCCGTGCCCTCGCGCTCGCCGCGTTCGATATACTCACGCTGCTGTATGGTGGAAATTGTGGGAGCGTAGGTCGAGGGGCGGCCTATGCCGAGCTCCTCCATTTTTTTCACGAGCGAGGCCTCGGTGTAGCGTGGCGGGTGCTGGGTGAAGCGCTCTGTGGCCTCGGCGCCGGTGAGACTCAGGCTGTCGCCCTCGGTGAGTGCGGGCAGCGTCTGCTGGTCGAAGTTGTCGGCGGGCTCATCGTCATGCCCCTCGGCGTACACTTTCAGGAAGCCGTCGAAGAGGAGAACCTCGCCGGTTGCCGTGAAGGGGTAGGGGAGCGAGGGCGCGGCTATCTCCACTGTGGTCTTCTGAATCTCGGCGTCGGCCATTTGCGAGGCTATGGCGCGGCGGCGGATAAGAGTGTAGAGCTTCTGCTCCTGAGCGGTGGCGCCTTCGAGGGTCTCGGTGTCGACGTAGGTGGGGCGTATGGCTTCGTGAGCTTCCTGCGCACCCTTGGAGGCTGTGTGGTATTTGCGCACATGCAGGTAGCGCTCGCCGAGCCGCGATTTTATCTGGGCCGAGATAGCGGCCACGGCTTCGTCGGAGAGGTTGAGCGAGTCGGTACGCATATAAGTAATGTGTCCGTTCTCATAGAGGCGCTGTGCCACCATCATGGTCTGCGATACCGAGAAGCCAAGCTTGCGGGCAGCCTCCTGCTGCAGGGTAGAGGTTGTGAAGGGGGGCGCCGGCGACTTGTGCAGGGGTTTCACGGCCACATTGCCTACGCTGAAAGTGGCTTTGGCACAGGCTTTGAGGAAGTCGGAGGCCTCGGCCTCATCGCCAAGGCGGCGGCTAAGCTCGGCGCGGAGCGTCGAGGCTCCGGCGGCAAAAGATGCAGTGACCCTGAAGTAAGGCTCGCTCACGAATTTCTTGATTTCGTTCTCACGCTCCACTATGAGGCGCACCGCCACCGACTGCACACGCCCCGCCGAGAGTGCCGGCTTGAGGCGCTTCCAGAGCACGGGCGAGAGCTCGAAGCCCACTATGCGGTCGAGCACGCGGCGTGCCTGCTGGGCGTCGACGCGCGCAAGGTCGATGTCGCGAGGGTGCGCTATGGCGTTGAGAATAGCCTTTTTGGTGATTTCGTGGAACACTATGCGGCGGGTGTTCTCGGGTTTGAGCCCGAGCACTTCGTAGAGGTGCCATGCTATGGCTTCTCCCTCGCGGTCCTCATCGGAAGCGAGCCACACGGTGGTAGCTCCTGCCGCTGCCTTGCGCAACTCTGCCACGAGCTGGGTCTTGTCGTCGGGAATCTCATAGACGGGTGCGAAGCCACCGTCGACGTCGATACTGAAGGTTTTCTTCTTGAGGTCGCGTATGTGGCCGTAGCTCGACATCACACGGTAGTCGTCGCCGAGGAATTTTTCGATAGTCTTCGCTTTCGCGGGAGACTCTACAATGACAAGATTCTTAGGATTGCTCATGGTGGTGCGTTTTTTTCAATCGGCAAAATTAGTCAAAAACATTCTATTTCGCCGAAACAAGGCATTTTTTTTTGATTTTTAAGCATTTTGCCCTATCGACTTGCCTACAATTTTCTGCTTTTGAACCTTGATTTGTCGTTTTGACAAGGGAAATCAACGAAATCTTAACGAAAAACATTTAAAAAGCAGGCCCTGTTTAGTTAAAGAATAATCCCAAATGCGCAATTAACATCATTTAACATGCTCGGTCGGCAGCCGTATTCAAAAGAAATGTATCTTTGCAACCGAAAACATTCTCAATGTATTACATTTCCGTCCCCCAGAACCCTTCCGCCGGTAGTGTCCGGCGACTTGTAAGATAAATCCTCTGTCCTCAAAATCCTATCCTTACGCGGGCGCACGCATGGCACCGCTACAGTTTATTCACTTATTAGAAAAATTCCTATTACTATTTTAATAACCATGCACATTTCTACCAAAATCTGCGCAGCAGTTGCATCGGCATTCTTGTTCAGTGCCGCCGCTACCGCCGCACCCGCGCTCCAGGGCGCTACTGTAGACCTTACCAAGTTTGTCTACAAAGGTAAGAACACGTCGAGTGCCTTTACCTCCGACCGTGCCATCAACATCGAGAACAACAACCGCCGCATGTTCGGTAAGAACACGCGTCGTGCTGCCGAGTTTGATGCCGAGTTCACACCCGTGCACACCTACGGCCCCTCGACAAAACTCGGTGACATCGACGGCCCCAACGGCGAAATCTGGTTCTACACCATGGAACTCGATAACGAAGCCGTTCAGTACGAGTGGTATACCGACTATATCCTCCGCGGTTACGAGATCAACATCTACAACGCAGAGCACAAGCTCGTAGGCTCTATCAAAGATAAAATGGATTACGCCGCCGACGAAGTGCGCGTGCCCTATATCGACATCCTCCCCGTTCTCTCCAAGAACTTCTTCAACGACGACGATAAGTTTGAAGTTATCGTAGGTCTTGCCATCAACTCCTCGACTCCCGGCAACACCCGCTACCGTTCGCTCGTGTACAGCCTCGACGGCGAAACCGACGAAGATGGCGACAGCAAGGTGGTTTACTCTATCGACAACCTCGTTTCCGACGTGCTCGATGCAACCGTCCCCGGCGGCAAAGAGCGCTTCTTCCTCACCCTCATGGGCGAAGAATATCCCGCCGAGGAAGCCTATGCTGAAGAAGGCGACTCCGAGGGCGACCAGAACACAGCCTTCTGGGAAAACCTTCTCCGCGCTAAAATCACCCTCACCACCTACGGCAAGGTTGGCGCCGACGGCAAAATGACAAAAATCATCTCGCACAGCATCCCCTGCCAGATGCTCCCCGGCGACCAGGAAAGCGTTAGCTTCTGCATCTCGATGCTCCATGGCGAGGATCCCCTCATGATCTATCATCAGTATGGCGAGCCCCTCTTCAACCCCTACTATGATTACAACGACGACATGACACAGCGCGAGAGCAATACAATCAAGATTGAAATGTACAAGCTCGGCGATACTTCGGCCGAACTCGTGCAGACAACCGAGATTCCTTTCGTGAAAGACAGCGACCCCACCTGCATCGCGTCGTTCTTCTCTATCGGTAACTTCAAGTACACCGGCGACATCGATTTCGACAACTACGAGAGCAACGGCAAAGCTGCCTTCATCGTTAACCGTCAGAATAAATATGTAGGTCAGGACGAAAGCTACATCTCCTCGTTCTACGTTCACAACCCCGACGGTACACGTCGCTTCACCCTCTTCGAAGGTGCCGAAGGCTTCAGCGGTATCTCCGACCTCCCCGGCTTCGCTCCCCTCACAATGTTCATCGAGAACAACGGTGGCTACACCTTCCACATGGTAAACAACCTTACCGGCGAGAAAGAAGCAAGCTTCAGCAATGTTCTTGAAATCGACGGCTTCGGCGACCCCCTCACCTCTAACGTTGACCGCGTTGCCTACGGCGACTCTTACGCTTTCGTCGGCGAGCTCCGCTCTCCCTCCGACGAAGACGACTTCACCTTCATGCGCTTCGCATGGCTCGACAAAACCGGTAAAGTGCTCTTCACCGACGAAGTCAACATGGGTCTCGCTGTTCACTACGCAATGTCGTTCATCAGCTCGGCCACCCTCCAGCCCAACGTATTCCACAGCGACGACAACCGCGAATACATGATGCTCATCAAGCGCGGTCAGGAAGACGGCACCGCCACTGAGGAACTCCTCATCTGCCAGCCCCGCGACCTTGACTCTGAAGACAACTACTACGGCAAGGATATCCTCCTGCTCACCCCCAACGAAAACGGCGTGCTCGGCACCATCATGCCCTACTCGGCTATCGGTGTGCCCAAACTCACCGTTATGTACTACAACCAGGCAGCCGGTACATACACCGTTGACGTTTACGACCTTCCCCTCGACAACCCCGCAGGTGCAGGCATCAAGGCTCCCGAAGCCGCTGCCGCCGCAGGTAACATCGCATTCAACGGCACCGCTCTCACCGCTGCCGGCGAATACATCGAGGTATACAACCTCCAGGGCATCCGTGTGGCTGCAGCTGCCGAAGCCGTGAGCGTAGCTCACCTCCCCGCAGGCACCTACATCGCACGCACTTCTGAAGGCGCCCTCAAATTCATCAAGAAATAATAATCACCCCCGGGGGTGAGAGAACTCCAAAAGCGGGGCGGCTCTGACTGCCGCCCCGCATATAACTCTTTTTTCGCCCCACCTTATTATTATATCATTTCAGAAATCTCTATGAAAAAATATACAGCGGCAGCCCTCGCGCTGCTCATGGCAGCCTCAGGAGCATGGGCAAAGACCCTTACACCCGCCGAAGCCCTCGCTCGTCTTGAAACATCGTCGGCAAAGCAGAAAGCTCCCTCGCGCCTCCGCACCCAGAGCCGCCTGGCCCATACAACAATGACACCCCAGGGTGCCCCCGCAGTCTACATCTTTGCCGGTAACGACGGCAAAGGTTACCTCGCTGTCAGCGCCGACGACTGCACCGAAGCACTCCTCGGTTACTCCGACAACGCTACCGTTGACGGCACTATCTCGCCCGAACTCGAATGGTGGCTCAGCCAGTATGCCGACCAGATCGACTACATCAACGCTCAGGTGGCCAAAGGAAACATCCTCCGCTACTCCACCAACAAGGCTGCCGAACGTGAGGCTATCGCCCCCATGATCAAGACCCAGTGGGACCAGGGCGCGCCCTACAACGCAAAATGCCCCACTGTCGGCACAACCCGCACATACACCGGCTGCGTTGCTACCGCGCTCGCACAGATGATGAACTACTGGCAGTATCCCGCCAAAGGTCAGGGACGTGTCACCTACCAGTGGGCTACCGGCGGCAAGAAGCTCTCGCTCAACATGGCCACCATTACCTTCGACTGGGACAACATGCTCGACACCTACGTGCCCGGCAACTACAATGAAGCTCAGGAACTTGCCGTTGCAAACCTCATGAAGGCTTGCGGATACGCTGTTGAAATGGACTACGGCACCGATTCGTCGGGCGCTCTCGCCATGAACGTAGGCAAGGCTCTCGCCACATACTTCAACTACGACGGCAACATCGACTACCAGCTCCGCCAGTACTACAGCCGCGACGAGTGGGAAGAACTCCTCTATAACAACCTCAAGGAAGTAGGCCCCATCATGTACGGTGGCGGCAGCTACATCGGCGGTGGTCACTCGTTCATCTGCGACGGCTACAAAGACGGTTACTTCCACTTCAACTGGGGTTGGACAGGTATGTCGGACGGCTACTTCCAGATCGACGCACTCAACCCCTACGCCCTCGGCACAGGTGGTGGCGGCGGTGGCGGCTACAACTTCACCCAGGACGCTGTCCTCGGCATCCAGCCCCCCACAGGCGAACCCGTGGTTGAAAAACCCCTCGAACTCACCCAGTGCGGCTCGCTCTACGGCGAAGTAGTTGCCGACTCGCTCAAATTCGACCTCTTCGTTGAAGCAAGCGCTTCGTGGGTGAACTACAACCCCGAAGACCTCAGCGTGAAACTCGGCGCTATCTTCGAGCCTATCAACGGCACCGCAGGCAGCAAATTCGAGCAGGAGACTTATTCGACCCTTACATTTAAAGAAACCGTTGGCGATGCCACCAAGTACGTCGTCAAAGACACCGTAATGGTTGTTGACCTCGCTGCAGGCTACGGTATCCCCGCCTCTACCTACGCTCCCAAAATCAACATCAAGAAGCTCGCCGATGCCGGCAAGATTGTCGACGGCAAGTATAAGGTAACCATGGCTTGGTACAACGAGGCAACCAAGGAATGGCGTGCCGTGAAGCCCAACTACAGCTACTACAACTACGTGACCCTCACCAAGAAGGGCTCGGAGTACACTGTAGATTATGAGGAAGTTAACCGCCTCACAATCACCTCTGCCAAGATCAGCGAACTCTACTACGGCTGCGTTGCACAGGTTGAGTTTACCGTCAAGAACTTCTCCGACCAGCAGCTCACAAGCGGTTTCGCTCCCTGCCTCGGTCTTACAAGCACAGGCCAGATGGCAATGCTCGGCGAGAGCGTGGCTGTAACTCTCAATCCCGGAGAGGAACAGACCTATAGCATCACCACTACGATGTACGCGCTCACCAACCAGCTCGATACCTCGTCTGACACCGAAATGTTCTTCACCTTCTTCGACGAAATGACCTACAACGCATTCCTCGAAGACGTTGACCAGGACGTGATTATGCACGCCGCTCCCGCTGCTCCCCGCCTCACCGCTTCCGGCGCTCCCGTTATCAAAGGCGCTGCCGTCAAGAAAGAAAGCGTTGCCGGTCAGGACGTAGACGTATTCCAGGTTACCGACACCCGCGAGATTATGGTTGAAGGCGACATCACCCTCTCTGAAGGCGTATTCGCTTATGAATTCTTCGCAGTCGTTGCCGTTCCCTCTACCCAGGGTCTTGCACTCATCAACTACGTTGGCGGTCCGCTCGTAATGAACCTCGGCGAGACACGTCACTTCGAGGCTAACATCGCCACCAACGTTTACAACGCCGAAACCCTCTACTACCTCTCGTTCGGTATGGCTTACCGCAACCAGCTTTACCAGATCGACGAGAACATGTCGTACTTCCGCATCATCGAGACCGGTGTTGAAGACGTTGCCGCTGAGCACGGCCTCAGCTACGACGGCCGCATGATCTCGGCTCTCGACACAGCTATCGAAATCTTCAACCTCAACGGTCAGAAGGTTGCCGAAGGCTTCGACGCTTACGACGCAAGCACCCTCGCCAAGGGCGTTTACCTCGTGCGCGCTGCCGGCAAGACCCTCAAGATTGCTGTTAAATAATCAATAGCCCCTCTTAAAAATCCTGCCCGCTCAAGGGCGGGCAGGATTACCATTAAAACCATATCTTTACTAATCCCCTAACAACTTAGAGATTGTCTATGAAGAAATTCTACTTCCTTCTACTCTCTTTCCTCGTTCTCTCAGGCATGACAGCTGCCGCCAAGTCGCTCACCGTAGAGTGGAACAACGCCGGCTCTATCGAGCTCCGCGCAGGTAGCACAAGCAGTCCTGCCGTCGAGCTCCCCGCAGGTGCCACTTCCTACACCTTCGACGAAGCTCCCTCCTACATCGCTATCCTTCCGGTCGACGGTTACTCGCATCGACACCGAAAACATCTTCACCGCCGACGCTACCAAGAAATTTGAAATCTCCGTAAGCTCGCGCAACCCCTACATCTACGTGCAGCCCCTCGAAGGTTATTATATCAAGACCGTTATCGGTTATGAAGAAGGTGCCTTCTGCGTTGTGAACAGCGTCCGCTACGATGCCTCGCAGCCCAAATCGACCACTTTCTACATCATCGCCGAGAAACTCGTCAACGACGCCAAGCTCGAAGTAAACCTCCTCGGCTCGAACGCCGTGCGCCTCGTGCCCAGCACCTACTACAGCAAAAACTGGGGCAACCCCGAGTTCGAGTACGACCTCAAGCAGGGTGTGCAGACAATCGAGTTCAACGCTCTCTACTCCGCTCCCTTCTCCTGCGGTGCAAAGGCAAACTACGCTAACCTCGAAGTGTTCTATAACGGCCTCTCGCTCACCGCTGCTGACGACGGCTCTTACGCAGTGCCCTACGTTAAGCCCGAAAATCCCGAGCTTATCCCCGTCCTCACCTTCAATAACACCGGCCGCATGACAATTCCCGCACGCCTCGAAGTGAGCGGCGACGAAGCTGCAACTATCACCTACGGTCCGCTTGACACCCCCGCAAAGGCTCCCATTTCCTTCCTCGCAGGCACTAAAGTAACCATTAAGTCGAGCTACGAATATTCGTCGGCTACCCTCAATGGCGAAAACCTCGAGCAGAAAAACGGCTGCTATGAATTTGCAGTGGCAACCGGTGCGAATACCGTTGTCATCACCAAAGAAGATTCAGGTGTAGGCAACATCGCCGAGACCGCAGCTCTCAGCTACGACGGCGCTACCGTGGCCGCTCCCGGTGCCGACATCGAAATCTACGCTATAACAGGCGCTTGCGTTGCTAAAGCTCACGACGCTTTCGACGCCACACGCCTTCCCGCAGGCATCTATGTAGTGCGTGCCGCCGGCCGCACCCTTAAGATTGTCCGCCGATAATCACTCACTCCGTGCACCCTCGTCAGGGGGGCACGGAGTTCTCCCCCTCCTCTCCCCCTCCTCTCCCCCACCTCTCCTTCCCTCTACTACTTCCTGCTGACTCCCCCCTCCTCCGCTCCCCGCTACCCTTGTAACTGTCTTTTCCGGATTTTTTTTCGCATTACTTCCAGACTTCCTTTTATATGAAAAAGCCATTACTACTACTGCTTCTTGCAGCCATTATATTACCCTTGACGGCGACAGCTAAACCGCTCACTGTCAAGTGGAACCTCCCAGGCGCGGTACAACTGCGCGTAGGTTCTATTGTAGGCGATTTCGTCGACATCGACCCCGATGCAACTGAGTATAAGTTCGCCGAAGCGCCAACCTACGTCTACGTCCTGCCCGACCTCGGCTTCGCTATCGAAGCCGCTAAAATCAGCACCGGCGACCCCAACACCGAAAACCTCAAAGTTAGCTCCAACTCAACTTCAGGCCAGTTTGTCTCCGCAAGCTTCTATTCCGCAACACTCAATAAAATGGGCGACGACCCCACTCTCACTATCGAAGCAGTGGCCGTTGACCGCGATAAAACATTTACCCTCACTGTCGAGAACGGCAGCAGCTGCATAAACGGCGTTTTCACCTCGATACTCAACTATAAGTTCGACATTCAGAACGGCACAAACACCGTGCACTTCAGCGAGAAGTGGGATACCTCACTTACGTTCTCACTCATCGCAGGCCTCGGTGCCGACACCTTCAATAAAATAGAGCTTAACGGCACTCCCGTGGAGAAAAACAAATTCCGCGCCGAGTGGCCGGTAGGGCAGATCAAGCCCGGCGACGAAATCGTGATACGCGTTTTCGAGGGCGAGGAAGTAACCCCCGATCAGGTTGAACTCACTCTCGATATACCCACGGGTTGCGTGCGCACTATCCGCGACTGGACACGCAACCTGTTCATCGAGCTCCCCGCCGACGGCAAGATTAGCCTCAGCGAGGGCACCGACATCGCTTTCAACCTCGATACCGACGACTTCACTTACACCTCCTTTACCCTCGGTGGTAAAGACATTGCCTCGGCTTTCAATGAAGACAGCGGTGTGCTCCGCTTCAAGGTAGAGCAGAGCGCCGAGCTCGTTATCAAAGCCACAGAGCGCGTCTACGAAGAGGTGACAATGACCGCCTACATCATGAACCCCGAGGGCGTGGAACTCCTCCCCGGTTACTTCAACACCACCGACCGAGCCGACCTCTCGGCCGGAGCCGATGTCGCTTCCGACATCACCGCCGGCGACTTCACACTCGAAGCCTCCAAGACCCTTTCATATGAACTCACAATGAGCATGCGTGCTCCCTACTTCTACGTCCGTCCTGCCGCCGGCTGGTATATCAAAGCCGTGCTCGGCGACAACGAGGGCTCCATAAACTACCTCAACCGCGTGGAGTACAGCGCAAAGATGCCATACTTCTACATCATTGCCGAACCCCTGGTGAATGACGCCAAAATCGACGTTGACCTCCTCGGCGACATCGCAACCGCTTTCAACCCCAACGCCTCGATACAAGGCATGTGGAGCAACCCCCAGACCCGCTTTGATATAAAAACCGGCTCCCAGACCATCGACTTTGTCGCCGGCTACGACGACCCCTTCACCGTACGCTCGATTATGGCCGACATCCCCGGCTTCGGTGTATGGCTCGACGGTCTCGCTATCAAACCCGACGACGACGGCAACTACCTCGTGGCATACACCGCTCCCGATACCGCTACCGACGCCCTGCCCTGCATCACAATAAACAACACAGGTGCAGCTAAAAACTCGGGAACGATTGCACTCTCGGGCGACGACGACGCCAAGGTATTCTATAGCGCCCTCCGTCACCCCGCGCTCACCCCCATGACATACCTTGAGGGTACACTCATCACCATAGCTCCCTCTTTCGAGGGCGCCGAGGCTACCCTCAACGGCGAGAAACTCACTCCCGATGCCGGCTCCAACACCTTCACTTTCGCTCTCCCCGCAGGTAAGGCGCTGGTAGAACTTGCTAAAGAAGGCGCCGGAATCTCCGGCATCAGCACCGACGCGCAAGCCCCCGTTGAGTACTTCAACCTCCAGGGAATCCGTGTTGATAATCCCCGCAACGGCATATTTATCCGTCGCCAGGGCTCCGCTTCGCAGAAAGTGGTGCTCTGAATCCTCTCCCACAGATTCGTGCCCCGATAGTATCGGCGCCGTACTCTATTATCTGAAATCAAAGCTTCAAAAACAAAAATCAATCATTTCATTAACATTGAAGGGCGCCGACGCTGCCTGCTTGCCAAGCCCGTGGCTTAGGCGCCCTTCTGCAACCCCGGATTTATAAGTATGAAAAAACTGTATTTCCTCTTACTCACGGCCATACTCGCCGCGGGTCTCGGCTTTTCGGCAGCGGCTGCTCCGCTTACCGTGAAGTGGAACAACCCCGGCTCGGTTTCTATTAGAACCGGTTCGCTGACGGGTCCTCTTGTTGAGCTCTCAGACGATGCCACAGAGTATGTCTTCGACGATTTTAAGTCGGCTTCCTACATCTATGTATTTGCAACCGACGGCTATTGCCTGATGGGCGGCACAACTAACTATGCCAGCAAGCCTACCCTTACGGTAAGCTCTTGGGGTACACCCAACATTAGCTGGTTTGTGCCTGCTGCTGCTTTCACAGCCATGGGCGACAATCTTACCATTACCGTTGAGACCGCAAAAGTTGTGCGTGAAGATACTTTCACTATCAACCTCACCGGCGACCCCGCGCAGGTTACGGCTTCTTTCTCGGGCAAATCGCCCCTTACGCTCGACCTCAAAGAGGGCACCAACACCGTATATTTCAACCCCGAGCTCGACACCAAGCTCACTATCGGCAAGGCCGGTGCTGAGATGCCTACCGTAAGTGTCGACGGCGTAGAGCTTAAACTGCAATATACATGGTCGACTTCCTACGATATCTCGCCCATTAACGCAGGCTGCACTATCGATATCAAGGCTCCCGAGGTTGAGAAGTACACCCTCACTCTCGACATGCCCGAAGGCTGCTACAACACTATCTGCAACTGGTCTACGAGCAAGTTCATTCAGGACGAGGTTGTTGACAACAAGCTCACCCTCGACGCCAATACCGACATCTCGTTCAACTTCAACACCACCGATTTTACTTTCACCAAAATCACCCTCGGTACTGAAGACCTCACCTCGTCGCTCAACCCCGACAACGGCTCGCTCCGCTTCAAAGTAACCGAAAGCGCCACCCTCAAGGTTGAGGCTAAAGAACGCGAATACGCCAACGTAACCTTCCGCCTCGTTGTTGAGAACCCCCAGGGAGTATCTATCAAGGCTGCCTACCTCATGGGCGACGAAGGCGTAACATACGACCTCGCTGACTACGCTACCACTTCCACCACTTCTTCGCAGTCCCTGACCTATGGCTTTAAAATGGGTACCGTTTACAATATCTCCCTCCCCGTGAGCGAGAAGTACGGTAAAATCTTCATTTCTGCAAAGCCCGGCTATTACATCCAGACTGCCCAGCAGCAAGATGAGACACAGAAAGTTACAATTGCAGCCTCGAGCGACACAAGCACTCCCATCTACATCATTGCACAGGAGTACAAGTTCGACGCAAAGATTATTGTAAACAAATTCGGTACAGGCACATGCTCTCTTACCCCCGCTGCCGATACTCCTCTCAACGGTCCCGCATGGGGTAACCCCGAGTTCTCGGTTGAGCTCAAAGAGGGTACCAATGAAATCGAAATCTGCCAGGGCGCTTTCCTTAAGGACGGCGCAATGCCCTTCGATGCCCGCATCGCAGGTTACGAAGACGGCGACCAGCTCTTTGTAGGTGCTACCGCACAGGCCTTCAAGGTTACCGACGACGGCGACCAGGTACCCGGCTCTTACCAGCCCATACTCGCCACCACCGGCACCCCCGTGCTCACCTTCAACACCACCCACAAGACAATCGAGCCTATAGCCCTCACCATTGAAGGCGACGACGATGCTATCCTTACAGGTGCGCCCGTTACCCTCCCCGCCACCAAGCCCGCAGCTGTATGGCCCGGTCAGACCTACACCCTCACCCCCTCGATTGCCAACTGCACCGCTACCCTCGGCACCACCGAGCTCACCTTCGCCGACGGCAAGTTCACCTTCACAGCTCCCTCGGCCGACGCAACTCTCACTATCGCAGCTCCTGCTGCCGAGTACAAGTCGATTGCTCCCGCCGACGGTTCCTCGCTCAAGAGCCTCTCTGCATTCACTCTCGCCATCTCCTTCGGCGAAGCTGATATGGAAAGCGGCCTCCAGCCCTCTTTCGATGAATCGCTCCTCGAAAAGGTGACTATCACCAACGGTACAAAGACTATCACCGGCGTTACCGCAGGCGAGGCAGAACCCATTTACAACAGCAGCTGGGAGCTCGAAGGCATGACCTTCCCCTTCACTCTCACCGAAGCAGCTGCCGAAGCAGGCGAGTGGACCCTCTCTATCCCCGAAGGTCTCATCTACACCGGTTCGTGGAACGACGAGACATCTTCTATCAACCACGACGGCGTTGCATATCAGGCTCTCACCGTGAAGTATAGCATCGACCCCAACGCAACCACAGAGTTCGACACCTACACTATCACTCCTGCCTCAGGCTCTGCTATCAGCAAGATTGAGGCTCTCTGGATTGCCTTCCCCGAAATCTCGGCTACTGGCATGAACGACGTCGACTTCAAAGAAGAGGCAACTATCACTATCAACGGCCAGCCCGCTAACTGCTACATCCAGGTTGACTGGAACGCTCCCAAAGACCGCACATTCCAGCTCATGCCCGAAGAGCCTATCGAAGAAGCCGGTGAATACACCTTCGAGCTCCCCGCAGGTCTCTTCTCACGCAGTGGCGCTTCAAGCCCCGCTATGACCGCTGCTTACCGCATCAGCCCCGAGTATCCTCTCTATCCTATCAACCCCGCTCCCGACAGCAAGGTAAGCAAGCTCGCTTCGTTCGTAATCACCTTCATCGGTGCTGTCGATGCCGAGTATAACGAAGATATCGCCATCACCATTACAGGCGACGGCTACAAGGCTACCGCAGGTCAGGTACGCATCACTCCCGGCACCAACTACGCCACTATCGAGTTCGCAGGTTCGCCCGCAGCCGACGGTGAGTACACCCTCAACATCCCCGAAGGCGCATTCACCCTCGACGGTTACACCGCAAGCGAGTCCGTGACTGCCAAGTACACCTACGCCGCCAACTACCGCCTCACTCCCGCCCCCGGCTCAACTATCACCGACATCAAGGAGTTCACTATCGAGTTCCCCGAAGCAGAGAAAGTTGAGTTCGTTGGCGAAAGCTACGGCATCACCGCCTTCCAGGGCCAGACCTACGCTTCGCCCGGCTACAATGTAAGCGAAGTTGCAGGCGCTACCTGCCCCACTTTCCGCTTCACACTCCCCGAGACCGCTGCCAAGCCCTCTAACGGCGCTATCATCCTCAACATCGACGAAGAAATATTCATCGTCGACGGCGAGCCCAACGGCCTCATCCGTGCAAACTACACCCTCGAGCAGGAATTTACAGCCGACTATGACCTCGACCCCTACAACGGCGTGATTATCCTCGGTGAATACGGCATTACTTTCGCTGTACTCTTCGAAGAAGGCTCTACAGTACGCACCAACGGTGTTGTTGCCGATAAGACTACTATCGAGTTCAACGGCAAGAAGCTCACCACAAGCGACTACCAGTCGATGATCGAAGGCAACATGATCATGTTCGGTATCTGGGATACTTCGGTTCTTGAAGAAGGTACACTCACCCTCTCTATCGAGGCCGGTGCTTACCTCCTCAACGGCGAAGAGTCGCCCGCTATCTCGGGCAGCTGGAAGCTTGTTGAAAACAAGACCTTCTCCTACAGCCTCGGCTTCGACCCCGCTCAGAAGCAGCCCCGCTTCAACGAAATCATCATCACCTTCCCCGAAGCCACTTCAGGCGAGGTTTACCAGGCCGGTGGTGCTTTCCTCCGCGACAGCCGCTACTCTTACTCGCAGACCGCCACAATTTCGCTCATCGAAGTTGAACCCGTATCGCGTGCTGCCGGCGAAGGTGTAGCATTCAAGCTCACTTTCGATCCCGAGCCCACTACCGACGGCCAGTATATCCTCAAGGTTAACGAAGGCACATTCACCCTCGACGGCGCCTTCTCAAGCCCCGCTATCGAAGAGAACCTCACCCTCGACTACCTCACAGGCGTTGAAAGCGTGACCGCAGGCTTCGAACCCGGCGCTATCTACAACCTCCAGGGTATCCGTCTCGACCTCGAGTGGAACCAGCTTGCTCCCGGCGTTTACATCCGCGACGGCAAGAAGCTCCTCAAGAAATAAATAATCTGATCCTATAATCTCCACCTGAGGGCGGGCCACAGCGGTCCGCCCTCTTTGCGCTTGCAAATTAGCCGCCGAAGGTCACAAATAAATTTGGCATTGCACTCACTAATTCTTACCTTTGCACTGCATTGTGATTCAACCAACATTATATCATACCATGATTAGAAAAAGCATACTTGCCGTTGCTCTGTCGCTGGCTGCCTTCGCCGCACCTGCACAGAACGCCTACGGAATACCCGAAAACATTCAGGACGGTAACATCCTCCACTGCTTCGACTGGACTTTCGAGCAGATTACCGAAGAGCTCCCCGCTATCGCCGAGGCAGGCTTCGGAGCCGTGCAGCTCTCACCCCTCCAGGGCAACTGCGCCTCGGGTGCCGAGTGGTACTACGCATATCTTCCCGCCGGTTTCCGCGTCTACTCCACAGGCCCGGGCAACGCTTTCCAGCTCAAAACACTCTGCGCCGAAGCACAGAAGTACGGCATAAAGATTATTGTCGACGTCGTGGCCAACCACATCAACGGAGCATCGTCAAACCGCGAGGCCATATGGAACAACACCGAGTACTGGCACTCGCCAACCTACAAGGGCATAAACTACAACAGCCGCTCAAGCATAACAAACGATAACCTCGGCGACTATCCCGACCTCAACAGCGAGCACGCAGTGGTGCGCGAGGCCGTGGCAAAGTACATCGAGACTCTCAAAAGCTACGGCGTGAAAGGCATACGCTGGGACGCCGCCAAGCACATAGCCCTCCCCTCCGAGTGTTCGCAGTTCTGGCCCGACGTGACACTCGACGGACTCTGGCACTACGGCGAGATTCTCGACGGCCCCGGCGGTAACGAGAACGCACTCCTCCAGGAGTACGCCAAATATATGTCGATAACCGACTCACGCTACGGCAACACTCTCCTCAACGCTATCCGCAGCAACAGCTCAACCACCGTCAGCGGCATTAACTCGCTCAAAGGCGTGGCGCCTGCAAAACTCGTCTACTGGGCCGAGAGCCACGACACCTACGCCAACAACGGCGGCGCGACAAAAAATGTGTCGCAGGCTGTAATTGACCGCGCTTGGGCGCTCGGAGCCTGCCGCCAGGGTGCCACCGCTCTCTACCTCTCGCGCCCCTTCAAAACAGGCTACCAGGATATTAAAATGGGTGTGAAAGGTTCCACCAACTTCACAGAGCCGCACATCGCAGCCGTAAACCACCTGCGTAACGCCATGGGCGACACTCCCGAATACCTCGCCCAGGCCGACGGTACCACTGTCATAACCCGTGGCGGTGGCGGTGCCTGCATCGTTGTTGGCAACGGCCAGGCCAAGACCGTCAGCGTCCCCAACGGCGGCAGCCTCCTCCCCGCCGGTACATACACCGACCAGGTTGCCGGTGGCCGTTTCACCGTCACCGCAAGCACTATAAGCGGCCCCGTGGGCTCTACAGGCATAGCCGTGCTCTACGACGAATCTGTACTCACCGCTCCCCGCCTGAGCCTCGAGCCCGGCGCCACATCTTTCACCTCCGAAACCCTCAGTATAACCGCAACCCTCATCAACGCCTCAACCGGCTGGTACAGCATAAACGGCGCCGCACGCGTCAACTTCTCCGCTCCCTCGGCAACATTCTCTATCGGCGCGGGCATTACCGAAGGCCAAATCACCGTGGAGTGGGGCGCCAAAGAAGGCTCTGTAGAGCGCACAGGCAAAGCCGTATACACCAAAATCGACCCCAACGCCGCTCCCGCCGACATGCCCGCAGCTTTCTACATCGTGGGCGAGGTTAACGGCAACTCGTGGGACCCCGCACAGGGTGTGGCCATGCAGCGCTCGGGAGCCCTCTTCACCGCCACCGTGAGCATCGACGGCTATTTCAGCTTCGCAAAGCGCCTCGGCACCGCCGGTAACTGGGGCGACTTCAATACCTCGGGCAACCGCTACGGCCTACCCGCCGACGGCAAAATATCTATGACCACCCCCGTGACTATCTCTCAGATCGACGACCCCCAGGCCATAGCCCTCGCCGCCGGAACTCCCGCAGGCAGCTACACCGTGACTGTCGACTGGCGCAACATGCAGGTTTCACTCTCCGACCCCTCGGGCGTCGAAAGCGTCGAGGCCGATAAGGCCGAACCCCAGTATTTCACCCTCCAGGGCATGCCCGCTAAAGCACCCCTCGCACCCGGTTTCTACATCGAGCGCCGCGGCACACAGGTGCGCAAGATTAGAGTACGCTGAGCGCCGTGAACCGCAGGGCCGCCTCGCTTGTTCTTAATTAAGAAACTCAAGAACTAACATAAAAATATACGCATTATGAGCGACTTCAACCAGTTTATTAATGAAAACAAGCCCACCTTGGTCGATTTCTTCGCCACGTGGTGCGGCCCCTGCCGTGTGATGAGTCCTATCCTCGAGGACGTAAAGAAACGCATGGGCGACCGTGCTAATATCCTCAAGGTCGACATCGACCAGAACCAGGCTCTCGCCGAGCAATATAACGTGCGCTCCGTGCCTACCCTCATCCTCTTCAAGAACGGTGAGGCTGTGTGGCGCGCTGTAGGCGTGCAGCAGATCGACACCCTCGTCGACAAGCTCACCGACCACCTCGAAACTAAGAGCGACGAATTCTAACGAACATTAAATCTCTCCGATATGACTACCGACGTAACCCTTAACCTCACCCTCGACAAATATCTTGCCGAGGCTCGCCCCACACTCGTAGAGTTCTTCAACGAAGGATGCGAGCGCTGCGCTAAAATGAAACCCATTATGACCGAGGTGCGTGCACACACAGGCACAAAAGCCAACGTCCTCAGCGTCGACTGCGCCTCAAGCGAAGACCTCGTCGAAAAATACCACATCCGCACATGCCCTACATACCTCCTCTTCAAAGACGGCCAGGAAGTATGGCGCGACAGCGGTGCTAAACCCATGAGCGAGCTCCTCGACATGCTCCACCGCTTCGAATAAGCTCACCCAACCCTACCTCACAACGGCGCCCCGCAAGCTGCAGCTCGCGGGGCGCCGTTAATATTATCGTAGGGGAGCACGGCGCATGCTGATACGTGTATAAACCCTTTTTTGCGCATATCTGTAGGGACATGCCTTTGGCATGTGTCATTGGCTTTGCGTTGATTATCATAATTCCACATGCCTAAGGCATGTCCCTACAACTACTAACACCCCTCCGCTTTATCATAACACAAGCGAGGTCGCGCCCCGGTGGGCACAGCCTCGCTGTTGTTATAGTAGAGTAGGGTAGATTAGCGGATTACAACCTTGCTAACCTTGCCACCCTGGCGGCGGATAAAGATACCGTTCTCGGGCTGAGCCACGCGAACACCCTGCAGGTTGTAGAACTCAACCTCGCCGTCGCTTACGACTTCGGCAGCTTCGATGCCGGTGGTAACCTTGTCAACGGTCGAGAGAGTTGCAGTGTGGTTGCCGTCAGCGCTGAGTTTTACATTAACGGTGGCGTACTGGTATGCAGGAATCTCTGTAAGATGTTTGTTTACATCGGTAGGCTGTGCATTGGCAAGAAGTACATCTACGCCATAGGTGCCGTCGCCGTTGTTGACAAGCGCATAGCGGTGAGATTTGTTTAACTCGGTCCAGTCAACCTGAGCAGGAGCAACAGGAGTAACTGCAGCGGCTTCACGAGCCTTGACAGCAGCGGGAGCCTCGGGAGCCTCTTCGAAGGCCTCACCTGCTGAGAGGATGAAGTAACCTACTTCGCCACCGGCAACGGCAGGGTGAATAAGGATATTATTGAACTCGTAGGTCATGGTCTCACCACCGGGGCCGGGTGTGCCGTTAACTTTCACGGGGTTCGAGAAATCGAAGTGACGGTCGTAGAAGTTGCCGTGCATATAGAGTGCCGCGGGCAGAAGGTCACTCTGTGCGAAGAGAGTAACGGTGAGCTCGTTCATATTTACAACGGCGATGTAGGTGCCGGCAGGAACCACAAAAGCCTTCGGGTCGTTGTTCTGAGCAAAATATTTAGTTTCGGTTGTTGCTATGTCTGTATCTGACGAAGGTCCATACCGATAAGGTTGCATATTGTCCCAATTGCCCGATGCATTCATCAGCTGCGTAGTGATGTTGAAGTAGGCATTCTCATCGTTATCGTTGTTCTTGGCAAGAGTTATAGCACCCGTATAGATATTCGACTCTTTTGCAGTTTCGGTAAGTTTAAGACCCTTGTTGGTCTGCCAGGTATCGGCACCACCGAGAGTACCGATAATGTAGATATTGCGGAGCTCGGGTTCTTCCTCTTCCTTCCAACGGATTGAAACTTCTTTTGTTTCGATATTAAAGTAAAGGCTGTAAGTTTTACCCACTGTAAGATTATAAGCGCAATTTACATCAGAGGTCAAGCTAAGGAACGCTGCAGGAGTAGATTCTGACAGTGTAAAGTCAGCGTTTGCAAACCATGCTGTTTGGTCCCCATTGTTCAAACGGCGGATACCGAACTCTCCCACTGCTTTAGCTGGTGTTATCTCGCAAGAAAGGACGCTTGCACCTTCTTCACCAGTTAGAGCGATGCTTCCCCATGAACCGCTGAAGTCACCGAAAACATCTCGGGTAATGACAGTCGGGTCTTCATCGCTATTGAAAGTACCAAGAGTCTCGTTTTTGCCGGAGGTATTATCGGTTGAGTAGATTGCATTGGCAATAAAGGCGAGGTTACCTGTTTGTGAGCCGTTATCACCGTTGTTAAAGATTATCTTAACTTCTTTGGATAGTTCCGATTTTGTGCTGAAAGTATAGCAATATACGTCACCAAAGTTGTTATCGGTAACTATCTCGCTCACTTCTTCACCGGGCCAGCCTCCGTTAGAGGCACCACCGTCGAATATGTAGGCGTGCAGATTTGTCCAACCGGCCTTATTTAAAAAGTAAATTTTGTATTCCTTTGCTTCACTGCTGATGTCACCGTCTTTGTCATAGATGTGGCCGTCAACTGCCTTGAGGTCGCCGGTCTGTGAGCCGTTGCCGCCGTTATTCCAGATGAGCATGGTGCCATTATTTGCCCCGGGAATAGTGAATTTATAGTAAGTTGTCCCGTTGATTGTTTCGGTTTCGGTAACAGGAGCACCGGGCCAATCGGTCTGCTGACCGTCAACGTTCCAATAGTGAATACTGATACTTGCCCAGTTTGCTGTCGAGTTGTCGAAGTACACCGTACAATCGGCAGCCCACGCAGCGCAAGTGGCCATAACAGCCACAAGAAGAAGGTAGAATTTCTTCATGATTTAGATTTTGGTTTATTAATTAGATTGAATCACACTTTGCTTAAGCCTCTTCGGCTATTTTGCTCGGCAAAGTTAGCGTAAAATTTAAGACCCCCGCACACTCCTTAACAAAATTGACATAACTTAACCCTCCACACCCTCTCCTGCCACACTGCTTGGGCAGTGCGGCCAATACAGGTTCAGCAGGCGAAGAACTCGAGCCACAGTCAACCGCGCGTCAGTCAGAGCTCTCGGCGAGACCGGGCTCGAAGCGCATCACGTGGCTGTAGCCTCACGGATATATGCCGTGAGCCTGAAAAGAAGTATGAACTGAAGACGACAGGTTCATTCAAATGACTGTCAATAGAGAAACCCAAACAGCCACATGGGGATTCTGTTACCGAATCCTGTTTCCTCGTCATCCGCCACTACAAAGCTATCCGGAATATTGGCTATCTGCTTGAACGATTTTGATGGGCCGCCGACTTCCAGCAGATATTTCTCGTCAACCAAGAAATCCCCTGCCGGTGGTTCCGTCAATTTATGTTTTGGCGCAATCATAGATGCTACAAAAGTCTCACGTACTGTTCCAATCTCATTCATGGTGCTCAATGCTGCCAATATATCAGTATTATTGAAAAGCACCTTGCCGGGTTTTGCCACCGATTTAGGAGATTTCCAACCGCTATATAGACACCTAACTATAGCTCCCTTGTCAAGAAGCTCGAACATCTTTATTATCGTGTTGCGGGACACTTCAATCTTTTTGCTTAAAGACTGAACATTAAGAGTGAATGGCGTTTCAGTAGACATCACGTATAGAAGACGGCTCAATTTGTGTAGCGTCTCATACTCCACATTTTCCAAGTCTGGTATGTCGCGGTTGATGGTTGTGTCGAGCAGTCTCTCAATGCGTCCGTAGTATTCCTGCACATTTTCCGGGGTGTAGAACGGAAAGTAGCCTTTTCCGATATAGCGTCCGAACAGCGCAAGAACCTTTTCCGGGAGAGTGTTGAGAATAGTCCATTCCTCCTGGTGTGTGGAATCAAGTATTTCTTCAAGTGACAAGGGCTTTATATCTGCAATCCCCTCAAAGGCAAGGTATTCTCTGAAAGATAGCCCGTATAATGTGTAAGGGAGACAACGGCGACTGAGGTCGGCCAGTGCCGAGTCAAGATGTATGATGGACGATCCGGTGAAAGCTACATGGTAGTCAGGGTATGAGTCATATATGTTTTTAAGTTCCTGCTGCCAATTTCCCTTGTACCGATGTATCTCATCAAGATATAGATGTGTTCCACCGTGATTGTAGTGCCAGTCGGCAAGATCAACTATCTTGTTGGATGAGAACCAAAGATTGTCGCAGGAGGCATACAGCGCACTGCCGGAGGGCCCGAATACCTCTTTTATGTGTTGGCGGAGCATGGTGGTCTTTCCGACACCCCGTGCACCCTTTATCATAATGAGCCTGTCGTTCCAGTTGATTTGATTGTACAAATAGCGGAAAGTTTGCATTTGTACGGTGTTGACAAGCCTTTGAGAAGTTTTTATGAGCGTTTCCATTACTAAACTTTTCTGCAAAGTTAATAATAATGCTCTTTCCAGACAACACTTTTAAAACAAAAATGCTCTCTCGAAAGAGCATTTTTATGGGAGTGTCCGTATAAAAATATAAAAATAGCCCCGGCACATTTGCCGGGGCTGCTGACTCATATTGAGTGTTCGTATTATTCAGTAATGTCGAGAAGCTCAACGTCGAACACGAGCATCTCGTTGGGGCCGATACCTGCGGCGGGAGCGCCGTTAGCACCGTATCCGAGATTGCCGGGGATGTAGAGAGTGGCTTTGCCGCCCTTGCCGAGGAGCATGAGGCCTTCGCGGAAACCGGGAACCACACCCTGGAGGTTGAAGGTGGCGGGGCCGCGGCCGTCGGTGCTGTCGAACACCTCGCCGTTGAGGTGCTTGCCGGTGTAGTTGACTACTACGGTAGCGTTCTCGGTGGGTTTGGGAGCCACGCCCTCGGTCTCGATGATATACGAGAGGCCGGTGTCGGTGGTCTTAATGTCTTTGCCCTCAGCTTTGAGCTGATCTATGTACTCGGTGGCAGCGAGAGCGTTCTCGGTAGCGTCGGGGGCAGCCTCAGCCTCGGCAGCCTTGGCGGCCTGTGCGCGGTCAACGGCCTTGCGGTAGAGCTCCTGGAAGTTACCGGCGCTCATCTGCATCTCGGCATAGCCGAGCGAGTCGCTCAGGAAAGCTTTCTTGAAAGCCTGCATAACGGCAGCCTTGTTGATTTCAACGCCCTGGGCATCGAGTTGGTTGATTTCGTTCATAATCTGCAGGGCAATCTGCATACCCATGCGTGCGTCGCGGTTGTCGTCGCTACCGAACACTATCTGCATACCGCGCAGAAAATCCTGCTTCTGAGTCTTCTCGCTGTTCATCTGCGAGTACTCGCCGTAGAGCATCGAGCCTACATATTCGCCATAGGCAGTAGAGAGCGAGTCGGTGGCAGCAGCTTCGCACTGACCCTGTTCGCACTTACCGCAGCTGACGGCGGCAAGCGTAAGTATGGCGCATGCGCCAAGCATCAATTTTTTCATATCTATCTTATTTTATGTTTATATTCAATTAATTCTCAGACAAAAAAACTTTATCCTTTTGCCTTTTGCCTTTTGACTTAGGCCGGAGGCCTCCTACTTTACTTCTACTAACTCGACCACGAACTGCAGGGCACAGTCGGGCGGAATCACTCCCGGCACACCCTCCTTGCCATAGCCTAAGGCCGGAGGCACCGTCAGGCGGTAGTTGCCGCCCGGCTTCATGTGGGTAAGGCCGATAGCCATGCCCGGAGTAAGAGCCTTTACAGCCGTCACCATGGGAGCCTCGTCGGGGCCTATGGAGTCGAACACCGTGCCGTCGGGCAGCGACACCGCATAGCGCATTGCCACCGTGCTTTCGGGCGTGGGCGATGCCCCCGAGCCTTCGGAGAGAGTTTCGAGCACAAGACCGTCGTCGAGCACCTGCGCTCCCGGCGCTGCTGCGGCGCGGGCGAGCAGGGCGTCGCTCTCGGCGCGGGCGTGGCGCTCTATGGCCTGCTCTATAAAGGCATTGGCGTCGCGGTGCTCATTGGCATTGTAGGGGCGTGCGAGCTCGTCGAGCAGCAGAGCCTTTACGGCCGTTGTATCAACGTCGAGACCCGTAGTGCGCAGGTCGCCGAGGGCGTTCTCTACGGCAATCTTGAAATTAGATGCCATAAAAACGGCCACGGCCCGGCTCAGAGAGTCGGGCTCGGCTGCGGCGGCGCCCATGGTGAGGGCAACCGCCGTCAGTAAGCTTGCCGATAGGCGTCGCATCATTTCTTGCCTACTACCTCGATGAGTTCAACATCGAAGATAAGGGTCTGGTTGGGGCCGATTATGCCACCGGCACCCTGCGGACCGTAAGCGAGCTGCGAGGGTATGAACAGACGCCACTTCGAGCCTGCGTTCATAAGCTGAAGAGCCTCAACCCAGCCCGGAATAACCTGTGTCACGCCGAAAGTGGCGGGCTCACCGCGGTCTACACTGCTGTCGAACACAGTGCCGTCGATGAGTTTGCCGGAGTAGTGCACCGTAACCTGGTCGCCGGCGGTAGGCTTCGGTCCCTTGCCTTCGGTGAGAACCTCATACTGCAGGCCCGAGGGAGTGGTCTTTACCTCGGCGCGCTCGCCGTTCTTGGCAAGGAACTCCTTGCCGGCTTTCTCGTTGAGCTCGCCCATGGCGGCGGCTTCGGCCTGCTGCTTCTGCTGAAGCTCGGTGAAGTATTTGTTGATAACTTCTTTAGCCTCGTCGAAGCTCATCTTGGGCTGGCTGCCGTAGTAAACGGCGGCCACGCCGTCGGCAAAATCCTCGACGTTGATTTTATCTATACCCGAGCCACGGAAGTTGTGGCCCATGCTGAGGCCGAGCGCGTAGCTCAGCTTGTCGAATTCTTTATTATCCATAGTGTCAGTTATGTATTAATGGGAGGTGTTTATTCACTTACCCAACTGATTAACAATTTAAAGGCGCCGAAGTTCCCTTAACCGCATTTCGAGGTGCCGCAGGAGGTGCAAATGAGGCACCCTTCCTGGTAGATGAGCGTCTCCTGACCGCAGTTGGGGCACTTCTGGCCACCGGCGGCGGTGCCGTTGGGCAGGTATTTCTTGAGCGCGCGCTCAACACCCATTTTCCAGGTGTTGATCGACTGTGAGTTAAGCTCAAGACCGCCTACAAGCTTGAGAACCTGGTCGATAGGCATGCCGTAGCGCAGTACGCCCGAGATGAGTTTGGCATAGTTCCAGTACTCGGGGTTGAACTTGTCGCTGAGGCCTTCGATAGTGGTCTTGTGACCGCGCTTGTTGAGGAACTGGAAGTCGTAGCGCTTCACACCGTTCTCATCTACGGCCTTGATAATCTTGCCGTGCGATACCGATTTGGGTATGAAGATACCGTCTTCGTCGTCGGCCAGACCGGTGAAAATCTCGTACGGACGACCGTCAACGAGGCCCACGAAGGCAATCCACTTCTCCTTGTTGTTCTGGAAGCGTACAACGTCGGCCTCAAGCTCTATCGGGCGCTTGGTGGTGACGGGAGCGGGACCGGCTGCGGCCTTCTCCTTGTCTTTCTTCTCTTTCTCTACGGCGATGAGCACACCCGAGCGCGAGCCGTCGCGGTACACCGTGCAGCCCTTGCAGCCCTCGTGCCATGCCTTGCGGTAGAGAGTCTCCACGGCGTCAACGGTGATGTCGGCGGGCAGGTTGATCGTCACCGATATAGAGTGGTCGACCCACTTCTGTATGCGGCCCTGCATGGTCACCTTCTCGCCCCAGTCAATGTCGTTGGCTGTGGCGCCTGCGTAGGGCGACTGTGCCACTATCTCGTCGAGCTCGGCCTGCGTGTAGTGCTTCTCGGTGTCGATGCCGGCAACACGCATCCAATCCAGGAATTTGGGGTGGTAAACGATGTATTCCTCGAAAGCGTCGCCCGAGTCGTCAACATAGTCGATGTGCACGTTGGCGTCGTTGGCGTTCACCTTGCGGCGGCGCTTGTACACCGGCATGAACACCGGCTCTATGCCTGACGATGTGCGGGTCATGAGGCTCGTGGTGCCCGTGGGGGCTATGGTGAGGCAGGCAATGTTGCGGCGCCCTTGGGCTGCCATGCGCTTGTAGAGCTCAGGATCGGCCTCGGCAAGGCGCTGTATATAGGGGTTCGATGCCTCGCGGGCGGTGTCGTAAACCTCGAAAGCGCCGCGCTGGGCTGCCATCTCAACCGACTCAGTGTAGGCTGCTAAAGCCACCGCGCGGTGTACGCTCACGCTGAAATCGGTGGCGGCGGGGGTGCCGTAGCGCAGACCCATGGCGGCTATCATGTCGCCCTCGGCGGTGGTGCCGAGGCCTGTGCGGCGGCCGCGAAGAGTTTTTTCCTTGTTTTTGAGCCACAGGTTACGCTCGGGGCCTTTCACCTCCTCGGGCTCGGGGTCGGAGTCTATCTTCTTGAGTATGAGGTCTATTTTCTCCATCTCAAGGTCGATGATGTCGTCCATTATGCGCTGCGCCTTGCGCACTACTTCGGTGAGCAGGTCGTAGTTGAAGCTTGCCTCGGGTGTAAAAGGCTTCTCTACAAACGAATAGAGGTTGATAGCCAAGAGACGGCAGCTGTCGTAGGGGCACAGGGGAATCTCGCCGCAGGGGTTTGTGGATATTGTCTCGAACCCGAGGTCGGCATAGCAGTCGGGCACCGACTCGCGGCGTATGGTATCCCAGAAAAGCACGCCGGGCTCGGCCGATTTCCACGCGTTGGCAACTATTTTCTGCCACAGCGCAGCTGCATCTATCTCTTTGGTTACCAGAGGCTCCTCGGCATCGACAGGATATTTCTGAATGTACGGTGTACCGGCCTCAACGGCTTCCATAAAGGCGTCGTCGATGCGCACCGATACGTTGGCGCCCGTAACCTTGCCGGGAGTCATCTTGGCGTCAATGAAGGCCTCCGAGTCGGGGTGCTTGATAGACACTGTCATCATCAGCGCTCCTCGGCGACCGTCCTGAGCTACTTCGCGGGTAGAGTTGGAGTAGCGCTCCATAAAAGGCACGAGGCCGGTGGAGGTGAGGGCCGAGTTCTTCACAGCCATGCCTTTGGGGCGAAGGTGCGAGAGGTCGTGACCCACGCCGCCGCGGCGCTTCATGAGCTGCACCTGCTCCTGGTCAACGCGCATAATGCCGCCGTAGCTGTCGGGCTTGCCGTCAAGACCGATTACAAAGCAGTTCGACAGTGAGCCTACCTGGAAGTTGTTGCCTATGCCTGCCATGGGGCTGCCCTGGGGCACAACATAGCGGAAGTCGCGAAGCAGACCGAAGATTTCGTCCTCGCTCATAGGCTGAGGATAGCGGTTCTCGATGCGCGCGAGCTCGCGGGCGAGGCGGCGGTGCATGTCGTCGGGGGTAAGCTCGTAGAGGTTGCCGTCGCTGTCCTTGAGGGCATACTTGCTCACCCAGACTTGGGCGGCGAGGGCATCGCCGCCAAAATATTGGAGCGAGGCCGCGAGGGCCTCGTCGTAAGAGTGCTTTTTAAGTTCCATTGGTATAGTAACCTGTTATATCGGGCTGTTAGATAGATTTTGTGTAGGCGCGCCGGCGGCGGTGCTGGCGACGCTCGAAGTATTCCCACTGCTTCTGCACGTTCTCGTTGCCTTCGAGCTCAACGTTGCTCTCGGCAAACTTGTAGCCGTTGGCAATGTAGCGGGGTATGAGGTCGGCAAAAATCATGGCGTTCACGCCCTTGCTCTGGTACTCGGGTTTCACGGCCACGAGCAGCAGATCCACAACATCGGTGTGGCCGTTTATGGCGCGCAGAAGGTGCCACCACCCCGTGGGGAAGAGCTTGCCCTTGCTTTTCTGAAGGGCTTTGGAGAGCGAGGGCATGGATATGCCCAAGGCCACGAGCTTGCGCTCCGAGTCGATGATGAGCGTAACATCGTCGAGGCGAAGCATGCCTAAGTAAAGGTCGATATAGTAGTCAATCTGCCTGTCGGTGAGGGGTACGAAGCCATAGAGATTGGCATAGGCCTCGTTGACGAGCTCGAAAATGGCGCGTCCGTATTCCTCCTTGATGCGTTTCTTGGAGGTGAACTTCAGCACCGAGAGCCCCAATTTGCGGCCTATGAGCTCGGCAATGCGCGCGTGTTTCTCGGGCACGCCGCTCTCGGGCACGGTTATGCGGTATTCAATCCAGTCGGCCTCCTTGGCAAAGCCCAGACGTTCCATATGCTTGGGGTAGTAGGGCCAGTTGTATATGGTGGCCATGGTGCCGAGCTCCTCAAAGCCCTCGATGAGCATACCCTCGTAGTCGAGGTCGGAGAAACCCATGGGGCCGGTCATCTCGGTCATGCCGCGTTCGCGTCCCCAGGCTGCCGCTGCCTCGAAGAGGCCGTCGACAACCTCGGCGTCGTCTATGAACTCGAGCCAGCCGAAGCGCAGCGTCTTTTTGCCGAAGCGCTCGTTGGCCGCATGGTTGATTATGGCGGTTATGGTGCCCACAGGCTCGCCGTTGCGGAAAGCCATGAACGACTGTGCCTCGCAGAAATCAAATGCGGGGTTCTTGTCGGGGCGCAGGGTGTTCACGTCGTCGAAAATCAGCGGCGGAACATAATATGGGTTGCCTTTGTAGAGGTCGATGCCAAACTGCACATACTGGTGAAGCTGGTCGTTCGACGGGGCTATCGGGTGGACGTATACCGGGTGGTTCTGGTCGGTCGTTGTCATAAGAGAAGATTCATAATAGCTGCCGGGGTGCCGGTTACGGGCGCCGGTGCATAAGGGGTTTTGAGCCACAGCAACAGCAGGATCATGAGCACAAGGAAGGCTATGATTACCATATAGAGCTGGCGGCTCTTGCGGTTCTCGAGTGCCAAGTGCACCTGCTGCATGGTGCTGAAACGCTTGCGCGGGTCGGCCTCGGTGCATTTGCGGGCCACGCGGCGCAGCACGGGGTCGTCGAGCCCCGAGGCGTCGAGGGCTTCGGTGAGAACCTTGCCGTAGTTATAAATGTCGTCGGCTGTCGACTGGTGTGAGAGCGACGGGCGCTGCTCGAAGCCTACGTCGATAAGCTTCAGGTTGCCTATGTTCTCGGTAAAGAGTATGTTCTCGGGCTTCAGCGGCGGGTGAACTATATGCTTGCTCTGGATATACTCCAGGGCATTGACGAGCTGGTGCCGCAACTGCTCAATGTGCTTGGGAGTCACGCGTTTCTCGTCGATGAGCTTGCGCAGGCTGTCGCCATACACGTCGTCGGTCACAATGCAGCGCCCTATGCCCGGTATATCCTCAAAATCGTTGATCATCACGATGTTGGGGTGCGCCAGGCTGTAGCGCACATCGAACTCCTGCTCAATCATCGCCCGGTAGCGCGGGTCGTCGGCCAACTCGGGGCGCAGGGTCTTGATCATCACCCACTTGCCGAATTTCTTGGCCGTGTAGATGTGATAGAACTCCTCGTCCCACTCGGGCAGGTGCTCTATCTCGGTCCAGCGTTGGCTCTGCTCGGTCATTTCGCGGCGTTGAAGGTGGCTACAATATACTGGCCGGGGGCGAGGGTGTCGGGCAGGATAGCATCTTCGCCCGTGAAGATGTCGGTAGAGCCCTCAAGCACGGGAGCCTGACCCTCGGCGAAGAGGGGTGCGGGCGCGCTGCCGAGGTTGGCGGCGGTGAAAGTGCCGCTGCCGCCGGTGGCGCGGGTGAAGGCTATGACGTCGGTCGATGCCGTGGGGAGCATCTCAACAGCTCCGCCTTTCTCACCTGCGGCGAGCTCGGGACGGCTGTGCTTGAGCGCATTAAGTTTCTGATAGAAGCCGAAATACTGGTTGCGGGGTTCCCACTCGGGAGCCTCGTCTTTTACAAAGAACTCAATGGCGCGGTTGAGGCCTGTCTCCTGGCCGGTGTAGATAAGTGGCATGCCGGGCAGCGTGTACGAGAGCACGGCGAAAGCGGCCTGAAGGTTGCCCAGACGCTCAAATTCGGTGCCTTCCCACGAGTTGAGGTCGTGGTTGGTGATCATGTTCATCATGTAGCTGTCGGCGGGGTACTGCTTGGCCTGCAGCTGCAGCAGCGAGTCGATGTCGGCTGCCGTCTTGCGGGGGAAGGTGCGGGTGCCGTCGCCGTAGGTATACTGGCCCGAGGTGTAGGCAATCTCGCTGAAGAGGTCTTTCATCGGCCAGTTGTAGTCCATGTCGAAAGCGTGCTCCACGAGCTCGGGCTCGGTAGCCTCGGCGAGCATGAACACGGGGCGCCCGGCGATGCTGTCGAAAGCAGTGCGGGCATCGTTCCAGAAGTCAACGGGCACGCGGCCGGCAACGTCGCAACGGAAGCCGTCGATGTTGGCCTCGCGCAGCCAGTAGCCCATGGCATCGATCATCGCTGCACGGGTCTCGGGCTTGCTGTAGTCGAGCTGGTAAACGTCGGTCCAGTCGAAGGGGCCGTACATCTTGCCCTCCTCGTTGAGCTGGTAGTATTCAGGATGTTCGCTTACCCAGGCATTGTCGCAGCCGGTGTGGTTGGGCACCCAGTCGATAATCACTTTCATGCCGGCGGCGTGAGCCGAGTCGACAACGGCGCGGAAATCGTCGAGTGTCCCGAACTCGGGATTCACACCCTTGTAGTCGCGCACGGCATAGTAGCTGCCGAGCTCACCCTTGCGGTTAAGCTCCGAAATGGGGTGGATAGGCATGAACCACAGTATGTCAACGCCAAGCTCCTTGAGGCGGGGCAGCTGACCGGCAAAAGCCTTGAAAGTGCCCTCCGGAGTATACTGGCGGGTGTTTACCTCATAGATTACGGCATTGCGGCTCCATTCGGGGTGCGCCAGAGTGGTGTGTGCCGGGGTGGTGGCGTCGGCGGTCTCGCCGCTGCGCTGTGTGCAGGCGCCGAGAACGACGGCAACGCCTGCCAAGGCTGCGATAATACGTTTCATTGAAGTGTGCTTATTACTTGGCTTCGATTTCTATAGGTATCTCGCGGTCAATCGAGTGGTCGAGCGAGATGAGGGTCTCGGTGCCGGTGACACCCGGAATCATCTGGATCTTCTTGTTGAGAAGCTCCATGAGGTGCTCGTTGTCGCGGGCATAGAGTTTGACAAGCATGGTGTACGGGCCTGTGGTGAAGTGGCACTCTACAATCTCGGGGATTTTCTCAAGCGCGGGAACAACGTCGCGGTACATGGCGCCGCGCTCAAGGTTCACGCCTATATATGTGCAGGTGGCGTAGCCCAGTATCTTGGCATTGACGTGGTAGCCCGAACCGGTGATTACGTTCATGTCGATGAGGCGCTGTATGCGCTGGTGAACGGCGGCACGCGATACTCCGCAAACCACGGCTACGTCTTTCGACGGTATACGGGCGTTGTGCATCACGATATTGAGGATTTTGCGGTCGAGGCGGTCAATTCTGTCTATCATAGGTTTCTGATGTTTAGTTTATTTGCCACAAAATTACAAAAAGTTTTCAAAATCGGCAAACTAAATGTAAAAAGACTCCCCGAACCCGCTCTCAACCGCCCCAAATGCCTTTAAAGAAATATTCTCTTAAACAGCATAGATGAGCCCTGCACCTTCATTTTTTTACGCACGTGGCGCGCCGTTACGCAAAAAATTAGTATTTTCGCAGAATAATTCAACCAACACTTTTTATTATGTCGTGTCTCCGTGCAATTCTCTGCCTCGTATTCCCGCCTCTCGCCGTTATCGACAAGGGGTGCGGCTCAATAGTGCTCGTTACGGCGCTGACATGCTGCGCCTGGGTGCCCGGGGTCCTGGGCGCTATATTCATATGTACCCGTAGCAATTGATATGAAACGATTTATAATTTACCTCTTTATCTTTATCTTCGTAAGCCTCGCCGCGAACGCACAGGTCGAAGTGCGCTTCCATAACGAGGCTTCCGACACCCTCCGCCTCACGCAGATGCTCGATGCAGCAGCCTCGCAGAACTTTGCCAATCCCGAGGCGCGCGTGGCATTCTTCGCCCGCAACTTCATAGGCACCCCCTACGTGGCACACACACTAGAAGGCGACGAAGAAATGCTCACAGTGAACCTCGACGAGCTCGACTGCACCACCTTCGTCGAGACGGCACTCGCCCTGGCCTTCACCGCCGGCGAGAACCGCCGCTCATGGCGCGACTACGTATACAACCTCCGCCGCATACGCTACCGCAACGGCGAGGTTAACGGCTACCCCTCGCGCCTGCACTATATCAGCGACTGGGCGGTAGATAACCGTCACCGCGGCAACTTCTCCGATGTCACCGCCGACTTCCCCCGCTGCTCCGAGCTCTCGCGCACAATCGACTTTATGACCGCCAACCGCGACAAATACCCCGCCTTGGCCGACTCCGCCACCTACGCCCGCGTCCGCGACATTGAGAACGGCTACCGGCAGCACCGCTTCTGCTACATCAAAACCGTAGACCTCGCCTCCAAGGCCACGAAGAACGCTTTCCACGACGGCGACGTGGTGGGTCTTGTCACAAACCTCAAGAACCTCGACGTTACCCACATGGGCATAGTCGTAAAAGACTCGCCCACAGCCGAGCCATACCTCCTGCACGCCTCAATGTCGGGTGGTAAAGTAATGATTTCGCCACAGCCACTGGCCGAGTTCATGAAGAAGAACCGCCAGTTCATAGGCCTGCGCGTGTTCCGTCTTAACGAATAATTTCAAGCGATGAACGTAGCTATTGTCGGCACCGGGTATGTAGGCCTCGTCTCGGGAGCCTGTTTCTCTGAGGTGGGTGTCGATGTCACTTGCATCGACATCGACGCCGCTAAAATAGAGCGCCTCCGCCGCGGCGAGATTCCTATCTACGAACCCGGCCTCGCCGAGCTCGTTGAGCGCAACGTGGCCGCCGGACGTCTCCACTTCTCAACCTCCCTGGCCGAGGTGGCCTCGAAAGTCGAGATAGTGTTCTGCGCCGTAGGCACCCCCTCCGACGAAGACGGCTCCGCCGACCTCAGCCATGTGCTCGCCGTCGCCCGCGATTTCGGCGACGTCATCGACCGCTACACTCTCTTCGTCACCAAATCAACAGTGCCCGTAGGCACACACCGCCTCGTGCAGCGCGAGATTGAAGAGCGTCTGCGCCTGCGCGGCTGCCCCGACACGCCCTTCGAGCTCGCCTCAAACCCCGAGTTCCTCAAAGAAGGTGCCGCGATAAAAGACTTCATGTCGCCCGACCGCGTGGTTATAGGCATAGCAAGCGACCGTGGCCGCAAACTCATGGAGCGCCTCTACCGCCCCTTCCTCCTCAATAACTTCAGGGTGATGTTTATGGATCTCGCCTCGGCCGAGATGACCAAATACGCAGCAAACGCCATGCTCGCCACTCGCATATCGTTTATCAACGAGATTGCAAACCTCTGCGAGAAAGTTGGTGCCGACGTCAACGCCGTGCGCACTGCCATTGGCGCCGACGCACGCATAGGCGGCAAATTCCTCTACCCGGGTTGCGGCTACGGCGGCTCGTGCTTCCCCAAAGACGTGCGCGCCCTTATCCGCACGGGCGAGGAAAACGGTTGCCCCATGAAAGTGATAAGCGCCGTTGAAGCCGTAAACGAGCATCAGAAAACCGTAGTGTTCCGCAAGCTATATGAGCTCTTCGACGGCAATCTGCGGGGCCGCACAATAGCCATTTGGGGGCTTGCATTCAAGCCCGAGACCGACGACATGCGCTGCGCCCCCTCGCTCGAAGTAATCACGCGCCTCGTTGAGGCCGGTGCCACAGTCCGCGTATTCGACCCCGTGGCAATGGCCGAGTGTCGCCGTCGCATTGCCGACGCCGTGACTTACGCCTCCGACATCTACGACGCCGCCATCGACGCCGATGCCGTGGCGCTCCTCACCGAGTGGAAGCAGTTCCGCCTCCCCTCATGGGCCGTGGTCGCAAGAGCAATGAAGGGCAATACCATAATCGACGGCCGCAACATCTACCAAAGCGCCGACCTCGAGGCCAACGGCCTCAAACTCATCTCGATAGGAAGATGAGAGTTTCTTGGTTAGGGGTTAGGAGTTAGGAGTCGTTAGGGGTTAGGAGTCGTTAGGAGTTAGGGGTTATGGGCTCGGGTTTTTTTAGTTAGCGGTTCGGAGTAAGGAATTATGAGATAAAAGCCTGAGGCACAGTAGCGTCCGGCAGGACGCAGATTAATCCAGTAACCCGGTACGCCGGAGCCGCAGGCGGAGGCGTGCCGGGATAGACCCCGCTCTCACGGGTGGCGTCCGCCAGGACGCGGATTAAGATGGGTGTTGGAGACTCCTAACTCCTAACCCCTAACCCCTAACCAGTCCTAACTCCTGTCACACTTGTACGCCTTCGGCGCCGGCTGCCAGAAGAGGCGTGAGGCCACCGCGCACACGCCGTCGGGGCGCACAATCTCGCAGATAGAGCCCGGGCACTTGTCGTTGCCCTCGGCCACACGTATGCTCACCTCCTGCCCGTAGTGGCACTCGCGGTGGAAAATGATGTCGAAGCGCGTGGCCACCATTTCATCGTGGTGTTCAAGAGGCCAGTGGTTGAGAATAAGGTCGAGGTAGCGCACAGTGTTCACATGGCGGTTGAAATCCAGATCGCGGTATTTGAAGCGGTAGCTGCCGCACTCGGCATCCTCGCTCAGGCGCGGCAGGCGCGGAGCCTTTGCTATCGGACACGGAACATCGGCGATGGGGAACGGAATCTGCTCGAGCGACGTAAGGTCGGCCACCGAGCGTGATTCGTAATCCATTGCAGTCCACACCGTGCGCATATGCCCTAAAACATTGCCCGCCGAGTCGGTCATGGCAAAATTGCGCTCGCTGAAATGGCGGTTATAGCTCTCTATCCATGTCGTGAGCGTGTAGCGGTCGTTGATGCGCGGATAGCGCCGCATCTCTATCGAGAGGCGGCTCAATACCCAGCCTATATTCTTCTTTATCAGAGCGTCGTAGCCTATGCCAAGGGCGTTGGCATGTTCGGTGGCAACCTCTATCACACGTTCTGTGATAAGCGTCAGGGGCATGCGGCCCTCGGCGTCGCTTTCGCCTGCAGTAAGCTGGTAAGTATGGCTGTATTCGGTCTGGATGCACATGGTGATGTTAGTTATGCGGTTTATATATTTATAACGGCATGCCAAAGTGATTATATTGTTAAAAATATATAAATATATCTAATATCAAGGCCGTTCTGCCCACTCGGTGGCGGTGCAGTTTGCCAGTCTATACATTATTTATTAACTTTGCAGCACATCTTCAAGAGAGGAGGGGGCTCAGGCTTCCTCCTCTCTATTTGAGAGTACCCCGATTATGATAGATAAAGAATTATTGAAGCGCACGGTTGCCGAGGCAATTTCCGGCACCGACCTTTTTGTGGTTGATATAGCCGTGAACGCATCCAACGATATTGTTGTAGAGCTTGATTCGGCAACAGGCGTCGACATCGACATCTGCGCCGCCGTCACCCGGCGCATCGAAGAAGTCTTCGACCGCGATGCCGAGGATTACAGCCTCGAAGTGGGCTCTGCCGGCATCACCTCCGACTTCAAAGTGCGCGCGCAGTACGACAAAAACGTGGGCAACGACGTCGAGATTCTCACCCGCGACGGCCGCAAGCTCCGCGGTGTGCTCGTAGAGGTAGCCCCCGGTGAGCCCGCCGACACCGATGTCGACTTCACCGTCGAAATCAGCGTAAAAGTCAAAGAGCCAGGTGCAAAGCGGCCTGTGGTAAAGCAGGAAGCCCTCCGCCTCAACTCCGCCGAATGCAAATACGTGCGATACGACCTCAAATTTTAAAGAACTTCCCTACTAAAACTCAATATTCCCAACTCCACCCAAATGGCAAAGAAAGAGGATACACCAAATATGGTCGAGCAGTTCGCCGAGTTCAAAGAACTCATGAACATCGACAAAACCACTATGATCAGCGTGCTCGAGGAATCGTTCCGCAACGTGCTCGCTAAAATGTTCGGCACCGACGAGAACCTCGACGTAATCCTTAACCCCGACAAGGGCGACGTGCAGATTTTCCAGAACCTCACCGTTGTTCCCGACGGCGAAGTGCAGAACCCCAACCTCGAGATTTCGCTCTCCGACGCCCGTGCCGACGACGACCCCGAAGCTGAGGTAGGCGAGGAACACTCTCGCGAGATTATTTTCGAGAACTTCGGCCGCCGTGCTATCCTCAACCTCCGCCAGACTCTCCAGAGCCGAATCCTCGACCTCCAGAAAGAGGCCGTATACACCAAGTTCAAAGAACTCGAAGGCGAGCTCGTTACCGGCGAAGTTTACCAGACATGGTCGCGCGAGACTCTTCTCCTCGACGATGACAAGAACGAACTCCTCCTCCCCAAAAACGAGTCGATTCCCGGCGACTTCTTCCGCAAAGGCGAGACCGTACGCGCTGTAATCGCCAACGTCGACAACAAGAACAACAACCCCAAGATTACCGTTTCGCGTACAAACGAGCAGTTCCTCCGCCGCCTCTTCGAACTTGAGGTGCCCGAGATTCACGACGGCCTCATCAACATCCGCGCCGTGGCCCGCATCCCGGGTGAGCGCGCAAAGATTGCCGTTGAAAGCTACGACGACCGCATCGACCCCGTAGGCGCTTGCGTGGGCGTGAAAGGCTCGCGTATCCACGGCATCGTCCGTGAGCTCCGTAACGAGAACATCGACGTAATCTGCTACACCGCCAACCCCGCACTCTTCATCCAGCGCGCACTCTCGCCCGCACGTATCTCCAACATACGTCTCGACGAAGAAGCACGCAAAGCCGAGGTATTCCTCCGCCCCGAAGAAGTGTCGCTCGCTATCGGCAAGAACGGTCACAACATAAAGCTCGCAACCATGCTCACAGGCTATGAAATCGACGTTTACCGCGACACCGAAATGGTCTACGAAGACGATATCTACCTCGACGACTTCCGCGACGAAATCGACGCTTGGGTTATCGACGCACTCAAGAACATAGGCTGCGTTACCGCCAAGAGCGTGCTCAACACCCCCCGCAACGTCCTCATCGAGAAATCCGACCTCGAGGAGAACACTATCGACGACGTTCTCGAAATACTCCGCCGCGAGTACGAAGACGAGGAACCCGCCGCCGATGCCCCCGCCGAAGAAGCTCAAGAGGCTTCCGAAGAGCAGAGTTAAAAGTGTGGCGCCGGGGGCATGGATATTCAGTGCCCAGGCGCTTTGCCCCGAACACACTTTCCAACTCTAACTCGAAGCTTCGGCTTCATCAACACGAATTCAATTTATGGCCAAGACGAAAATAAGCAAAATAGCAAAAGACCTGAACGTCTCGCTCCCGACTGTCATCGACTTTCTCCGCAAACGCGGTATCAGCATCGATGAGAGCCCGAACACCCGTGTCGAAGACGACGTCGTCGACCTCCTCATGGGTGCTTTCAAAAGCGACAAAGACCTCAAGACGCGTTCAGCTCAGATTACAACCGAAAGGAAAGAGAACCGGGCAAAGCCCGCCGCTCCGGCACCCGCCGAAACTGAAGTGAAACCCGCCACGCCGCAGAAGCCCCGAATCCTTGGCAAGCTCGAGCTCGACGCTAAGGGTAACCCCATTGTGCGCAAGCCTGCCGAAACTCCCGCGCCCGCGCCCGAAGCGAAGGCGCCCGAGGCTCCAAAGCCCGCTCCTGCTCCTGCTCCGGCAGCCCCCAAGGCCGAAGAGGCTCCCAAGGCTCCCGAAACTCCAAAGCCCGCGCCCGTAAAGCCCGCGCCTGAAGAGCCCAAACAGGCTCCTCAGCCCGCGCCCGCGCCCAAAGCCGAGGCACCCAAGCCTGCTCCCGAGCAGCCTAAAGCAACCGAAACTAAAACTACTCCTACTATAGAACCGACCAAAAATGCCGCGCAGGCTCCCGCGGCCGTTAACGGCGACGCTCCAAAGGCGACCCCGTCGAATGAACCCGAGATTTTCACTATCGAGCGCTCGGCGCCTGCCCCCTCGCTCAATATCGTGGGTAAGATAGACCTCTCCGCTATCAACCAGACAACCCGCCCCAAGAAAAAAGGTAAGGACGACCGCCGTGGTGGCCGTGCCGACGCCGCTGCCGACGCCGACCGCAAGAAGCGCCGCCGCATTGCCGGTAAAGAAAAGGTCGACATCGAAAAAGTGGGCCGTACCGCCGGCTCCGAGAACCGCCCCGCCGGAGAGAACCGTCGCGACGGCGGCAACCGTCCCGCGGGTGGTGGCCAGCAGCGTCAGAACGATAACCGCCGCAACGACCGTGGCCGCGGACAGAACAACAACGCCCCCCGCAAGCCCGTTCAGCCCGAGGTCAACGAGGAAGACGTACAGAAGCAGGTTAAGGAAACCCTCGCCCGCCTCACCGCCAAAGACAAGGGCCTCAAGAAGGGCGCCAAGTGGCGTAAGGAGAAACGCGAGGCTAACGCCAACCGCGAGCGTCAGGCGCACCAGGCCGAGGAAGCCGAAAGCAAGGTACTCAAGCTCACCGAGTTCGTTACCGCGAACGACCTCGCTGCAATGATGGATGTGCCCGTCAACAGCGTTATCGCCACATGTATGAACCTCGGCGTAATGGTGTCGATCAACCAGCGCCTCGATGCCGAGACTATCAATATCGTGGCCGACGAATTCGGATACACCACCGAATATGTATCAGCCGAAGTGGCCGACGCCATTGCCCAGGAGGAGGATAACGAGGAAGATCTCGAAAGCCGTCCCCCCGTGGTTACCGTCATGGGCCACGTTGACCACGGTAAGACCTCGCTCCTCGACTACATCCGCAAGGCAAACGTTATCGCAGGTGAGGCCGGTGGCATCACACAGCACATCGGCTCGTACAGCGTAAAGCTCGCCGACGGCCGTCACATAACCTTCCTCGACACCCCCGGTCACGAGGCCTTCACGGCTATGCGTGCACGCGGTGCTAAGGTTACCGACATCGTTATCATCATCGTCGCTGCCGATGACAACGTCATGCCCCAGACCGTAGAGGCCATTAACCACGCCTCTGCAGCAGGTGTGCCCATTGTCTTCGCTATCAACAAGATCGACAAGCCCCACGCTAACCCCGACAAAATCAAGGAGGAGCTCGCCGCCATGAACTACCTCGTTGAAGAGTGGGGCGGTAAATACCAGAGCCAGGATATTTCGGCTAAGCAGGGCATAGGTGTTGAGGAACTTATGGAGAAGGTGCTTCTCGAAGCCGAGCTCCTCGACCTCCGCGCCAATCCCAAACGCCGCGCCGTGGGCACTATCATAGAGTCGTCGCTCGACAAGGGTCGCGGCTACGTAGCCAACGTACTCGTGCAGAACGGTACGCTCCGCGTGGGCGACGTTGTTCTTGCAGGCAACCACTACGGCAAGGTTAAGGCAATGTTCAACGAACGTAACCAGCGCATCAAGGAAGCCGGTCCTGCAACACCCGCTCTCGTGCTCGGCCTCAACGGCGCGCCCACCGCAGGCGATACCTTCAACGTGCTCGAAACCGAGCAGGAAGCACGCGACATCGCTGCCAAGCGCGAGCAGCTCGCCCGCGAGCAGGGTCTCCGCACCACCAAGATGCTCACGCTCGAGGATATCGGACGCCGCCGCGCTATCGGCAACTTCCAGGAGCTCAACATCATTGTCAAGGGCGACGTCGACGGCTCTATCGAGGCTCTCTCCGACTCGCTCATCAAGCTCTCTACCGAAGAAGTGCAGATCAACGTACTCCACAAGGCCGTGGGCGAAATCTCCGAGAGCGACGTCACACTCGCTGCCGCATCCGACGCTATCATCATCGGCTTCCAGGTGCGCCCCAGCGTGGCCGCACGACGTGCCGCAGAACGCGACGGTGTGCAGATTCGTCTATACTCCGTCATCTACCAGGCTATCGAAGAAGTCAAAGACGCCATGGCAGGCCTCCTCGCGCCCGAAATCAAAGAAGAGATTACAGGTACGGCTGAGGTCCTCGAGACTTTCAAGGTGTCGAAAGTCGGCACTATCGCAGGCGCCATTGTCCGCGAGGGCAAAATCAAGCGCGGCTGCAAGGTGCGCCTTATCCGCGACGGTATCGTGCGCTACACCGGCGAACTCGGCTCGCTCAAGCGTTTCAAAGACGACGCCAAAGAAGTGCTCGCAGGCTTCGACTGCGGTATCTCAATTGCCGGATACAACGATATCCAGGTCGGCGACTTCATCGAAGGCTTCGAGGAGAAAGAGGTGTCGCGTACGCTCGACTGATGCTCTCTACCATATACCTCAACATAGGTAGCAATATCGGCGACCGCCGGGCCAATCTGGCCCGTGCGGTCGCCGCTTTGCTTTCCACCTCCATGCTTGCTGCGGCCCGCATGCGCCTCTCGTCAATAGTTGAGAGCGACCCCTGGGGCTACGAGTCGGCCAACGCCTTTCTCAACCAAGGCGTAGCCCTCACCCTTGATATTGCATCTCCTTGGACCACCGGCAGCCTGCACGCCCTCCTCGACGCCGTGCAGCAAGCCGAAGCACTCGCAGGAGCAACGGCACACCGCAACCCCGACGGCACCTACCGCGACCGCACCGTCGACATCGACATCATTGCCGTCGACAGCCTCCGCATACACACCCCGCGCCTCACCCTCCCGCACCCCCGCGCCGCCCTCCGACCTTTCGTCATGGACCCCCTGCACGAACTCGGAGGCACACTCTGATTATCTTATCCCCGTACGCGAATCCTGCTGAGACGTGCGGGGATAGCCACGCTGAGCTCACGAGCGCGTCTGAAAGACGCAGTAATCCAGTACGCCGAAGCTTTAGCGGATACGTGCAGGGATAGCCACCCCGAGCTCACGAGCGCGTCTGAAAGACGCCAATTAATCCCGTAACTTTTACCTTTGCAGACGAGATTCAGATTAACAAATACACTCTGAATTGTT